>JBKCCF010000119.1:0-12116 GCA_046305255.1 Methylococcaceae bacterium
GTCATGCCGTCATCAGGGGGTCGGCCGGACGACCGATTCAATGTGATCCATCAGTTGGCCGCTGATGTTGAGGCCGAATTGACGATCCAGTTCCTGCACGCAGGTCGGGCTGGTGACATTGACTTCGGTCAGGTGGTCGCCGATGACGTCGATGCCGACGAAGGCCAGTCCACGCTCCTTGAGGGTGGGGCCAACCTGCTCGGCAATCCAGCGGTCGCGAGCGGTCAGTGGCCGGCCCTCCGCGCGTCCGCCAGCGGCAAGATTACCGCGACTTTCACCTTGAGCCGGTATGCGCGCCAGGGCGTATGGAATGGCTTCGCCATTCACTAGCAGGATACGTTTGTCGCCATCAAGAATCTCCGGCAGGTAACGTTGTGCCATCACGAAGCGAGTGTTGTGGCGGGTCATCGTTTCGAGGATAACGCTGAGATTGGGATCGGTTACGGCAACACGGAAAATGGACGCGCCACCCATCCCGTCCAGTGGTTTGAGGACTATTTCGCCCTGCTCATGGAGAAAAGCGCGGATTTTGCCGGCATCCTGTGCGACCAGGGTGGGCGCGCAGCACTGTGGAAACCATGCGGTGAAGAGTTTTTCGTTGGCATCACGCAGTGAGCGGGGCTTGTTGACGACATGAACGCCGCGGCTCTCGGCGCATTCCAGCAGATAGGTTGCGTAAATATAGTCCTGATCGAAGGGCGGGTCCTTGCGCATGAGGATCACGTCCAGCATGTCCAGTGGTGCATGGGTTTCGCTCTCAAAGGTGAACCAGCCTTGCTCATCACGCCGCACCCGCAGTCGGCGCATTCGGGCATAGGTACGACCATCACGCAGTGACAGGTCATTGAGTTCCATGTACCAGAGTTCATATCCCCGCGCCTGCGCCTCCAGCAACAGGGCGAAACTGGTGTCTTTGCTGATTTTTATGCTCTGGATGGGATCCATGACGATCCCGAGTTTTAGGCTCATTGGGGTGGTTCCGGTCTGGGAAGGCAAGGGACGCCGCTTGACTTTGGTGTTGGCGATGACTTATAAAGCTTGGTTTTTCCGTTCCAGTCAGGCGAACAGAGGTTCATCATGTCCAGAATATGCCAAGTGACGGGCAAGGGTCGTATTGTAGGCCATAACGTGTCGCACGCTAATAACAAGACCAAGCGGATCTTCAACCCGAACCTGCACGAACACCGGTTTTGGGTAGAAGCTGAGAACCGGTGGGTGCGCCTGCGGGTTTCCGCCCACGGTCTACGTACCATAGACAAGAGAGGCATTGACGCGGTGCTTGCGGATATCCGCAAGCGTGGCGACAAGGTCTGAATCAGGAGTTAGACCATGAGAGATAAAATCAAACTGGTGTCCAGCGCGGGTACCGGTCATTTCTACACCACTACCAAGAATAAGAAGAACATGCCCGAAAAGATGGAGATCAAGAAATTTGATCCTGTCATTCGGCAGCATGTGCCCTACAAGGAAAGCAAGATCAAGTAAGCGGCTGACCGCTTTGTGGAATATGCGTCGTATCGCCTGCCGCCCCGCCTGTGGATGATCTCTCTGAGACTGGTCATTCGCAGGCTTTGGGTGATTTTAAGGCGGGTAACGGGAGATGACGCATACGACCGCTACGCCGCTCACTGGAGCGAACACCATGCGGAGATGGGGCACCCTCTCTCCCGCAAGGCATTCCAGGCCGCTGAAGTGCGGCGGCGTTGGAATGGCATCAAGCGTTGCTGTTAAAAGCTCCCGAGTCGGTCGCGTTTTAGCGGTGTTTCAGATATGTCGCCTGATTCGCTCGTAGGCGTTTCCGATCTCTTCTCCCAGCATTTTGACGCTGGCCCAGACATCGTCTGATGCTTCACGGGCTTCGTCGGACAACTCCCCCAATCTACGCTCCATTTCGCTGAGTTTTTGTTCAGCCTGTTCCCATTCTTCCATGGCTTCCAGTTTCGCGAGATGCGCCTGCACGCGTAATTCATCGCGTTGTTGAATCAGCCCCTCTCGGAAAATTTCCAGTTCTTTCCTCATGCTCATGATTACATCCTCTTGAGTTTGTTGACGGAAAATCCGGATCGCGGCCTCGGACTGTGTATTCGGCGGTGCGGCCGAGATCCTGGGGGAAGTATAGAGTCAGGGTGGCTTAAGCCTTATCAGTATAATTACGGGGGCGGGCCGCTGGCTGGTCTGAGTCCGGCCGTTGCCGGTCTTTCGTAGCGCAAAACTCAAGAGTGAACATGACCGATACGACAATCCCTCCAGACAGCATCGCCATTTACCGGCGCCTGCTCCGCTATGCCGCACCCTATTGGCGAATGTTCCTTATTTCCATGTTATCCATGGTGGTTTATGCCTCGCTGGGCCCTGCCTTTGCCAAGCTTATTCAGCCCCTTATTGATGGCAGTTTCGTCAATAATGACCCTTCGGCATTGCGTATGGCCCCTTTCGTGCTCATCGGGCTGTCGATCGTGCGTGGCGTTGCGGGGTTTGGTAGTGATTATTTTTCCGGCTGGGTCGGCCGCCGGGTGGTAACCGATCTGCGGCGCGACATGTTTAACAAATTCCTGAATCTTCCCTGTGCTGCTTATGATCGCGCCTCATCAGGCCAGATGTTGTCGAAGTTGCTCTATAACACCGAGCAGGTCGCCGAATCGCTGACCAATGGCCTGCTTGCCATCTTCAAGGATGGTCTGACCATCGTGGGTTTGGTCTCGCTCATGATTTTCGAGAATATCCAGCTGTCTGCCGTTTTGTTGCTGGTGGGGCCGCTTCTGGGCATCGGTATCAGTCATGTCAGCAAGCGCTTCCGCACAATCAGCCGCCGCATACAAGAGTCGATGGGGCATGTCGGTCATGTGGCACAGGAGGCTATTGATGCCCAGCGCATCGTTAAAGTGTTCAACGGCAAGGACTACGAGGCCACCAAATTTGAGCATGAAAACGAACTCAACCAGCGCCGCTACATGCGGCGGGTGGCGACCGAGGCGGTCAGCGGTTCCATCATCCAGTTGATCTATATAAGCGGTTTCGCTGCGGTTCTCTATGTGGTGTCCATTGATTCGGTACGCAGCACCATTACGCCCGGCAGTTTGATTTCATTTATTGCCGCCATGTCGATGTTGCTAAGCCCCATCAAGCGTGTCACCAATCTGGCCAATATCCTTCAGCGCGGCATTGCCGCGGGTGGCAGTATTTTTGAACTATTGGACACGCCGTCGGAACACGATGGCGGCGGCGCAACGCTTGAACATGTGCAGGGGCGGGTGGAGTACCGTGACATCAGTCTCAGCTATAGTGGGGGGGGCGAGCCGGTTCTGCAGCGGGTCAGCCTTACCATTCCACCGGGACGGACGATTGCCCTGGTCGGTCACTCCGGTAGCGGAAAGACTTCGCTAATCCGGCTGCTGCCGCGCCTGTACGACCCGACTTCGGGCGACATCCTTATTGATGGACGCAATATCCGCGAGTACACACTGGAAAGCCTGCGCCAGAGCATTGCCTATGTAGGTCAGGAAGTTACGCTCTTCAACGATACGGTTGCCAATAATATCGCTTACGGCAGCCGCGAGCAGGTCAGCCATGCGCAGATTCGTGAGGCTGCCAGCGCAGCACATGCCCTGCAATTCATCGAAAATATGCCCGAGGGCTTCGCGACCCGGGTGGGAGAGCAGGGTGTCATTCTGTCAGGCGGACAGCGCCAGCGCATCGCCATTGCCAGAGCCCTGCTGAAGAATGCCCCCATTCTGATTCTTGATGAAGCAACCTCGGCTCTCGATGCCGAATCCGAGCGGCATGTTCAGGAGGCACTTGAAACGCTGATGCAAAACCGCACCACGCTGGTGATCGCACACCGGTTATCCACTATTCAGAATGCTGACCAGATCTATGTCATGCGCGAGGGGCAGATTATTGAACAGGGCCGCCATGACGAGTTATTGCGACGTGAATATAGCCATTATGGGGAGCTTTATCGTCTGCAGTTCGGCCAACCGCAGGGCTGAGACGGGTGGTTGGGGCAAAAAATCACACTGTGAATGGCTTGGGATTGCGCTTTTTTAGCGGAGAGCCTATTTTGTGCGGGTGTCGGGGTTGCCAAGCTTGGAAAACCCTTGTTTATACCAATAAGACGGCGCTATCAGCCGCCCTTTTCCAGAGAGGAAAATCAGATGTTTGAGTTTTTCTTTACCCTGACGGTCGCTTTCCTGGCGTACGTTGTTAAGGATGCCTACACTGCCATCACCCGCGCCAACAAGGGTGAGCCCATATTGCCGCCGCGTCCGGCCAAAGCCAGCCCAGCGGTGACGGCGCCTGCCCCCACTCCCGCTTCGCCTGTGGTGACTGAAAAGCCCAAGGTCGCGCCGACGCCGCCAGCCGCTTCCGTGACACCGGCCAACAATCTGCGTAATCCAGCGACCGGCGAAATAACGGCGGTCCCTGCCAATTACCGGTTTGCTAAAAAATGGATCAAGGATGCGCTGGTCAGTGAAAAGCTACTTGATCGGGTCTATAAGCCGAGTCAGCTTGATGACGCCACCGCGAAGAAAGCCAAGGATGCGATCGAACAGCTCAGGACTATCGCTAAATACCAGGGCTGACAGAAACGCCTCTGCAAGCAGGCCAAGAGCCGGCTCCTGATCGGGAGCCGGCTTTTTTTTGTATGACCACAAATGCGGAATACGATGGGGTCGATTAGAATAACCCTCTAGATGCGGCCGACGTAGCCACGAAACATTACTCGATGAATCTTCACGAATACCAAGCAAAACAGTTACTTGATGATTATGCCATTCCCGTGCCCAAGGGGATTGTAGCCCGTAGTCCGGATGAAGCAGCTCGGGCTGCGAAAACCCTGGGCGGAGAGCGGTGGGTGGTCAAGGCCCAAGTCCACAGTGGCGGCAGAGGCAAGGCGGGCGGTGTGATTTTGGTAGACAGCCCGGAGCAGGCGGCGACCGCAGCCGGCCAGATGATCGGCAGCCACCTGGTCACGCTTCAGACTGGCGTCGAAGGTCTGCCGGTGCATGCCGTCTTGGTGGAGGAAGTCAGAGCGCTGATGAGGGAGTTGTATCTGAGTGTTCTGGTTGATCGTGGTAGTGCCCGAGTCGTGTTTATGGCGTCAGTAGCGGGCGGCATGGATATTGAGGATGTCGCGGCAGAACACCCCGAGCACATCCTGACCTGCAAGGTAGACCCCGCTGCGGGGCTGCAGCCCTACCAGTGCCGAGAACTGGCTTTTGGGCTAGGGCTTGAGGGAGAGCAGGTGGCCGCCCTGGCCCGCATCATGACAGCCCTCTACCGGCTTTTGCTGGATAAGGACCTGAGCCAGATAGAAATCAACCCCCTTGTGGTAGACGCTGACGGCGCACTGATAGCGCTGGATGCCAAGATCAACACCGACGATAACGCGCTCTATGCCCATCCTGATATTGCGGCCCTGCGCGATACCGAGCAGGAGGATGCGACCGAAACCGCGGCGCGCCAGCATGATCTCAGCTATGTCACCCTGAATGGGACTATTGGCTGTATGGTGAACGGTGCGGGTCTCGCCATGGCTACCCTTGATGTGATCAAACTGCACGGCGGCGAACCCGCCAATTTTCTTGATGTCGGTGGCGGAACCACAGCCGCCAAGGTGGCTGAGGCGTTCAAGCTCATCCTGTCCGACAGTCAGGTGAAAGCCTTGCTGGTTAATATTTTCGGCGGCATAGTCCGCTGCAATCTCATTGCCGAAGGTATTATTGCCGCCGTCAGGGAGGTGGGTGTCGGGATACCGGTGATTGTCAGGCTGGAAGGTACTAACGCTGAGGAGGGTCGCCATTTGCTGAACGCATCGGGGCTTGCGCTGATGACCGCCAACGATCTGGATGATGCCGCTCGAAAAGCTGTGGAGGCAACGCGATGAGCATACTGGTCGATAAGCACACGCAGGTGCTGTGTCAGGGCTTTACCGGCAAGCAGGCCACCTTTCACTCCCGGCAGTGCCTGGATTACGGCACCCGGCTCGTCGGAGGTGTTACCCCGGGCCGGGGCGGTCAAACTCATCTGGGTCTGCCGGTGTTTAATACGGTGCGTGCCGCCGTTGCTGCGACCGGCGCCAGTGCCAGCATGATTTACGTGCCGCCGCCCTTTGCCGCAGATGCCATACTGGAAGCGGCCGACGCCGGGATCAGATTGATTGTTTGCATCACCGAGGGTATCCCTGTGTTGCACATGCTACGCGTCAAGGCAGCGCTGGCGAGCCATGATGCCCTGTTGATCGGCCCCAATTGCCCCGGCATCATTACACCGGGCGAGTGTAAGATCGGGATCATGCCTGGCTTCATCCATCAGGCCGGCAGTGTCGGTATTGTCTCGCGTTCGGGTACCCTGACCTATGAGGCGGTTCATCAGACTACCCGGGTTGGGTTGGGTCAAAGTACCTGTGTCGGTATCGGGGGCGATCCGATCAAGGGGCTGGATTTCATTGACGTGCTCGCGCGATTCGAGGCCGATGAGCACACGCGCGGCATCATCATGGTGGGTGAAATCGGCGGTAGCGCCGAGGAGGAAGCGGCCGAATACATCAAGGCGCATGTCACCAAGCCGGTGGTGGGTTATATCGCAGGACTCACCGCCCCGCCCGGCAAGCGAATGGGGCATGCGGGCGCGATCATCACCGGTGGCAAGGGTACCGGCGCCAGCAAGGTTGCTGCCCTCAGGGCTGCGGGTGTCACTGTCGTCGCCACGCCATCCGATATGGGACTGGCCATGAGTCAGCTACTGACCTAGGGTTGGCAGGTGCCCCGGTGGATGCTGGGGCCCCATATCTTCCGTCCGAAAGACGAAAGTACCGCTCTGCCGATCATCAAAGAACAGGCCCAGGGCGCGACGCACCGTCTCGAAAGCAAGTTGGTCCCAGGGGATCTCCGCCTCCTGAAACAATCGAACCTCAAGGCTTTCCTCGCCCGGGCCAAAGCGCTCATCCTTCATGTTGGCCAGGAAGAATGCGTACACCTGTGAGATGTGGGGCAGGCTGAACAGGGTATAGAGCGAGGCAAGATCAACCTCGACCATGGCCTCCTCGCGCGCCTCTCTGCAGGCGGCCTGATGCAGCGTTTCCCCCAGTTCCATGAAGCCGGCAGGCAGTGTCCAGAGGCCGAGCCGAGGCTCAATAGCGCGCCGACACAGCAGTATCCTGTCGCCCCATACGGGAATGCAACCGGCTATTATTTTCGGATTCTGATAATGAACGGTATCGCACCCGTCACAGATATGACGAAGCCTGTCATCGCCCACCGGGATACCATGACGAATGGGGTGGCTGCACAATGGGCAGAAATTCATGGGTTGCATAATGCTGTTGGTCCTGGTTGATATGAGGTTGGGTTGCCGGTCCAATCGCCTGGATTTTCGGTATGGCAGAGACTCTCTGCGTGACGCCTGTGCGTGGCCTGAATTAAGGGAGAATTCGCCTAACTTTAGGCTATCGGCAGACAGCGAACAATCGACATCATGCAGTATCCCGCACTCAAGGTCTTTTACCTATGCAAGAACCGGCATAACATCCAGACAGGCAGAATCATAATTCAGGAGGTAAGCAGGATGATCCGCAGCATGACAGCGTTTGCCGGGGCCGATCAGGAAACCGAGGGTTGGTTACTGGCATGGGAAATCCGCACGGTTAACCACCGCTTTCTGGATATCGCGTTGCGCCTCCCCGATGCCTTTCGTTTTCTGGAGTCCGAAATCCGTGCCCGGATAGGGCAGGATATCAAGCGCGGCCGGGTCGAATGCACCCTTTCATGGAAAAAGACAGAGCAGGGGCAAGCGGCCATCCTGGTGAATCCTGCCCTTGTGAAACAGTTGCTGCTGGCAGCGCGTGAGGTGGAGGTTATTCATGGCAGTCCCATGGCCTCGGTCAGTGCCTTTGACGTACTGCAATGGCCGGGTGTTTTGCATCAACCGGAAGTTGATCGTGACAGGCTGGGCCGGGAGGCTCTCGGTTTGCTGGATCAGACGCTGCGCCAGCTATTGGAGAGCAGGGAAACGGAGGGCAGGCAGCTGGCCGCGCACGTCGAGCAACGTTGTTTTGGTATCAGAGATCTGGTCGTAGCGGCAAGGGCGCGTCTACCTGCAGTCCAGCACGCACTGCGTGGCCGATTGCAGGCGAAACTGGCAGAAATCTCAATGACGCCTGACCATGACAGACTGGAGCAGGAACTGGTTTATATGGCACAGAAACTGGACGTCGCAGAGGAGCTTGATCGGCTGGACACCCATATCGGGGAAGCGCTGCGGATATTGAAACAAAAGGATCCGGTCGGGCGCCGGCTTGACTTCCTGCTTCAGGAATTCAATCGCGAAGCCAACACCCTGGGCTCGAAGTCAGCAGACGCTGAAACGACCCGTATTTCGGTGGAAATGAAGGTGCTGATAGAACAGGTTAGGGAGCAGATCCAGAATCTTGAGTAGCGGACGAGAATTGGTGCAATGCCGACTGCCCTCTTCAGACCCCCATGGCTAGTGAACTATTTTGTTGAACAGCCCGTTTTTTGACTCATGACTGTCCTGCCCTTCGCTGCCGTTGGTCAGGCTGCCTGTTGCAAGGGGTGTATTGGTCAGCCAACCTGACTTGTCGAGAAGTTTCTTTAACAGAAGGCAGAATTGGTAGGTACTAACCGCCTCAAGGCTTAACGAGAGTGCCTGCTTGTTCTGCAAAACCAGATCCAGCCTGATGAATTGGGGGTCGGCGTGAAGCGTGCAGCCGATGACGAATACCGCGTCAGGGCCCAGTGGGTGGGCAGGGGCTGGCTGGTAAGGTTTTGAAAATTCGGTAGATTCGGCAATGCTTTCCTTGCGAAACTCACGAATGGCTGAAATGACCCTCGGGGAAGGACTGTGGTATACGTCTGTCGACCCCGAAAGGCCAAGATCTGCAACCTTTTCGAGGAGAGCCACCAGTACCAATGTCTGTCTGCGCGTCAAACAGAGCAGATATTCCTCGCTTTCACTGGTGCTGATCCGGAGGGTTAAGCGATCCTCAATCGGTGAATAAGAGCCATTGAACTGCTTGATAGCCATGCACGATCTCTGGAGGAAAGGGCAAGATGATAGCCGATTTCGCCTTGATACGAGGGTTAAAAGGTCGTGCTTATGACAGAATTCTCTCAGAAGTGGCCTCATTGTTGACGAGTTTGATCTCAGGTCCCACAAACGTATAACCGCTGTTCCTCCAGGTCTGGATGGACAGGGATTTATCAAAATCCTTCAGTTTGTGGCGCAAACGGCTAAGCTGGGTATATAGGCGGGCCTCGGGATAGTTCAGGTAGTTCAGGCCCAGGGCGGAACTGATGTCATCAATGCTCAATATCTTTGCGGGCTGGCGAATCAGCAGGGAAAAATTGGCTACATCGTGCGGGGTGAGTTCCAGTGTGCGACCGTCGGGCGAAGACAGTATTCGTCGGATCAGGTCGAGTGACCATGATGGCTCGGGATCGACTTCGGCGTGAGTGAGGGTCAGGCGACGGTAGAGGCTCTGAATACAGGCAAGTAACTCCCGGCAATCGACTGGCTTTACCAGATAAATATCAGCCCCTTTTTCCAGCCCCTCAATCTTGTCCTCCAGTTCACCCCGTACCGTCAGCATGATGATGCCGCGAGAAGTAGGCTTATAGAGCCGCTGAGCGATCGAGAAGGCATTTTCTCCGGGTAGAACCACGTCAAGAATAAGAATATCGCTGGGCTTGTCGGCCAGTAGTTCATCCAGTTCCCGACCATTGCCGGCAACACGGAGCGAAAGGCCTGCAGAATTCAGATGCTGACGCATGGTGTCTGCGAGGATGGCATTGTCCTCCACCATGATGACTGAGGGTTCATTCATGGCTTACGATCATCGGAAATTGGCAGATCAAGCTCGAATCTCACCTTCTGGCCGGGTAGGGACATCGCAGTTGCTTGCCCACCATGAAGTTCGGCAACCTGCTTGACCAGATACAAACCCAACCCGGCGCCGGCTACATTTGTCCGGTCGCCATAGCGGAAATACTTCTCGAACAGACGGGGAAGGACGGACGCAGGGATTTCGTTACCCTCCGTCTCGACGCTGATACGCATCCAGCGATTATCGCTGGATCTCTCTATGGACAGTCGAACAGGGCGACCTGCATCGGCGTACTTGCTCGCATTATCCAGAAGATTATGGAGCGCACGATGTAGTAAGTAGATGTCGCCGCGACACGTCAACGTTGTTTCGGGAATCTCGATCGAGAGTTCGGCCGATGATCCACCGACCTGAAAGGGTAGTTTGGCGAAGCCAGACAGGGGCAAGTCAAGCCTGTAATCAGAGAGGGCTGCATCCGCAAGGTCGCTGGCCGACAGAATCGTTCTGCGCAAGTCCCAACCACCTGAATCAACGCGTTCCCGTGACAGGGAATCCCTCACCAGGTTGTCCAGTCGCCTGACTGACGAGCGGATGTTATCCAGCCACTTTGCCGACTCGCTCTCTGTTGCTCCACTGCTCATTGTCAAACATTGCAGGCTGGAATCTATGACCGCGATGGGGGTACCCAACTCGTGTCCCAGCATCCCTATGAACAGACGCAGTTCCTCACCGCGTTTACGTTCTTCTTCAATCTGGGTATGGGCAAGTGCAAGCGCCATCTCGTTATGCCAGGCGGTTAACTGCAGTTGACGTACGCGGTAAGCCATAGCTGCCAGCATAAACAGCAGGTTCACCAGGGTACCGATCAGCCAGCTATGCAGCGTCCATGGTGTAGCGCTGAGCCAGCCGAGAGAGGTCATATCAGTAATGGATAGCAGGATGACAAAGATCAGATAGCCGAGAAAGGTGAGGCTATTGCCAAGGTTGCGATCACGTAGCAACAAGATCAGGCTGATGCCGGTAGAGCAAAGGCCATACGTCAGGAATGCCAGCAGGGAAATATCTGTCCCGATACAGGCGTAGGGCGTAGCCGCAAGACCTGCGCAGACGAGAAGTCCCAGGGCAAACCAGCGCCATAGCCGCGTGAAGCGTGGGTAGTGCTCATCCATGCGCAATAAGGAAAAGGAGAAAAAGATCGCGGCGCAAGCAAGCAGCGTAGGCATGGCGTTATCAAGCACCACCACCCACCCGGGATGTTCGGGAAGTAAGTAGCCCGATGTGTAGCCCTGAGTGGTGAATGATGTCAGAGCGGTCATCGACACCAACAGAACATAGCGACCATAAATGGCCGCCCCGGTCCATAACCCGTTGAGGGCACTCATCATCAGGACGATCAGCAAAATGCCGAAATACAGGCCAAACAGGAAGTGGTAAATCTGACCGGTCCGGCGGAAGTCAGGCTCCGACAGTAACAGGAAATGCAGGGCCATGGCGCCACTGTTCTGGATGCGTACAAAGCACTCCACATAGTTATCAGTTAGCGTGATGGAGAGAACGGGGAATAAGTTAGGTAATTTCCGTACAGAGAATGGCCGGCTGATGCCGCTGAGTTGTTCCTGTTGGTCGGGGGTATAAAAGCGGACGTCATCCAGATCGGCCGGCATCACCAGTAGAAAGGCCTGTTGCCCTATCAAGGCTTCCGGTACATCAAGTCTGATTTTGAACCACCATGCAGCATCGTCATGGCCGACCCTCAGATTGTTATCCAATGGGCCAAATTTCTGGCTCATAGCCCCGGAACTGATGTCGGCAAGGACTGCTTGCCCTGACGGGTCCCTCAAGACCGATACCGTTGACCGCAGTCCATTTAGTCCTCGCAGGTCAATGATGTCAGCATCAGCCCGGGCATAGCCCGCAATCATCATCAGTAGCAGGCAGATGACGTGTAGCAACCCGCGAGTGCAGGCGAGGTCCGCCGACTGGATCGGCGGTGGGTAATCTTGGGGCAGGTTGGGCTGAGGCGCGTGGGGTGAATGCATGACCGTGTTGATCGGGTGAATGAGCGGCGGTGGCACCCTGTGCGGCGTATGGCAGGGGTGTGCCGAGTGTGGCCTTACTCTAGCAGTTCTGGAGGGCACCTCGAAAAACCTCCCTACCTTGGGCCGCTCCGGTAAAATTAGCGTCATTTGGGGCCATATGGTGCGGATGAGATGAAGAAGCTCTCAGCGATCAAAAACGACCTCTTTGCCTCTCATCAGCGTGAGAGCCAGAT
>JBKCCF010000120.1:0-8736 GCA_046305255.1 Methylococcaceae bacterium
TAAATCGGTCATCAAGGCGAAATTCAGGATGAAACAGACCAGAAATGACCCGAATTTGGCTCGGAAATCGCCGAAATATGGGTGCTGACCTTGCTATCTAAGCGCGGCTCGACAAAATAGGCCTTTAATCGAGGTGCCCAAGAGGAAAAGATATAGGAGGCTTAATCTTCTTTACCATGTCTCTCCGGATTGGGGTTTTGATAGCGGCGGTAATTTCGAGTTATGGGATGAGTCTAGGATGTCCCCAAAGACAATAGTATCCAGACGAAATAGGTTGGTAGTAATGGAAACGAACAAGACTAGTTGGCATTCTGTCAGTCCAGTAAACGTGGATGGCCCTCGTTGTTGTGTTTCGAATTATTATTTTTCCGAAGTATCGCCGGATGAAACCGATTATTTCCATGTGACTTCATTCTCTGGCCGACCTGATGAAAAACTTAAGCGCCTGATAGGTTCATTCGACAATGCGCTAAGGAACTTCGTCTCAACAATTTTGGGGACAGGGAGAGGCAAGAATCTGGTTAACAAATCTAAGAATTGAGGGCTGACATTCTGGTATCTTGTTGGCTGGCTGAGGTAATCGATAAATGAACTCCAATAATCGGGTGTTTCCTGTATTAATACGGATTGGAGTGTTATGGACTCATTAGTCCTGCGCATATATGAGCACCTTGATTAACCCACCTTTTCACCGAAAACACGAGCCTAACGCACCGATTTCTCATTCGTCGACTTCACGGATTTGAGGTTATTCGAGGTTACCATATGTCGGCTCACCTCCTGGTCTGCCCTGAAACCCCGGCCTTCATCTACGACGAAGCGCTGATACTGCAGAAACTCGCACTCCTGGCGCAGGTGCGGGAGGATCTGGATGTGCGGGTGCTGTATTCGGTCAAGGCGTTGCCTTGTCTGCCGCTACTGACCCGCATGAGCCCTTATGTTGATGGTTATTCCGTCAGTTCGCTGTTTGAGGCGCGGTTGGCCGCCGAGGCACTGACGGCCGCCGGCTTGCGCAAAACCCGGCGTATCCATATCACGACCCCGGGTCTCCGGGCGGAAGAACTGCCTGAACTTGCCGATCTGTGTGATGCCATCAGCTTCAATAGCCTGGAGCAATGTCAGCGGCTCGCGCCATTGGCCGGCGTCGGCCCTTCCCTCGGTGTTCGGGTCAATCCCGGTCGCTCCTTTCTGGCCGATGTTCGCTACGATCCCTGCCGGCCGCGTTCGAAACTGGGCGTGCCGCTGTCTGATCTGCAGGCGGCTCTGGATCAGACGGGCCGCGTTCAGATCCCCCCGTTGGCGGGACTGCATTTTCATACGGTGTTCGAATCACGCCGTTTGGATCCCCTGCGGGATACGCTTGCGATCATAGAAGCTGCGCTGGGTCCCGGCCTGAGCCGGCTGGACTGGCTTAATCTCGGTGGCGGTTATCTGTTCGACGATACCGGACTAGCCGCTGAACTGGCCGCCATCGTCGGGCCACTCAGGCAGCGCTATGGGTTGGAGGTGTATATCGAGCCCGGTAAGGCCATTGTCGGTGAGGCCGGTACGCTGCTGGCCAGCGTGATCGACTGTTTCGAGCGGGAGGGTATGGCTATCGCCGTGCTGGACACTGGCGTCCACCATCTGCCGGAGGTCTTTGAATACCAGAAGCCGCCTCCGGTCGCGGAGCATTGCCCTGAGGGCGATTTTCCCTGCCTCCTGGTGGGTAACAGTTGTCTGGCCGGTGATGTGTTCGGCGAATACCGGTTTGAAGCACCGCTAACGCTCGGCGACCGCATTCGATTCACCGGGGTCGGGGCCTACGCAATGGTCAAGGCCAGCCGCTTCAATGGCCATAATCTGCCTGCGTTATATCTGCAAGAATCGGGGGGCGCTGTCAACCTGATGAAACGCTATGATTATGAGGACTATCATGGCTACTGGTCAGCTTGAGGCATTCGTTCCCATGTCGTATTACTCCGATGGCGATCCCATATGATGCCAGGCTTAAGCTTCGGTACTGTCTCATGGCGTGGCCTTTTGGCCCTGCTTGTGCTGGTCGCCCTGACGGGCTGTGCCACCCCGCCCAAACCCCGGCCGGTGCCGCGTACGCCGGTTAATCTGGCCGTGGTGCGCGATGCCTTGAGCCTGAAGGGTATTCCCTATCGCTGGGGTGAGGAGACACCGGAAAACGGGTTCGATTGTAGCGGCTTCGTCCAGTACGTCTACGGCCGACACGGTATCCCGCTGCCGCGTACGGCCTACGACATGGCCATGGCCCTGCCGGAGTTGCATGAGCGTTACCGGCAACCGGGTGACCTGGTATTTTTCAATACCACCGGCAAACCCTACTCACATGTCGGCATCCTGATCGGTGCCGATCAGTTCGTGCATGCCAGCAGCGCCAAGGGGGGTGTCGTAGTGTCCAGCCTTGATGCGCCCTACTGGACCGATCACTTCCTGGGGCTGAGGCGACCCGGGCGGCATCGTGCCCCCTCCAACCCGATGGTCATCGGTCGCTGGTATCCATGATCTTCGGAAGCGGCAGTTGACCGCCGGCCATCCCCCGCAGGTAACCCGCCGATATTGAATGGGGCCAACGGCGACGGTCGATGCCTGTTGAATCCGGCGAATCCCTCTCCTCATAACCTAGGAATTTACTATGCAAGCTTTGCTGATGACCCAGACAGGTGCCGCCGAATGGCTGCAATTGCGCGATGTCCCAGAGCCCGTTCTAGCCAGTCCTACCGATATCAAGGTGCGACTGCGGGCAGCTTCTGTGAATCCTGTCGACACCAAAATTCGCCGTAACGGGCTGCTGGGCTCGGGGGCGTTGCCCGCCATACTGGGTTGCGATGGTGCGGGCGAGGTGGTGGCGACCGGTAGTGGCGTCGACCGCTTCAAGCCCGGGGATAGGGTCTGGTTCTGCCATGGCGGGCTGGGCGATGAACCGGGTAACTATGCCGAATACACTGTGCTGGATCAGCGCTGGGCCGCGCCTATGCCCGCCTCGGTCGATTTCGTAACGGCGGCGGCCGGGCCGCTCGTGCTGATCACCGCGTGGGGCATGCTCTATGATCGAGGACGGCTGCAGCCCGGTCAGACGGTGCTGATTCATGCCGGCACCGGCGGCGTGGGGCATATTGCCTTACAACTGGCCAAACGGCGGGGGGCGAGGGTGATCACCACGGTGGGATCTGCCGAAAATACAGCGCTGGCCCGCCAGTGGGGTGCTGATGAGGTGATCAATTACCGGGAGCAAGATTTCGTGGCTGAAGTGAACCGGCTGACGGACGGCAGGGGCGTGGATCTCTGTGCCGATATGATCAGCCCCGAGGTGTTCGTGCGCAGTATTGAGTGTACTGCGCATTTCGGTGACATCGTGACGCTGCTGGATCCCGGTCGGGTTCCGCTGGCCGAAGCCCGACTACGCAATTTGCGCATAGGGTTCGAGTTGATGCTGACCCCGATGCTGCGGGGCTTGCATGCGGCCCGTGATCATCAGATCAACATCCTCCGTCAGTGCGGGGACCTGATTGATGCGGGTGAGCTGAGGCTGCATATCAGCCAGACGCTCCCGCTGGCGGAGGGAGCAGCGGTGCATCAGTTGATTGAGGCGGGTCATACGCTCGGCAAGCGGGTGCTTACTATCGGTAAGAATTGATCGTTTGGCCCGCCGAGGCGGAGTTGATCGCGGTGGTCGGTTCCCGGTTTCAGTCCAGTAGACCTTTCAGCAGTTCGGCCTGACGCGTCTGCTGTGCCACCTTGCGCAGACGGCGGGTGACGATAATGGCGCGCAGGTCGGCCAGTGCGGTTTCGAAGTCGTCGTTGACCACGAGGTAATCATATTCGGCATAGTGTGACATTTCCGATATGGCATCCCGCATCCGTCGGGTAATGGTCTCGGCTCCGTCCTGGCCGCGGCTACTCAGCCGGTTCTCCAGGGTTTTGCGCGAAGGTGGCAGGATGAAAATCGACAGGGTATCGGGCATTTGCCTCCGTATCTGCCGGGCGCCCTGCCAGTCGATTTCGAGGATCACATCCTGCCCCTCGGCCAGCATCCTTTCGACGGTACTGCGTGCGGTGCCGTAGTCGTTGTCGAAGACCTTGGCATGTTCCAGGAACTCCCCCGCCGCCACACTGCTGGCAAAATCCTCCTGAGAGGTGAAAAAGTAATCGCGCCCATGCTCTTCCCCGGGTCGCTGGGGGCGGGTGGTATGGGAGATGGATATTGCGAGGCCGTCGAGCTGCGCCCGCAGGGCCTTGACCAGGCTGGTTTTGCCTGCGCCGGAAGGCGCCGAAACAATAAAAAGAGTACCAATTGTCATGGGTGTCACTTCTGTCATGGGGCATTTAGGTCCGGGTAGACCGGCCGACCGGCCGTTAGGGTATGGGTAACCTGACCAGTGAGCGACTGCCCCCAGAACGGTGTGTTACGGCCGTTGCTGAGCCAGTGTCCGGAGTCCACAGGCCATCGGGCCGTCGGGTCGAAAATGCAGATATCCGCCGTAGTGCCGGCGATCAGGCTGCCACGCCCGCTATCCGCAATACCCAGGAGGGCAGCCGGGCCGCAGGTCAGGGCCGCGATGGCCTGGGAGAGGGTCAGGCACCCGTTCTCGACCAGTTGCAGCGTCAGCGGCAGCAGAGTTTCCAGCGCGGCCATGCCGGGCTCGGTGGCGGGGAAGGCGTCCAGTTTGGCGTCGGGTTCATGGGGCTGATGATCGGAGCAGATGGCCGCGATCACGCCGTCGCGCACAGCTTCCCGCAGGGCATCTCGGTCAGTGCGACTTCGCAGCGGTGGCCGGACATGATAGTGAGCGTCAAATCCTTCAATGTCGGCTTCGGTCAGGTGGAGTTGATGGGCGGCGACATCGGCGCTGACGGGCAGGCCTTTTTCCTGTGCTCTGGCGATGGCGCGCGCGGCGCGGGCACTGCTGATCTGTGCGAAATGAACGCGAGCGCCGGTATGCTCTATCAGGGCCAGCACCTGAGCCACGGCAACCGTTTCCGCCGCATAGGGAATGCCACGCAGGCCCATGCGGGTGCCGACGGGGCCTTCATGCACACAGCCCTGATCCGCCAGCGCCGGGTCCTCCGGCCGCACGATCACCAGCAGGTCCAGACTGGCGGCGTACTCCAATGCGCGGCGCAGTACCAGCGTGCTGGCTATTGCCGCTCCGGCATTACTGACCGCCACACAGCCCGCCTGTCGCAGGGCATTCATTTCGCTGAGATCCTGTCCCTTGAGGTCTTGAGTGAGAGCGCCGACTGGCAAAATGCGGAGGCTACCGGCCCGTTGTCCCTGTTCCTGTATCAGCTGAGCGACTGCCGGTGTGTCGATGACCGGGCAGGTATCGGGTGGACAGCAGACGGTGGTGATACCGCCCCTGGCTGCGGCCCTGCTTTCGCTGGCGATGGTGGCTTTGTATTCGGCTCCGGGTTCGCGGAAGCGGGCACTCAGGTCAATGAAGCCGGGACAGACGATCTGGCCGGTGGCGTCAATCTCGTGATCGCTGGTCCAGCCCTCGGGTCGATCCTCATCACCGATGGCCAGTACCTGTCCTTCGGCGATGTAGAGCGACTGAACGCCATCAATGCCCTGGACCGGATCAATAACCCGACCGCCCGAAATCAGGATGCGGTCACTCATGCGTGTTTTTCTCCGCCGGCATGGCGCATGGCCATGGACATCACGGCCATGCGAATGGCGATCCCGTGGGTGACCTGTTGCAAAATCACCGAGCGATGGCCGTCGGCCACCTTGGAATCGATTTCCACTCCCCGGTTGATAGGTCCCGGATGCATGACGATGGCATCGGGCCGGGCATGCGCCAGCCGCGCCTCGGTCAGGCCAAAGTTGGCATGGTACTCGTGAATGCTGGGTATGAAGGCGCCATTCATGCGCTCACGTTGCAGGCGCAGCATGATGATGACATCAACGTCTTCCAGTCCGCGCTCAAGGTCATGAAAGGTTTTGACCCCCATGCTTTCGATGTCGGACGGTAGCAGCGTGCGGGGGCCGACCACGCGGATCTCCCTGGCGCCCAGCAGGTTGAGGGCATGGATTTCCGAGCGGGCGACCCGTGAGTGCAGGATGTCGCCGACAATCGCGATGCTCAAGTGCTTGAAATCCCCCTTGGCCTTACGGATGGTGAATACATCGAGCATGGCCTGAGTCGGGTGGGCGTGTCGGCCATCGCCGGCATTGATGACACTAATGTGGGGGGCGACGTGACGGGCAATGAAGTGCGGCGCACCACTCTGGGCATGGCGTACCACGAACATATCGACGTGCATGGCTTCGATGTTGCGGATGGTGTCGAGCAAGCTCTCGCCTTTGGTGGTGGCCGAGGTCGAGATATTGACGTTCAGTACATCGGCTGATAGGCGTTTGGCCGCCAGTTCAAAGGTGGTACGCGTACGGGTGCTGTTTTCGAAGAACAGGTTGACGATGGTTTTTCCGCGCAGTAGCGGGACCTTTTTTACCGTCTGTTCGGTGACGCTGGCGAAGGATTCCGCCGTATCCATGATCGATTCCAGCAATGGCCGCGACAGTCCTTCGATCGTAAGGAAGTGCCGCAGTTGGCCTCGCGCATCAAGTTGTAGATCGTTAGTGTGCATGTGGCGTCACCGAGTGCAGGGTGAGGGCCAGTGGGGTAGGGCCAACAAGTTTGATGCGCTGACCCGGCGGCAGGGTCAGGGTACCGCCCATACAATCGGGACGCAGCGGGATTTCCCGGCCATTACGTTCAAGCAATACGCCGAGCATCACGGCGGCGGGCCTGCCGTAGTCGAAAATCTCGTTGAGTGCGGCGCGGACGGTGCGACCGGTGTAGAACACGTCATCAATCAGCAAAATCTGTCGACCTTCGACCCTAAAGGGTAGATGGCTGGGCCGAACCTGGGGGTGTATGCCGACTTTGGAGAAGTCATCTCGATAAAAGCTGATATCGAGCAGCCCCAGTGGTTCCTGTATGCCTAGTCGAGCATGCAGTTGTTCGGCAATCCAGGCCCCACCGGAATGAATGCCGATCATGGCGGGATTGACCCAGCCACGCTCTGCCATAGAGGCCTGCAAGGCGGCTTCCAGTGTGTCGAGCAACAGGCAGGTATCCGTTGTATCCGTCATTCGGTGGGCCTTGGTTCGGTATGGCTCAGCCAGGTTTGCAGGATGAGTTGGGCCGCCAGTTCGTCCTTGATGTCGGCAAACTGGACCGACTTGCGAACGCGTTGGTTGTAGAACAGCGTCTGCGACTCGCGGGTGGACAGCGTTTCGTCCATGGTGTGAACCGGTCGCTGGTAGCGTTGTTCGAGTTCACTGCAAAAAGCCTTGATCAGTGGGACGATGTGGTTTTGCGGGTCTTTGTGAGGCTCGGACGGAATGGGGATACCCACCACGAAGGCGGAGGGTTGCCAGGTCTCCACCAGTTTTGAGACCGCCAACCAGAATGCCTGCTCGCTGGTGTTGCGGATGGTGTCCAGTCCACGTGCGGTGCCGGTGATGCGCTGGCCCACGGCGACGCCGGTTTTCTTTTCACCGAAATCAAACCCGAGGTAGGTGGCGTTCGTGAAGTCCGATTGCCGATCAGCCATGCCCGGCCTGCGTTGTCAGCAGGGAAATATCGACGCCCATGAGTTCACCAGCGGCCCTCCAGCGGCTGGCGGCGGGCCGGTTGAAGATGATCGAGTCTTCGGCTTCGGCATTAAGCCATGAGTTGTCTACGATTTCCTGTTCCAGTTGGCCTCTGCCCCAACCCGCATAGCCCAGTGCCAGCAGTACCTTGCGAGGGCCCTCGCCAAGGCTGATGGCCTCGAGGATATCGCGCGAGGTGGTCAGCGAAATATGCTCGGACACCTGAAGGGTGGATTTCCATTCTCCCAAGGGCTCGTGCAGAACGAAGCCTCGCTCAGGCTGTACTGGACCGCCGTAGTACACCGGCATGCCGGCCAGGTTTTGGTCTTCCACGCTGATGTCCATCTGCGCCAT
Source organism: Methylococcaceae bacterium (assembly GCA_046305255.1). Classification (GTDB taxonomy): domain Bacteria; phylum Pseudomonadota; class Gammaproteobacteria; order Methylococcales; family Methylococcaceae; genus UBA6136. The sequence continues at coordinate 7,970 of JBKCCF010000120.1, forward strand.
GATGTCACCAAAGGTCAGGTCTAGCGGGCGATTAACGATGATACCGAGCGCGCCGTCATCACCATGCTGGCAGAGGTAGGTCACAGTCCTTGAAAACTGCGGGTCGGTGAGGCCCGGCATAGCGATCAGGAAGTGATTGGTAAGATTTTCTATGGCTCTAATCATGGTCATAGTATCGACTGACCGGGTGTGGGCTGCAAGCAGCACAGGACTGTCGCGTGGTGCCGGAACCCGCAGTTCTGGTCGAATCAAGGCGTTCGGGTTTCCAGGTGGTAGTCGCTATAAAAACGCCAGGTACGGGTGATGATGATGACCCTGGCGGCTTTCGCCATGGCGGGTGGGAAAGGGGCGTAAGGTGCGGCGAGGTTCACGATGCTCTGCGCAGCGGCATCCAGTGTCGGATGGCCGGAGGACTGTTGAATCTGGATTGAATATAGCGTGCCGTCCTGCCTGATCGCGACTGCCATAAGCAGTGCCCCCGAGAGTTTTTCCCGACGGGCTTCCTCGGGATAATTCAGGTTACCGATCCGCTCGACTTTATCTTGCCACGCCCGTTCATAGGCATCAGCGATCTGACGGTCGTGGGTGATATCGCTGAGGTAGACGATGTTCTGGTCCTTCAGGGCAGCCAGTCGTTCCTGATTCAGCGAGGTGCTGACCTCTGAAATCTGCTGGCTGAGGGTGGCTGCCGAGAAATCGGGTGTGGTGATTGTGGGAGTTCGGCCCTGATGCTGTTTGCCGGACGATAGCGGGGTTTGTGGGCCCTT
>JBKCCF010000121.1:0-5071 GCA_046305255.1 Methylococcaceae bacterium
CGGACATGCAAAAAAGCCGGGAAGTCCCGGCTTTTTTGAAGTGGAGGACTGTATCGATCAGGGCTTTACCGCGGGAGCAACCGGGGCTGCGGGGACGGGGGGTGCAGGATCAATCGCCTTGGCTGGAGTGGGCGCAGGCGCGACACTCGCAGCAGGCTTGGCAGGTGCCTTGTTTTCAACCTTGGCTTTGGCCTGCAGTTCCGTGATGTGCTCCTGGAGTTTTTTGGTCTGAATCATGTTGCGTAACTGATCTTTCACCGTGTCAAAGGGAGGCGGCGCTTGTTCGCGTGATTCCTCTCTGACGATAACATGCCAGCCAAACTCACTCTTCACCGGCTGTTGAGTCGTTTCGCCATTCTTCAGAGTCGCAACCGCCTGAGAGAAAGGCTGAACCATTTGCTGGGGATTGAACCAGCCCAGATCGCCACCCTTATCCTTTGATCCAGGATCCTTTGAAAACTTTTTGGCCAGCGCATCGAATTTTTCGCCCTTTGCCAGTTTCGCGATGATGTCCTTGGCGGCCTGCTCGGTTTCAACCAGAATGTGCTTCGCCTTGTACTCAACCGCCTTCATCGGTCCAACCCGCTCGTCATACTCCTTTTTGAGATCCTCGTCGGTGACCGTCACAGTGGTGATGTACTGCTCAGCCGCCGCCTGCGACAGCATCATGCGTTCCGCATTTTCTATTTTGGCGGCAAACTTGGGGTCTTTCATCATGGCCCCGGTTTCTGCTTCCTGTCTTAGCAATTCGCGCTTGATGAGTTCCTCAATGATCTTGTCTTCTGGTACTGGATTGCCACCACGGCGCTGGCCGACTTCTTCGGAGAGAATCTCGACAGCAGCCTTGCTGATGGGCTTGCCGTTTACAGTCGCAACAATCTCGCCCACCGCAACGACCTGCGGGGCGGCGGTCTCAGGCTTGTCACAGCCCGCGACCATCACGGCCAGTAACGAGACAGAGGCAATGGAGTACTTTTTCATGCGTTATTTCCTTGTGGTTAGGGTAATTCGGAAGGAGTGAGTGCCTTAATAACCAAGGCATGAATATCGGTTTTCATCAGATCGCCCAGGGCCTGATAAATCATTTGATGACGTCTAACCTGGCTCTTGCCCTCAAAGGCCTCGGCAACAATATAGACGGAGAAGTGCCCCCCTCCGCTCTGGATGGCGCCTGTGTGACCGGCATGGGCGGCGCTGTCATCGCCCAGTTCTATCTTCTCGGGTAATAGTGACTGCTGGAGTGCACTTCGAATTCTATCGGCTCTTTCGCTCATGACGGAAATACCTTTTTGTAGGGTTTTACAGTAACTGAAGCATATACCCCGGCATGCTGGTAGGGGTCCTGCTCCGCCCATTTCACCGCAGTTGCGAGGCTGTCGAACTCGGCCACAATCAGGCTGCCTGTGAACCCTGCATCGCCCGGGTCAATACAATCAATGGCAGGAAAAGGACCTGCCAGGACCAGCCTTCCTTCCGACTGAAGTTGTTGCAATCGTTCAAGGTGTGCGGGCCGCGCCTGTTTCCTTATGGCCAGCGTACCGGGACCATCCTCGCAGTATATGGCGTAGAGCATGACTTCAGTCCTCGGCCTGGGGCGTCGGCAGATAGCGCGACAGAAAGAAAGACTGGATCAATACAAAGCCAAAGGTCAGCCCCAACAAACCAAACAGCTTGAAATTGACCCAGACCTTTTCCTCATAGTGATAGGCAACATAGATATTGACAGCGCCTATCACGACAAAGAAAGCAGCCCAGGCCAGGTTGAGCCGACGCCAGATCACGGCGGGCAACTCTAACTGAGCGCCCATCATCCGCTGAATCACAGGTTCCTTTCCAATGTACTGGCTACCTATAAAAACCATTGCAAATAACCAGTTAAGTACCGTTGGCTTCCACTTTATAAAAGTCGGATCCCTGAAATACCAGGTGGCACCACCAAAAATCACGATGAGCAACAAGGACACAAGATGCATGGCTTCAACCTTGCGCGTCCTGATCCAGGTCACCGCGACCAGCAGCAATGACCCGCCTATGGCGGCCAGCGTGGCGACGTAAATGTCGGCGCTTTTATAGGCAACAAAAAATATGACTATTGGAAAAAAGTCGAGTAATAATTTCATGGATTAAGGACGAATCGGGTGGGATAGGCTGCGACGAGGCTTTCAGTTATGATCCAGACACCGACCTGCTCTCCTGATCGGGTATTGCATGCTAGCAGCGTTATAATACAAGAAAACGAAGTTTGGCGGCCATAACTGCACCTAAATGGCGTCAACTGCCTGATCTCCCCCACCCAGACACACCCGACTATGGACGAAGAAACCCGTGTTACCCTTGAGTCCGCCGCCTTCCGACGACTGCTCCAACACCTGCAGGAGCATCCAGAAGTCCAAAATATCGATTTAATGATCCTCGCCGATTTCTGCCGCAATTGTCTTGCCAAATGGTATAGCGCTGCGGCGAAGGAGCGCGGTCTGGAACTTGACTACCCGGAAGCTCAGGCCATCATCTACGGCATGCCTTATTCCGAGTGGAAAGTTCACCACCAACGTGAAGCCACACCGGAACAGCTAAAGGCCTTCGAAGCGCGGCAAAAACCTAAGTAACCCCCTGGCTTTTACCCAAACGTACTGAACTTTACGCAACATGACATCGACCGAAGTCCTGGGGCCAGTCATGATCGACCTGGCGGGTACCTCCCTGACAACCGCAGAACATGATCGCCTGCTCAGCCCCGCCACCGGTGGCATCATTCTGTTCCGACGCAACTATGAGTCGCCCGAACAGATTACCGACCTCATTGCCGGCATCCGGGCGATACGGCCAACGTTGCTGGTTGCGGTTGATCATGAGGGCGGTCGTGTCCAGCGGTTCCGTGATGGCTACACCCGCCTTCCATCCGTCGCTAGTTACCAATTACACGGCGGCGCCGAACTGGCCGAGAAAGCAGGCTGGTTGATGGCTGCCGAATTGCGTGCTGCGGATGTTGATTTCAGCTTCGCGCCTGTACTTGATGTCGAGTGCGGCATCAGTCAGGTCATTGGCGACCGGGCCTTCGGCACTGATCCCGCTACTGTGGCTGAATTGGCGCAGTCTTTTGCAGCGGGTATGCGCCGGGCCGGCATGAGTGCCGTTGGCAAACACTTTCCCGGGCATGGCGGTGTGGAGGAAGACTCCCATGTTGCCTTGCCCATCGACCGCCGTAGCCTTACAGATCTTCAAAAGCTGGATCTTATACCATTCAACGCGTTGTTGGCGGCTGGCATTGAAGGCATCATGCCGGCTCACGTTATTTACGCTGCCGTCGATGAGCGGCCAGCCGGCTTTTCACCCTTCTGGTTACAGGAGGTCCTGCGTCGACGGATGGGTTTTTCCGGCGCGATTTTCAGCGACGATTTATCGATGGCCGGTGCCGAGTATGCGGGTAGCTATAGCGATCGGGCGCGTCTTGCACTCGCTGCCGGCTGCGACATGGTACTGGTCTGCAATGCGCCCGAGGCTGCAGAGGAGGTACTGGAATCCCTATCCGACCTGTCCGTAAACCCATGCCAGCCGCGCCTGCAAGCAATGCGGGGGCGCGGCAGGATTGATCGCGCCAGGCTGCGCGAAAGTCCTGAGTGGCAGGAAACCTCGCAACGACTGGCGGCGATCGGCCCTACTGGAGTTCAACCATGACGCTGATGGAAGAAATTTACACGGTGGCTGCTGAGGCTGATTGCCTGTATACCCGAAAGCAAGTCCAGACGGCCATCACAGAGATGGCAAAGGCCATCACAACCCGACTGGAAGGGACTCATCCACTGGTTCTTTGTGTTCTCAACGGCGGCATCTTCTTTACAGGGGAGTTACTGATGCAACTTCAGTTCCCACTGGAAATAGACTCCATCAAGGCGGGTCGCTATCAGGGTGACACCCGAGGCTCGCACATGCGCTGGAGCCTTGAACCCGCCATTCCCATCAAGGGACGCACCGTATTGATTTTGGACGACATCCTGGATGAGGGAATCACTCTGGCAGAAATTAGCCGCTACTGCCACGATGCAGGTGCCGGAGAAGTATTGACAGCGGTTCTGATTGATAAGCAAATCGGTCGTAGCAAGCCCTGCTCAGCAGATTTCGTCGGTCTCCGCACCGAAAATCGCTACCTATTTGGGTACGGTCTCGATTACAAGAGCCATCTGCGCAACTGGCCTGGCATTTACGCCTGCACCACGATTTACTAAATGAACCCGAACTGAGACCCGCTATGTCACTGACCGCCATTATCGGAGGCACAGGCCTCACACGACTGAACAATCTGACTATAGACCGCCGCGAGAAAGTCAGTACGCCATTTGGCGACCCTTCCGCCGAACTGGTATTCGGGCGTCTGCACCAGCAAAACCTGGTATTCCTGGCTCGCCATGGTGACCCCCATATCTATCCACCCCACAGGGTCAATTATCGCGCCAACATCTGGGCACTCAAGCAGGCAGGGGTTAACTGCATTCTGGCTGTGGCCGCTGTTGGTGGCATTGGTGGGGACATGGGGCCAGGTGTTATCGCGGTGCCTGACCAGCTCATTGACTATACCTATGGCCGCGAGCATACCTTTTTTGCAGATAATCTGGAGACGGTAAGTCACATTGACTTTTCCCGGCCCTATAGCCCATGGCTACGCGAAAAATTATTGGCTGCTGCACGATCCGCCGGGGTGACGGCAATTGATGGGGGGGTGTACGGCTGTACCCAGGGGCCACGACTTGAGACCCCGGCAGAAATCAGCCGAATGGAACGGGATGGCTGCCACCTGGTTGGTATGACCGGGATGCCGGAAGCGGCGCTGGCACGGGAACTTGATCTTGACTATGCCTGTTGCGCAGTTGTCGCCAACTGGGCGGCCGGCAAACAGGTGGGTGAAATCACCCTTGCGGAAATCGAAAGTAATCTTCATCACGGCATGGCTGACCTTGAACGCATACTGCAACACTGGATACAGATCTGAAAGATTCGCGGCTTGTGGATGCCTCAACCGCAACCGCCCTGCATGACCGTAACTTCGACACGGGCACCGAAAAACTCGCTGTTGGAT
>JBKCCF010000122.1:0-5883 GCA_046305255.1 Methylococcaceae bacterium
ACTGCGACATCCTCGAAACCGGCAACGACTCCTACCGGTTTAAACAGCGCAAAAAGGGCACTCAGACACCCTGACCTAACCCCTCTCAACTGGAAACTTTTCGGCGCTGACACCTGGAAAAATTTCGGTGCTGATTGACACCCTAGCTGACCAGTTCGCGCATGTAAAAGGCACCGCTGCCTCGAAGGAAGAGTCATCGCCTCCCTCGTCGATCGCGTCGAAAAGCTTTGCCGACATCCCCTCGGCGCCGGCGGTATCGCACGCACTTGAAATCCCACTGGGTGAAGAACTGAACACCAAAGCTCCAGTCAATTGGGCACCTGGCAAACAGAGCAACGGATTCTTCCTCGTACTTGGTGCCTCTGGTTCTGGCAAGACGGAATCACTGAAAGTGCTGGGTACAGGGGTAGCGAACTTCGGTGTTCCGGTACTTGTCCTCGACTTCCATGGCGACGTGGTTTTTCCGGGCTTGAAATCTGTACTCCTGTCCTCCGGCACGTCAAGCGTAATCGGCATCAATCCGATGGAACTAGACTCAAAGAGCGCCGAGGAGACTGGTCTTTACGACCAGCGAAAGGTCCTCAGGGACATGATTCGCAATGCGGTTCCAGCTCTGGGGCACAGGCAAAACGCCATTCTGCGAGACGCTATCGAAGACGCATATGCCAATGCCGGCTTTGATGACGCGAATCCTTCAACCTGGGACAATGCCGCTCCCACCTTTGGGGACGTTGAAGCAATTCTCGCAGGTTGGGCAGAGGACGAGTCGAAGAAAACTCAGCGATCTGCGATTGAGGGTTGCCTAGCTGCTATTCAGGAGATCTTTGAACACCCCGTGTTCCATCGAACGGAACATGTTTCTGTTGATGAGATCCTTTCATCCAATATCAGGCTTGACCTAAGCAAGCTGACCGATGAAGTTCGATATATCGCAGCTGAAACGCTCCTCAGAAAGTTGTTCCGAGTTCTCAGACTCAAGGGGCCCATACCCTTTCAACCAACGGACGACCGCCAGCGATTCAGGTTGTTTGTGGTCATTGACGAAGCGAAGATTCTCAGCACAGGCGGAGGAGATCCGGACGCGCCCGATCGAATTCTCAACCTATTGTTCACCGAAGCACGAAAGTTTGGTCTTGGAATGATATTGGCGTCGCAGATGAGCGACCATTTTGGCTCGGAGGTGAAGGCTAACGCCGCAACCTGGCTGGTATTAAAGCCAATGGACATCCGAGAAGCTAAGAAAAACGCGCCCAACGTGCAGATGGACCCCGAAGCTCTAACAAGCCTCAAGGGACGCGGGGATGGCTATTTACGAGATCGCTCTTCGGCGAGGGCGCGGAGAATTCAGGTGCGTCCGATCTCAGATGCGAAGTCACCCAAGAATGAAACTTAGGACAACCTGTTCTCAGGCGAAGTAGATCGTAGGGCAGCGCACCAACAGTAGCGCGATGTCGGTGATCATGTGCTCTAGAGGGGGTCGACTTGACTGGAATCCGCTTGTTGGCGACGGGCTCGCTCAAATCCGATCCACAGTCCATTCTGATCGAGCCCTCGCTGCGCTAGTTCTTCTCGCGCGATGAGATTTAGATCTAACTCACCTTTGCCGACTGCAACAAGAACTTTTACGGTGGCGGCTTGAATGAATTCGATTTCGTCGAGGGTGAATCTTCCTTTTGAGTACGACATGGCAGCAATAGAAGGTGTGGTGACGTCTACGCGCATCTAGCGCGTGGAGGTAATTCATCCATCCGTCCTGCCTTCAGTCAAGTCGTACCGGGTCTTCGAAAACTAGGTACCAGCCGCGGCATTCAGATGCGTGACCAGAATGCGAAAGAACTACTTATGTTGAACAGTTCGGATACGCCGAGATGCCTCATCACGTGGCTCCGATGGACGCGTTCTCAGTGCATATCTCGACCCTCGCAGCCCGCTTTTTGATTCAGCGCCCAGCTGGCGTGGTCTGCAACCGCGGCAAAGTTGGACCTGAAGTCCACTATGGTGGTCACACCCACAGGATCTTTGGGCAGCAATGCCTTCATCGCCCATGCGTACGCTCCAGTCAAACGAACAGGACGGCCAGTTGGGCCAGCCCCCGGTGATCGGCATGCGCAGCGCGTGCAACAGTTCCTTGAGACACCAGCGGGTCCGCTCAGATGCGCAGCGTCAGCAATCCGGACCCGCCGCAGCAGTTGGGGTTGAAGCGCGTGGCAGCCACCGAAAAGCTCCACCATCGGGGACTCGCAATCGAGTACGGCGCGCAATCCAGCCAATAGTGCGACACCCCTGGCGCCGTACCGCCCCATCGGAAAGTCAGGAGGTTCTGCGACGTGGGGCGACTGAGACGGGTTTTGGGGCGCCCCGGCCGAAGGCGCAGTCAGGAGCCCATAGCAAAAAGCCCCGCGTGGTGCGGGGCTCTGTGCGCCTTCTAGGCCCTCTGGGCAGGTTAGAAGGGCTTGTATTGGCGGAGAGAGAGGGATTCGAACCCTCGATACGTTTCCGTATACACGATTTCCAGTCGTGCGCCTTCGACCACTCGGCCACCTCTCCATAAAGAGCGGTGATTGTAATACAGTTCCCCACGCTTGTCAGCCGCAGCACTTGCTTTCGCCCTCGTCGCTGGAGGGTCTATGTGAGTTAATCGGTAGCCGCACCGTTACTCGCAGACCCTCTGGTTTCCCATAGCGGCAGGTCTGCTTTCTCCACCGTGTTGCTATCTTGCCTTGGGGCCAGCGATACGTGCTGCAAGCCTAAGCTAAGCCGTTGACGGGCCACCGCCCCGCTGGTGGCGGCTATTCTTATCGAGCGTAATGCCCTCTGGGTCTCTTGTGTTCTGAAAATTATTGGCAACAGCTACTCTGACCCGGAGGGGGAGACTGTAACCATCTGATGATGGCCACACCCAGGAACGTGCAAACCCTCTCACCCTTTGTTGCCGTTCTCACTCATGGCTGACCGGATGGTTTACAGACTTTGCCAGTACGGCTGATTTGTGTGGAAATCCGCTGTCGGGTCACAGGCTACGAGCCGATTTTTTCGCGGCGGGTAGCTTTGATCCTTAGCTGTGAACTATTGATGATTTATGGAGGATTTCCCATGAGGACAAGCGTCATTGGTTTGGTATGCGCCATGCTGTTGGGTTTAATTGAAACCACGGCATCGGCAGCAGAGCATGATTATCTGAAATTCAAGGAATTTGAGATTGAGACGAAATGGAAGGACAAGGACAAAGCCAGGGGCAAGCAGCTGGAGCTGGAACTGGAAACAGGGGCTACAGTCCCGATGGATGGCAAAAGCGGTGCTTTTGGTTACGGTGCTTTGAGTAATGGTCTCGCCCGGGTACTGATTCTGGCTACTCATCTGCCGATCACGGACAGCAAGCAGCCCGCAAGCCCGAGTGGGTTTCATACCCATGTGCTTGACCTAAAGCCACCGTCGGCGGCCTGTGTCGGTGCGACTTACGAGATTGACCTGGAGAAATCGCGCAGCAACAGCGGGTTTGATACCGGCTTTGAGTGGTCGATCAAGGGTAGCAAGGTCGAGCTGGAAAAAGTCCCAGCCAGTGAGATCGGCGATTCCGGGATTGAGAGCCTTATCAGTTTCGTGGTCAAGCCGGTGCTGGATGCCCAGCAAAAGCCCACCAATCTCTGTATCTCGGTTGTCGAGCAGATCTAGCACGCAGGGCAGGGCGGCCCTCAGCGCCGCCCAGGGCCGGTCAGTGGGCTTCGTCCCAGTTTCTTCCCGTGCCTACATCGACCAAAAGCGGTACGTTCAACCGGACGGTACCGGTCATGAGTGATCTGATGTCTGTCGTTGCCTCATGGATAAAGTCTTCCGCCACTTCAAAGACCAGTTCGTCGTGCACCTGCATGATCATTTTGACCGGGACGCCCGTTGAGTGGATCCAATCGTCCACTGTGATCATGGCGGCCTTGATAATATCGGCTGCCGTGCCTTGCATCGGTGCGTTAATAGCGGTTCGTTCAGCATACTGGCGTCGCTGGCCGTTGCGTGAGTGGATCTCGGGTACATAAAGCCGTCGGCCCATAAGTGTCTCGACATAACCTTTTTCCCGTGCGGTTTCCCGGCTCTGGTCCATGAAGGCTCTGACTCCCGGATAGCGCTGAAAATAAATGTCGATATAGCGTTGCGCCAAGGTTCGGTCGATGCCTAGTTGTTTAGCCAGGCCGAAAGCCGACATGCCGTAGATAAGGCCAAAATTGATGGCCTTGGCCGAGCGGCGTTGCGTCACCGTGACGTCTGCCAGGGCCACGTCGAAAACCTCTGCCGCTGTATGACGGTGAACATCGCTACCGTCGGCAAACGCTGCAAGCAATGCTGGGTCACCCGAAAAATGGGCCATGATGCGCAGTTCGATCTGCGAGTAATCTGCCGCGATGATGCGATGGCCCTGGGGCGCTATAAAGGCCTGGCGAATCCGACGACCCTCTTGCGTGCGTACCGGGATGTTTTGAAGGTTGGGGTCGGACGAGGACAGTCGTCCGGTCGCTGCCACTGCCTGGTGATAGGAGGTATGGACCCGTCCGGTCTTGGGGTTGATCTGCTGCGGCAACTTTTCGGTGTAGGTCGAGCGCAGCTTGGCGACGGAGCGGTAGTCGAGGATCAGACGGGGCAGTTCGTAGACTTCGGCCAGTTCGGCCAGTACCGATTCGTCAGTAGAGGGCTGGCCGGTGGGTGTTTTCTTGATGACTGGCAGGTTAAGGTTGTCGTAGAGGATGGCCTGGATCTGCTTGGGTGAACCCAGATTGAAGGGGCTTCCCGCGACAGCATGGGCCTCCTGCTCCAACGCCATCATGCGCCGTGCCAGTTCATGACTCTGTTCCGCCAGCATGGAGACGTCTACCAGTACCCCTGTGCGTTCTATGCGGCATAGTACTGGCACCAGCGGAATTTCGAGAGTCTCGTACACCCCTTTCAGCTCACTTTCGGCGCTTAACTTTGACCAAAGATGCTGATGGAGGCGAAGCGTAATGTCAGCGTCCTCGGCCGCATAGCGAGTGGCCTCGGTCAAATCCACTTGAGAAAAGGGGATCTGCTTCGCGCCCTTGCCGGCAACATCCTCGTAACGGATGGTGGTGTGATGCAGGTAATGAGCCGCGAGCGAGTCCATATCATGACGGCTGGCGGTACTGTCGAGTACATAGGATTCCAGCATCGTGTCATGGCGGATACCGCGCAGGGTGATGCCGTGATTAGCGAGCACGTGGGCATCGTACTTGAGGTTCTGGCCTACTTTGGCGCGGTGCGGGTCTTCCAGCAGCGGTCGCAGGGTCTCAAGGACTCGCGCCCGGTCTAGCTGGGGCGGCACACCAGGGTAATCATGCGCCAGTGGCACGTAGGCTGCGTGACCGGACTCAATGGCGAAAGAGAGTCCCACTACTTCGGCGTGGCTGTAATCAAGGCTGGTTGTTTCAGTATCGAAGGAGAACAGTGGGGCGGCTTTGAGTGCGGTCACCCAGCGATTGAAATCAGCTTCGGTCAGCACTGTTTCGTAACGGGCTTCCGGTGGCGCCGGGGCGTCTGTTGTTGCCGGTCGTGATGGTGGGGTTGCGGCAGGATCTGCGGCATCCAGCTGGCGCAGCCAGTTGTTGAATTCCATCTGCTTCAACCGTGCGCGGAGGGTCACCCTGTCCGGCTCGGCGCAAGCCAGTTGCCCGGGTGTCAGCGGCAGAGCCAGATCGCACCGGATGGTCGCTAACTGGCGAGAGAGCGGGATTTGCTCAAGGCTGGCGCGAAGGTTTTCGCCCACCTTGCCGCTGATGCTGTCGGCCTGAGCGATGATCTCATCAAGTGAGCCGTACTGCTGCAGCCACTTGGCGGCGGTTTTAGGGCCGACCTTGGGCACACCGGGGATGTTGTCCGAAC
>JBKCCF010000123.1:0-7542 GCA_046305255.1 Methylococcaceae bacterium
GTTCATAGGCCCAAAAGCGGCGCAGATACACCCGATTGCCCACTACAACCAATGGGTTGGAGCCTTCCCCGTTGCTGACCAGCCGCGGATGATTCAGGGCCTCGCGCCAGACGGCGAGGGACAAACCCTTGAAGACCTCCTGCGGTGCGGGAGGCGGCGAGGCGGATTCCGGCTCCGCCTCGCCGGTGCCCTCGGGCGGCAAGGACAGGGCCAGCGTCGGGTCCTCAAGTATTGATGCCAGATCGAGGCAGACATGACCCCGTCCGAGTTGATGACTGGCGAGTGTCGCGGCCATGATCAGCCAGGGCGAGGCGTCGGGGGCTTCATGCCAGAGGAATCGGCCAAAAGCCCAGTCCAGCGGCCGCAACCATGCCGCAGCGGTCCAGGATTCCAGGGTGTTGCCGAGCTGGCGCGCGGCGGCATCGGAAGGGAGCTCGAACATCAGGCCGCCCTCGTCACGTTGGAAGACAGCAACTGATCCAGTGCCTCAATCAGTTGGGCCGGCGGGCGTTCGACATGCAGGCCCTGGCTCGGCGCCTTATGGCCGCGCAGGAACACATAAACCGCACCCCCAATATAGTTATCGTAGCGGTAGTCCGGTAACCGGGATCGCAGATGCCTGTGCAGCGCCAGCAGGTAAAGCACGTACTGGAGGTCATAGCGCGCCTTGAGAATCGCTGCCCGCATCGCTTCGGGCGTGTAGGCCGCAGCGTCGGGACCCAGCGCATTCGATTTGTAATCCAGCACGTAGTATCGCCCCTCGTGTTCGAACACTAGGTCCATGAAGCCCTTGAGCAGACCGTTGACCCGATTGACCGGGATCGGTGGTCGCGATTCACCGGAAAGCGTATGCCGGGTGACCAGCGCATCCAGTGGTGCGCTATCGACCTGGCTGGCCGACAGCCAGAACTCCATCTCCGCGACCGCCCGGTTCACCTGCGCCAGCGTGATGGACGTGGCCGCCATACCATTGATGGCCGGCACATGAAGCGGCACCGTCAGCCAGTCCAGCAGCCATTCGGTTAATGGCTCGATATGCCTGGCCCAGCCCCGCAACTGACAGCGCCGCGCCACTTGATCGCGCAACAGCGCGTGATTCCGGGTCACCCGGGCAAAGCCCTGACGGGCGGCCCATTCGAAGAGGTCATGCAGGAAGGTACCGGCCTCGGCCCCTTTGGGGAACGTGTGAGGAAACTCGGTCGGCTTGACCGTTTGCCCCCATTCGCCAATGGCTTCGGTGGAGGCACCTGACGCTTCCGCCTGACTCTCCTGAAAGGTAGCTTCCGCAGCGGTTTCGACGGCCGGGGTCACGGCGCCGCGTGATGTCATGATGGCGGAATAACTGGCAATCCACCATGGCTCGGTGACCCCTTTCCGGCATACCCGGGCAGTTCCCACCTGCCCGCGGGCAGGCGGTACCAACCGGTCCTCGGTCGGCTGCGGGGCGGGTGAGACATGGATATGCGGGCAGGCCTCAGCCAGAGAATTCAGGTGGCTCTCCAGCGCCGCGGATGCGATGAACGCGCCACCGTTCAGCAGATAACCCGGAGCGGCCGTGTGCAGGTCCTTGATCGGCGCAAGCCCGACCCAGGTGGCGTATTTCGCCCGCGTCAGGACCACGTAGAATTTGCGGATATCCTCGCCGAGGCGCTCGCGGTCGGCCTGATTCACCCCCTCGTCGCTGGACGTCAGCTGCAGATGCAGCTGACCCTCGGCGTCATGCCATTTCAACGGAAGATCACTGGCCCTGATCTCCCGAAAGTTGGCCGCATAGGGGAAAAACACCAGCGGATATTCAAGGCCCTTGGATTTATGCACGGTGACGACCTTGACCAGATCGGCATCGCTTTCAAGCCGGATCTGGCGAACGTCGTTGGTGACGCTGTTGTTGCTATCGGCAATCTGTTCGGCCAGAAACCGAATCACGGCATGTTCGCCCTCCAGTTGCTGACTGGCCTGTTGCAACAGCTCGGCCAGATGCAGGAGATCGGTCAGAATGCGCTCGCCGCCCCGGGCGTTTTTCTCCCCACCGGACCCCAGCAATCGAGTGGGTAGGGCGAAGTCGTCCAGCAACTGGCGGAGCATGGCCAGCACGCCCTGGCGGGTCCAACGTTGCTGATAGCCGCGAAAGCGCTGAACCTGGGTTTCGACAAAGGTCTCGTCATGATTGAAGCGATCGAGCTCGGTCCAGCGCAGTCCCAGGGTTGCCGTGGCCATGGCGGCACGCAGGCGACGGAGCTCGGTGGGCTCGGCGCAAGCCTTCAACCACAGAAGAACATCCTGGGCCGTAGCCGTTTGGTAGACGGAGTCATGGTCGGAGAGATATACGCTCCGCACCCCGCGTTGACCCAGAGCCTGTCGGATGGCATCGGCCTCGGCACGCGTATTGACCAAAATGGCGACGTCAGCCGGCTGCAGGGCCCTGAATCCGTTGCCCCCCTCAAATCCGGCCCGTTCCTCCTGGCCCAGCCGGAGCAGGCGGGTGATCTCACTGGCGCAGGAGGCGGCCATCTGCTGGTAGTAAGCGTCCCTTGGTAGCGGGTTGCCATCGTCTTTCGCAGCCAGCCACCAGAGGGTCATGGCCGGCGCCGATTGCCCCTCAATGATCAGTTGATCCTCACGGCCCTTCGCGGCGGCGGCAACGAACGGCAGGGGATTGTTTCGGCCTTCCTCCCGAAACAGGAAAGCGCCAGAACCGGCGCTGCGGTACTCGGCGCGTGCGAACCAGGCATTGCTGGCGCTGACCATGGCCGCTGTCGAGCGATGGTTGACATTCAGCGTGTGATGCCGCCCCGTGGTGGCCTGGCGGGCATGCAGGTAGGTGTAGATATCGGCACCACGGAAGGCATAGATCGCCTGCTTGGGGTCGCCGATCAGGATCAGGGTGGTGTGCTCCGGAGGGGTAGCCACGGTGTAGACCCGATCGAAGATCTCGTACTGGACCGGATCGGTATCCTGGAATTCGTCGATCAGGGCGGCCGGAAATTGCTGGCGAATCAGGCTCGCCAGCCGTTCGGCATTGGGCCCCTTCAGCGCATCCCGCAGACGATTGAGCAGATCATTGAAGCCCATCTGTGCGCGTCGCGCCTGCTCCCGCTCGAAGCGTACGCCAACCCACCAGACGGCATGACGGAGGATGTCCAGACGAGCCGAAGGCAGGGCCTGTAACTCGGCAAGCAGCGATTGCAGTTCATCAAGCGCAGGATGGGTCGGAGGCGATGGTGTTTTCCAGATTTCGGCCAGGCCGGCAGCGGAGAGGCGGTTAAGGGCCGCTCCAGACAACACCAACGGCTCAGATTCCGGCGTGTTACACCATGTGCGGATTGCTTCCAACCATGCGTCATAGTTTTTCTTGTTTAACTTCACACCATCAAACGCCTTTTGCTCTCTGGCGGTATCCAGCAGCGTCTGAAGCGCCTCCACCCAGGAAATCCAGGGTGCTTTCAGCGCCTGAAGCTGACCGCTTTTCTCTGCGTGACGGTGCTGCAGGCTATCTGCCGGGGCAGGACAGTCTCCGAATCGTTCAGGGTAATGCGTCAGGTTTTTGATCTGACTCTCAAGCCTGTCGGGCCCCGCCCACCAGCCCGCCACTTCACGCGCGTATGCAGCCTCCAGTGGCGCCAGAAAGGTACGCCAATAGTCGCGCACCCCCTCGGCAAATAACTCGCCCTGATCGGTTTCCAGTTGCTGGGTAAACAGGCTGTCGCTGTCGAAGGCATGTTCGCGCAGCATCCGATAACACCAGGCATGGATGGTCGACACTGCCGCCTCATCCATCCATTCGGCCGCCAGTTGCAGTTTGCGGGCACACAGGGGCCATTGCTCCGGCGCATACTCGGCCCGAAGGTCAAGCAGCAGATCCTTACCCGCGGGCGAAGGCTGCCCGTAATCGGCGGATTGCCGGAAGCACTCGGCGGCCTCGGTGAGTCGCTTGCGGATCCGGTCCCGCAGTTCCTGGGTAGCCGCTTCGGTGAAGGTGACGACCAGGATTTCAGGCGGTGTCAGGCCCCGGCTGTGGGGAGCCATGCGACCATGCCCCAGTACCAGACGCACATAGAGCAGTGCGATGGTGAAGGTCTTGCCGGTGCCGGCACTGGCTTCGATCAGGTGGCTGCCTTCCAGGGGAAAACGCAAGACATCCAGTGGCGTCGCCGTAGGGGTTTGTTGCACTGTGTTCATTCGTCACCTTCTGCTGGCCGGGTGCCGGCGGTGGATTTTTTCTTTTTACCCTTGTCGACCGGCATTGCCCTCAACAGTGGCTTGATCAGTTGATGGGCCAAGGTCGTGAATTCTTCGGAGGCGATCAGGGCGTCATAATCCGGGAAGGCACGACGCAGACAGGCATCCTTTTCCCTTTCACCGGGCTGTTTGTAGCCGCCTTCATACATCGTTCGGGCCTTCTGCCCGTCAGGTTCCCTGAGCCAGGCGGTGGCCGTGTCCACAGCGAAGGGAAGGGGCCGGGTCATGCCCTCGTACCATGCCCGGAGTTGCTCGCCGAGCAGTTGCTCCGCCTGGGCAGGTACCAGAGGTTCAAGCGTGATCGCACCTTTCCTGCTGAAAACCAGGGTGGTGATGGGGCCGCCGGCCAGATGGTGAGCGAGATGCCTGACCCAGTGTTTAAGGGCGATAGCAGGCCGGTACTGACTCTTCGTGTCCAGCAGGTTGCTGCTTTCCAGCCCAATCCAGGCCCTGTCCCCCGCGCGATTGTGGCGGATGCCGCCCAGTCGGTCAGCGATGGTGACCGGATCCTGATCGGTTGTGATCTGGCACGTGAAGACCTCATCCTCCTCGATCACGACGGGCCACTCCGCCAACGCAGCCTGATAGGCCGTGAACAATGACGCCATGGGTTCAACCAGGGTGTCGTGCATCACCTGACGGAAGCCACCGTCGGCCAGTTCGCCTCGGCGAATGATATGGTTCAGCCGTTCCTCCAGGATATGGACGCGGCGAGCCTCGCTGTCTTCGGTCGATGCGTCAGCCGCGTCTACTGCCTCGCGCTGGGCATCAATCAGCTCATGCTGCAGTTTCCATAACTGAAGACCGTTCAGGCTAAATGGCTCGATATCCTCGGTGGCCGGATCGTCCTGATCAAACACCACCTTGAGCCGCTCCCTGAAGAACGCCTTGACCGGTTCTTTGAGGAAGCGGGCCAGTTCGGCCAGTGTCAGGGGTTCTTCCCGACTCAGTGGCGGCAATGCAGCCGGCGTCTCTTGATCTGAATGGACAGGCCCTGGCTGCCACTCCAGGGCATAGCTGAAACGTTCGCTTTTCGCTGGCTCGGCGGGAAAATAGGCAGGATTGAACGGCTGCAGGTGATGCACGGTGGTCAGGTAATCCAGCAGGCTGTCTTTGGCCGGGAAGTCTTCGGACAGACGCCAGACCGACTGGAGATGATCGCGAAGTTGGCCGACCAGGATCGAAGGCGGCCGGATCGAGTTGTCCGTAATGCTGCGGCCGACCCAGGAGATATGGCAGTGTTCGCGCGCCGAGAGCAGGGCCTCAAGAAACAGGTAACGATCATCCTCCCGTCGGGAGCGGTCGCCGGGGCGAGGGTCGCGCCCCATCAGGTCGAAGTCGTAGGGCGGATGGCTGCGTGGATAGGCGCCATCATTCATGCCCAGCAGGCAGACGCGACGGAAGGGAATGGCGCGCATCGGCATGAGCGTGGCGAAGATGATGTCGCCGCCGAAGAAGCGCTGAGACAGGCCCCGATCCTCGATCAGCGACAGCCAGTAGGGGCCCGCAACGCTCAGCGGCAGGGGTTCGCTCAAGGCGGCCTCCGCACAGGCGGTCTGCCATTCCTGGAGCACCTGCCGCAACCGCGTCAGGGTAAAGGCGTCCCGGCTGGCCGCCGGACTGAAAAAGTCCGACAGCAGCTGGTCGAAACGCTGACACCAGCCAGCAACCGGCGCGGGTTCCCGCAAGGTTCGCCAGGTGGCCTCCAGGCGTTCGATGAACAGGATCAGGGGACCGAGCAAGGCCGCATCCAGTCCGCCGATTTCGTCGTAGGGTGCTATCCCGTCCCAGTCGGACGCAGTATCGCCGAGCGCGTAACCCACCAGCATCCGCCGTAGGCCAAACAGCCAGCAGTTTTGCGGCGGTGTACGGGCGTCATCGGCTATCGGCAGGTCGAGACTGCGCCGCTGCCCGGCATGGAGTCCCCAGCGGATATGGGCGCCCTGGAGCCAGCGATGCAGGATGGGGATGTCGGTCCCACAGATGCCGAAGCGGTCGCGAATGGCCGGTACCTCCAGCCAGTCCATGATCTCGCTGACCCCAAATCGTGATTGGGGCAGGTTCAGCAGGTGTTCGAGACCCTTAAGCAAGGGGTCGATCTGCCGCTGGATCTGATCGGCGACGGTGAAGGGCAGGTAACGCGCATCATCCCGCCCGATGCGGCCAAACACCGCCTGGATATGGGCGGCATAGGCTTCGATGTCCGGCACCATCACGATCACATCCCGGGGCTTGAGACTGGCATCGGCATTGAAGGCGTCAAGCAGCTGGTCCTGCAGGATTTCCATTTCCCGCTGCGGACCATGGCAGACGTGAAAGCGCAGCGAGCGGTCCTTGCGCGGATCGACCGGAGGGGCGTGCTCTTTGGCTTCGTCCGGCGGGCGCAGATCGAGAATGTCGTCCTGCAACTGTTCCAGCAGGGTTGCGCGGGAATTGGCAACAAACAGGTCGATCGGTTGCCCCAGCGCCGCGAAGTGGCTGTGATAGTTCGCTTGAGCATCAGGCGAGTCATACTCGCTCAGCAGGCGAATGAAATCGCGTCCCTGTTTACCCCAGGCGGCCAGCAGCGGCTGGGCATGCTGGTGGAGGGTTTCCTCGCGAATCTCCCGAGGCCAGCCCCGGCGCACGGATTGTCGTGAAGGGTTTGGACGCAGCAGGTCCTGGTCAGGGATGATGTCGCCCCAATAGTGCTGGCAGGGGTTGGGCACGCAGATGATCACCTCACCCCAGCGCCCCAGCTGTGCCAGCACTTCCAGCGATTGCTGTGGCAACGAGGAAATGCCAAAAACCATGACACGCTGAGGCAGGCCGGCCGGGATCTGGCCATCGGGCCACGCGGCGGACCTTTGCAGGAACGCCTCATGTACCGCTGCCCGGCCCTTGTGAAAGTCCAGACCCGGATCGGTCAGGGACTGCGCCACATCGGCCAGCAGCGCGCGCCACAAGGCGGGCTGCCAGCGGTCCTCTTCCCTGAGGGGAGGGTGCTCGCCCCGGCGAGTGGTCAGGATATCGCGCCCATCCTCCCAGGCCTGCAGCCAGTCTGCCCGATACACCTGATACTGATCCAGCAGATCGGCCAGTCGTTCCGACAGCTGAAAGCGCTTGCGCAAATCGTCATCGTTTTGCAGGAACCGGCCCAGCGGGGCATACACGGTCTGATGCACCACCGCCGGCAGCACGCGCATCAGGCGCCAGATCAACCGTGATTTGTCGAAGGGCGAAACCTCCGGCACCTGGTCCCTGCCCAGCACCGCCCGGTAAACCTGCCAGAGGAATCGCGACGGCAGGGAGAACTCCAGCCCT
>JBKCCF010000124.1:0-10618 GCA_046305255.1 Methylococcaceae bacterium
CTGAACGTCTCCCGTAGCGGAGCCTCACCGGGTTTGGCTTGAGTCTGGTCGGTGAGCGGTTGCCCGTCGATGAGTAGCCCGATGACAGGTCGCCGTGGCAAGTTGCACCGCTCCCTCACCCACCCCTTCAGCCATCCGTTGGGTTCAAGTCGAATATCTCCGTCAAAATGGCCTTGCCCCAATCTCAGGGGACTGCCCGGAACCTGGGCGTGACTGTCGGCACAGTAGAGAACGAGCGCATGCGTTGCGCCATCCAGCAACCCGGACGGTATCGGCCAACTAAAGCCTGATACAGACCCGGACAATCCGGACAGATCGGCAACAGCGTGTCCGTGGACGTGACCATCGACGCTGACCTCAAGCCGCAGGGGCACGTGCGGCCTTTCGCGGTCTCTTGCCCAGCCCGTCACTGCACCGTTGCGAATACCGGTGATGACACCGTCCAGATAGCGAATGACCGCTGGCGGTGCCGCGGCCTGTTGACGACCCGCAAGTGCTGCTGATGCATAACCGCGGAGCAGGGCAGAATTTCCCGGATGCCGCCTGGCAAGCGCATCAATCCAGCCTTGAGCGGTGCGTCCCGGCAGAGGTGGGGCGGGCACTTTGATTCGTAACGGCACACACCAGTTGTTAGGGCCGGCAGTGACAAGGCAGATCAGGTCGTTACCCGGGCGAGACTCGGCAAGCCTCGTGGAAAATACATGAAGCGATTCACCTTCCTGCAGAGCACTGAGTGACTCCTCATACGCCTCAGTACCGTCGGGATTCAGCACACGAAGGGAGATGTCCAGCAAACCAGGCGGGTCACTCTTGAGCCAGGGGATGCGCAAATAGGCGCAGGACAGATCGGGCGCCATCTGCAGCCGTACCGGCTTTTCTGCAAGACACGCCGCCGCCCGGTACCAGTCCTTGCGACTCAACTGGGGAAACATGCGTCTTGACTGCAGCAGCAAGCCTTTTTCAACCCGGGAACGATCCGTTCGGGTCCAACTGTCAAGCAGAGTACGGGGAATCGGGCCTGGGCTCTTTTTTTCAGCGACGGCAAGAAGATCGCCATCTGCCGACAGGATGCTTACGCGTGCACTACGTGTGACACCGGGTTCTGCAACGACACTCGCTATCACATAACGGGGCCCGCTGTGTAACTCTATTCCCAGCAACGGCTTGGGTAGGCGTTCACCATTGAGTTCGACCTCAATTTCGGAACGGAGCTTTTCGGCTGTTTGCCAGTAGAGCACCAGCAGATGACCAAAGCAGAATATGTGCAGGGCGCCAGGATGGGGTATCGGCATCAATTCAATGTGTTACATCGGGTATCGAAAGCAGGATCGCCCACCAGGCGCCATGAACCCATCGAAATCAGTGGCTGTGGGAACACGCGCATCTGACAGAACAAAACCTGCGACCAGTATCGCAGAAAAATCAGCCCACCCGATCAAGGCAGAAACGGCAGACCCAAAAAAAACCGCCCACCGATGCTGGATCGATGAGCGGTTTCTTTCAAATCCTAACGACTAGAGGGTAAAGAGCCCATCGCCGTCGTCATCATGCAACTTATCAGCCTTGACCTTCTGAAGAGTGATCTTGTCACCGTTCTTGAAGTCAATCACCGTGTCCTTACCCTCCTGAGTGATGGTGAAGTTAGTGCCTTCAACCCCGCGCTGAGCCAGGTCAAGGATATCGCCCTTCTTGAAATCGGTAATGTTGTCATTGCCGGTATTGCCCACCTCGAATATGAAGATGTCCTTGCCGCTACCGCCGGTCAAGATATCGTTACCGGTACCACCTCTGAGTGCATCATTACCTTGACCGCCATAAAGATTATCTTGGCCCGAGCCACCATTAATATCGTCGGCAGCCTGATTGCCGTACAGAACATCGTTGCCACCGCCCCCGATGAGGAGGTCTTTTCCAGTACCCCCCTCAAACCACTCGCTACCCTCACCACCGATCATCGTATCGTTTCCGGCATCGCCCTTGTAGTAACCGCCACCGACACCTGCATTCTGGATGGTGTCAGCACCACCTTTCCCAAGCAGGCTGTGATAGGCATCATCAGTGAAGAACACATTGTTCGCCCCGCTGGAGCCAATGATCTCAATGCCGTTACCGGTCCCGACGACAACCTGACCGTAGTCCCCGCTACTGCTGTCCGCACCTGCACCGACGATAGGCGCAGAACCGCTGTTTTCCAACTTGATGCTGGACCCCAGATAGTTGTCTCCTACCATCGTTATTACCTCGCCAGTACTGGTGGTGTACTGGGTTACACCCGTTTCGACTGGTGTGGCGCTGGTAGGAACGATCGTACCCACGTTGGGATTTGAGAAAAAGGCCTGAACTACCGTGTTGTTGGTATCAAATATAACGCCAGAAGCAGCCAGAGCTGCACCACCTGATTGAGTCGACATAATTCAACCTCCGCACCCCAATAAAAATCCAAAAATCAACATAACCCTTAACCATCCTTAACTCGGCCTAACAAGACCTTTCATCCTGTGGGTGAAATGTAACACAAAACGTGCGTCTCGACACCCTCTTGACGGGGAAACGACCTGACGAAGTCTTACATTAGGCAGCGTGACCTGTCGCTGCAGACCCACAATGGCGGGCAAAGCCACCGGCAAGGGGGTAAAAAAATCAGGACTGGGGTCTCATGCCGCGACCTATGGACTCCTGGAAGGGCTTCAACAGCATGTCCATGAAGGTTGTCGGCTTGGTCTGAATGTAGGCCGTCACCGGCATACCAGGGGAAAGGTGAACAGTGGGTAAATCGTCCAGCGCGTGGTCATCCACCCGCACGTAGGCCATATAGTAGGGTTCTTTTCCGGATGCCTGTGGCTCGAGTGCATCTTCGGAGACATAGATGACCGAGCCATCAATGTGCGGAACGGTTCGGGTGGAGTAGGCCAGCAACTGCAAATCCGCCCGCTGCCCCATGTGCACCTTGGCAATGTCGCGGGTTTTGACCTGAACCTCCACAATCAGCTCATGCTGAACCGGCACGATATCCATGAGGGGATCCCCTGAACGTACCACGCCCCCAACCGTACTCACCTTGAGGTCTATGACTTGCCCCGCAATCGGGGCCGTAATCTGGAACCGGTCCAGACTGAGCCGTGCGGGGCGTATTTTTTCTTCAATTTCGTAAATAGCTTTTTTCGCTTCCTTCAACTCGTTATCGGCCGTTTTGGCGAAGTCGTTCCTGAGGTTGATGATCCGTAGTTCAAGTTCGCCCTGTCGCTGTTTAAGTGCGCTTAATTGCGATTGGTACTGCCCAAGATTGGCCTGCGTCTGCGATAAATCCTCCTTGAGGATCAGTAACTGGTTTTTCTCGAGATACTGCTTGGCGCTCAGCACTTCCCCCGCGGCCACCCGCTCACGCTTGAAACGGATCGTTTCCGAGGTCGCCGCGATCTGGGCGTTGGTACTGGTTTCTTCCTGGCGGGCATGCTGGATTTCGGCTTTGATCACCGCTATTTCATCGTCCAGCGTTTTTTTACGGGTTTGAAACAGGGCTCGTTCGTTGGCCAACATTTCCTGAATCTTCGGGTGAGTATCCGCCTGTAATGCAGCGGGAAACTCAAGCGTCGCCAGCAGTTTTTTCTCAGCCATCAACCGTGCCTCGCGGGCAAGCTCTGAGTTCAGCTGATCCGTCAGGATGGTCAGGTTGGAGCGCACCTCGGCATCCTGCAATACCAGTAGCACCTGCCCGACGTCTACCTGCTGCCCCTCCTTCACCAGGATTTCCCTGACGATACCCCCCTCCAGATGCTGGATCGTCTTGCGCTTACTGCTGATTTTGATGCTGCCATCGGCAACCACCGCGCCGCTGATGGGTGCAAGGGAACTCCACAATAGAAACCCTCCCAGCAAGACCACGACCACGAACATACCCGTCCGAACGATGCGGGTCGCCTCTCCAGTCTCGTCGTATCTAATCTCAAACATAGGTTATGGGTACTCCGTTCAGGCCACATCTTTACCGGGGTGCTTGTCCGCATGTATGGGAACGATGTTGGGAGCTGTCGCCACATTCATGCGCTGGAGAATTTCATCACGGGGGCCAAACATCAGCTGCTTGCTCTGGCCTAGAACCAGAATCTTGTCTACGTCCGCAAGCACACTCGGCTTGTGGCTGATGATGATTTGCGTGATGCCTTCGGCCTTCAGGCGCTGAATCGTCTGCATCAGCAGAGCTTCGGAATTGCCGTCGAGATACGAGTTGGGTTCGTCCAGCACGACCAGCCTGGGATTACCGTAAACGGCCCGCGCCAGCGCCACCAACTGCCGCTGTCCACCTGAAAGAAATTTGCCACCCGGCCCTACCTCCGTGTCGTAACCCTTGATCAACCGCAACATAAAATCATGCACCCCCATCCGCTTGGCTGCCGCAACCACCGCCTCAACCTTGTCATGAGGGTTGGCCATCCGGGCGATATTTTCAGCCACCGTACCCGCGAACAGCTGCTGATCCTGAGGCAGATAACCTATCCACTGCCCCAGACCGTTGGCTGACCACTGACTGACATCGGCACCATCCAGCCTGACCGCGCCATCGCTGGGGCGCATGATGCCGACCAGCAAGCGGGCGAGCGTAGTCTTGCCTGAGGCGCTGGTGCCGATGATGCCCAGGGCCTCACCAGCCGCCAGCTGAAAGTTGATGCCGTTAAGGATGGTTTTATCCCGACTCACGAAATAGAGCAGACTTTCAACACTTACCCTGCCGGCGGGTTCAGGCGGTTCGAAACCACGACGCTGCTGTTCAGCCGAGCCCAACAATGTGTCAAGACGCTCATAGGCCGCCCGCACCAGTACAAATGAACGCCATGAGCCCAGCACCGTCAGAATAGGGGCGGTCGCCTTGCTCATTACGATGGTAGAGGCCATCAGGACGCCGGGACTGACACCATCGACATTGATCACCAGGTAAGCGGCGGCGGCGATTGAGCCCATCGCCAGGGCGCCGCGCACAAACTCGGAAAACGCCAGAATACCGCCGACCTTGCTACGGGCCTTTACCGACTCGTCATGGTATTCGTTGTTGACGACTTCCCACTTCGCCCTGATGTTGTCGCGCATCGACAAGGCAGAGACGACTTCAGCATTACGCAGCGCGTGAACAATAAAGTCCTGTGACTCTCGCCCCTTGAGGCTGGCCATGGCCTGATTTTTCTTGGAGACAACCTCTTCCAGATAGGTCAGGCCAAACATGGTCAGGGCGCTGACCAGCGCAATCATCGACAGCGCTGGATGGAACAGCCAGAGTACCCATAGGAAAATGGGTATCCACGGCACCTCAAAGGCCGCACGCAGACCCGATCCGGCCAGAAAGTTTTTAATGGATTCGAGATCTTCCAGCCCATGGACAGCAGCAGCCTCTTTCTGATCAAAGCTGAGCACAGCATTGAGCACCGGCTCTCTCAGCTTCAGAAAAACCGTATCCCCCAATCTCGCAAACAGGCGGGTTCGCAGTTTTTTTATGATGGACTCAATCGCCAGGAAAAACGCGAAAATCATGGTCAGTACCACCAGCGTCTCATTACTGCGACTGGATAGGACCCGGTCGAATACCGTCAGCATGTAGAGCGGTGAGGCCAGCGCCAGCAGGTTAAGCGAGAAACTGAACACCCCGGCATAGACAAAAAAGGGTGTGCATTTCGAAAGTACCTTGCGAAGCGTGTCAGGGGTCTGTGTCATGGCGATAAGACTTCCGATGAGGTGAGTCTGAGGATGAGTTGCCGATAGCGGGCAATGCCCTCGGCAACATCGAAGGACCGGCAGGCATCATGGCGTGCCTTTACGCCCAACCGGTGATGGGCATGAGGATTATCAAGCACCCGAATGACTTTGGCTGCGATTTCGGCGGGCGAAAAAAAATCTGCCAGTAGCCCGTTATCCTCATGCCGGATGACTTCGCGTACCGGTGCGGTATCTGAAGCCACTACGGTACAGCCTGCCGCCATGGCTTCAAGCAGCGACCAGGACAGAACAAAAGGTACGGTCAGGTAGACGTGGGCGCTGGAGACCTTCAGTAGAGTCAGGTAATCGGCATACGTCAGTTTTCCTACAAAATGGACGCGCCTGCTGTCGTATGACAGATCCTGCATGGCTCGCTGACGATAAGATGCCCCCTGCGCGCGTGCACTGTAGGCCACGTCATCACCACCCGCCACGATGACGTGACAATGCTCTCGCTGCCGACAAACACGTTCAAGCGCCCGCGCAAAGATGTGAAAACCCCGATAAGGCTCCAGATTGCGAGTGGCGTAGGTCACTACCGAATCTTGCCTGCTCAGGCGCTGGCCGTTGGGCAGTGAAAAAACAGCGCTCGGATCGGGTGTTATGCGGTCAGTGTCAATGCCCTCATGAATGACCTCGATTTTGGACTGAAACACGTCCGGAAACAGACTTTTCTGCCACCGCGTCGGCGTAACCCCGGCATCCATGGCGACCAGACCTAACAACATGGGTCCATTGGCTGCCCGAATGCTGTAAACATCATGCTGGCTGATCGGAAATGCCGGATCAAAGTCGGCATCCACCCCGCGGGCATGATAGTAGAACTCGCAATAGCCCACCAACGGAATGGTCGGGTAAATATCCTTGAAATAGGTTGCCTCACCCCAGCCAATATGGGCAAGGCAGATATCCGGCGCAAAGCCCTCATCTTTCAACTTCGACAGCAGGCCAGCGACGGCAAGGCCGTTGGCGATCTGCTCAGCAGCGCTGGCGAGGCAACCATGTAAAGGCTGATCGACCAGACAGGCCGGTGCGTAGGTCTCAACCCGTAACCCCATCAGGGTGTGGTGCTGCGGACGGTAATCCTGCGTGATGCCCACCACCTCATGACGGGGATCTTCCAGCAGGGCCTTGATGAGGTGCTCGAACTGGCCCGGCAGGTGTTTGTGAACGAAAAGAAACTTCATTTGACAGGCGCACCGGCGGGCCTCAGCAGCGGCTCACCCGCAAAATCGGGCTGGGGAACCGTCAGCTTGGGAACGGTGATGTGTTTATCTTTCCTGCCGCCAGTCCGCCCCAAAATCAGCCGGTTGATGGCATCAACATCGCTGATCATGAGTGTGCCTGCCGCCTGTTTCAGTTGGAGGCTACTGACCAGATAATCGTAGCGGACCCGGGCGTAATCCGCCCAGTACTGAAAATAGAGGCTCTGTTGAACCAGCACATTGAGGATGGTCGAATTCCCTACCTGATACCCCACCTGTGCGGCTTCCAGGGCACTTTGGGCCGAGATGACCGCTGACTGGAGGGCCTCTATACGGCCCATTGATGACAATACGGCTCTAAAGGCATCCTTGACCTGACGCTGAACGGTGCGACGCTGCTTATCCAGTTCGTGGACTGACTTTTCGTACTGATCCCGCGACTGGTCAACCTTGGCACTAACCCCGCCGCCCTGATAGATCGGCACCGATAAATTGATACCTATGCTTTGCTGACTGAGCTGGTAGGCCCCGGTGGGGCGATCGTTCGCGGTCAGATATTGTTGAGCCTGCAGATCAAGCGTCGGCAGGTGCCCGGCATAATTCATGTCAATGGCATGTTTGGCGACCTCTGCCGCACTGCTGGCCGCGATGATGGAGAGATTGCTCTGCTGGGCCACGTCACTCCAAAGCTCGATGTTGTCGGGCTCCGGCTTCGCAAGCGGCAACGCATCAGGCACGCTGACCAGCGATGCATCATAGGAACCTATGATTTCCCGCAGCGCCTCCCTGGCATCATTAAGCTTTTGGTCAGCCAGAATCAAATCAGCAGACACCTTGTCCCTGCGCGAGGTGGTCTCATTGAGATCAATCAAGGTCGCAAAGCCGAGATTGAGGCGCTCCTGAACCTGGGCGGCCTCCTGGTCCAGACTTCTGTGCTGGATAGTGGTGAATTCGACGATATCCTCGGCATAAAGAACATCAAAGTACGCCTTGGCCACCCTGACCGCAAGGCTCTGATATTCGGCTTCAAGTTGCGCCTGCGCCTGGGCCAGCTGATAGTCGGCCTGCCAGTAGGTCACCCAGGCGTCATAACGAAAAAGCGGCTGGGTGAGCAACGCGTTAAAGTTGGCCTGACCGAAGGTGTAGTCGGTGTTGGACTGCCCCACATAGGGCGATTTGCCGGTATCCGCTCGCAGACCGCTGCCATCAAGATTCAGTACGATTGATGGCAGTAATTTCGCCAGCCCGATGGGCTTGTATTTCTGGGCGGCGTTCCTGTTCGCTTCCGCCGCCAGCACTGCGGGATCGTTGACCAGCCCGAGATGGTAAGACTCTAGCAGATCAAGGGCGTAGAGCGGCTCGACCATGAACCCAGCCAGCACAGCAGGAAGCATCAACCGCCTGAGCCTGCCAACCCATGTCAACGTCATAACAGCCCGGAATAGTAGCGGGCCTGCATTACGCAACCCACACTCTTGCATTACGGAACATCCTCATCCATGGGCCATACTCGCCCCAATCAGCGGGATGCCATGAATTCTGAACTGAACGGAAACAGCGTTCCGGGTGCGGCATCATAATCGTGAAGCGACCATCGCGGGTGGTAAGGCCGGTCACACCATCGGCTGAACCGTTGGGATTGGCGGGAAAACGCTCCGTCACCTGACCCCGGTTATCCACATAACGGAGGGCGACATGGGCAGCGCCAGCTTCATCTGCCGCAAAGACTGCCCGGCCCTCGCCATGCGCCACCACCACCGGCAAACGCGAACCCGCCATGCCCGCCAAAAGAATGGAGGGTGATGGGCTGATCTCGACCATTGCGACCCGTGCTTCGAACTGCTCTGACAGGTTGCGCGCGAATTTTGGCCACATCTCGGCTCCGGGAATCAGTTCCGACAGATGGGACATCATCTGACAGCCGTTGCAGACGCCGAGACCGAACGTATCGGCCCGATGGAAGAAGTGCTCAAACTCATCTCTCGCCCCTGGATTCAGCAGGATGGACTTGGCCCAGCCCCCCCCGGCACCCAGCACATCGCCGTAAGAAAAACCACCGCAGGCCGCAACACCCAGGAAGTCGCGCAGGCGAATCCGGCCTTCGAGAATATCGCTCATATGCACATCGACCGCCGTGAAACCGGCCCGATCAAAGGCGGCAGCCATCTCGACATGGCCGTTAACACCCTGCTCGCGCAGAATGGCTACCCGTGGCCGTTGCTTCAGGTAAAACGGTGCCGCGACATCCTCGGCCGGGTCAAAACTGGGCTTCGCACTCAGGCCCGGATCGGCATCATCGGCAATGATCTCAAATTGCTGGCGGGCGCATTCGGGATTGTCGCGCAGTGCCTGCATTCGATAACTGGTTTCCGACCAGATCGCCTGTAAACCGGCGCGGGTTCCGGAGATCAACACGGTCGAACCGTGACGGAACGTGATGGCGCCACCCTGACCAAGCGGTTGTCCGATGAGGTGACTGCACCCGCCCAGCCCCCGCTGTTCCAGAATCTGCCGGACTGCGGGCAAATCAGCCTCACGCACCTGCACGACCGCACCCAGCTCCTCGGCAAACAGAGCCGCCAGAGGGTCTGTGCCGAGTGCTGAAAGATCAATCGCCAGCCCGCAGCGAGCGGCGAACGCCATTTCGCAGAGGCTTGCCAGCAAGCCGCCATCGGAGCGATCGTGATAGGCCAGCAGCCGGCCGGCAGCATTGAGCTCCTGAATCGCATGCCAGAACGCCCGGAATAAACCCACATCATCAAGGTCAGGGCAGTCATCGCCCAACTGGCCGTAGACCTGCGCCACTACCGAACCGCCCAACCGATTGCGGCCCTGCCCCAGATCAATCAACAGCAATCGGGTCGGCCCCTCATCCAGCCACAACTCCGGCGTTAGGGTTGCCTTGATGTTGGTCACCGGAGCGAAAGCCGAAATGATCAGCGACAGGGGTGAGCGCATCACGACATCCTTGCCGTTATCCTGCCAGACCGTTTTCATCGACAGGGAGTCCTTACCCACCGGAATGGCGATGCCCAATGCGGGACACAACGCCATGCCGATGGTCTTGACGGTATCGAACAGGCGGGCGTCTTCATCGGGCGAACCCGCCGCCGCCATCCAGTTGGCGGACAGTTTGATATCCGCCATGGCAGCAATGCGGGCAGCGGCAAGATTGGTTAGCGCTTCGCCCACCGCCATCCGGCCAGAGGCTGGGGCGTTGATGAGGGCAATGGGGCTGCGCTCGCCCATAGCCATGGCTTCGCCGGTATGGGCATGAAAGCCGGTGGTGGTGACGGCAACGTCAGCCACGGGAACCTGCCAAGGCCCAACCATCTGGTCGCGGGCCACCAAACCGCCAACGGAACGGTCACCGATGTGTATAAGGAAGCTCTTGTCAGCCACGGCGGGATGACTCAACACCCGTCGCCCAGCCTCCATGGGATCAATGCCCTTCAGCGTGAACGGTTTCAGATCAGGCACGACCCGTTGCCCCACCCGTTGCATCTTGGGCGGTTTGCCGAACAGCAGGGACATTGGGATATTGACCGCATCATCACCCAGCAGACGATCACTCAGCACCAGCTGCTCTTCTGCCGTCGCATGGCCAATCACGGCATAGGGGCAGCGTTCGCGGGCGCAGAACTCACGGAAGCGCTCCAGCGCCTCGGGTT
>JBKCCF010000125.1:0-4059 GCA_046305255.1 Methylococcaceae bacterium
GGGTTTGCCCATGGCCGATGCCGTAGCTGAGGCGCAGTGCTACACCCACGCCGCTCTGACGCGGGCCTACCCGGTCGGGCAGGGTCAGCCCTTGCCGGGCCGTTAAACGTCCGCGCCGCTATCGGTCATCGGTGCCAGCTGACCCGCAACAGGTATTCGTTTTCCTGGTAGTGATAATTCAGCTCACCCCGATAGGCGGCATGAATGGCCTCGCCCACGGCCCGGGCCAGCTGTGGATCGGTATAGGTCATCTCGATACTGCCGTCGGCCTGCTGACGGGTGGCCATGCAGCGTTTGAGGGGGTGTTCGGCTTTTTCGCGCTGTACGACGTTATGCGCCAGATGACTGATGTCATCCAGGTGCAGGGTCAGAAACTCGCCGCTCAATGTCAGAAAGCCCGCCGGGCACTGATCCTGAATGCGATGGCAGGCGTGACACAGCACTTCCCGTGTGCCGGTTTCCGGCGCAATCCATTGCCAGCGGCCGTCATGGTAGACGGCGCCGCAGCCGGGGCAGAGGCTGGGTTCCTGCAGTTTTTGCTTGCTATGGTAAGGGTCATGAACCCATTCGCTGATAAGTCGGTCATGACGCGGTGTCACGGTCGCATGACCAGTGTGAGGGTTACTCATGTCGCTGTCTCCTTGCGCTGTAGTGAAATCCATAGGCTCACGCCCCACGCCCCGCAGGACGCGTCGCCAGCATAGACCGGGCGTGTTGATCAGGGCAATAGTGGCGATTGCTAGGGTACGGCTGTGGATGGGGGGGCTGAGTCTAGCCGTTCGGCTCCGGCTGTGAGCGGGGCCTGTCAAGGGGGTATGATGCCGGCCTCAATAAACGGGGGTCAGGAGACCTATGAGCATCACACGCCACGCCCTGAGTACCTTTCTGGCAGAGTATCTTGCCATTTCGGCGTTTGCCGACTATGGTCCGAACGGTCTGCAGATCGAAGGTACCGACGATATTGACACCCTTGCCTTCGCCGTCTCGGCGACAGCCCATTCAGTCCGGATTGCCGTTGAGCGAAAGGCGCAGGCCCTGATCGTACATCATGGCGTGTTCTGGTCGTTTCATGGTCCCAGGGTTTTGACGGGCGCCTTTGCCCGACGGGTATTCCCGTTGGTTCGCCAGCAGATCAGCCTGTTTGCCTATCATCTGCCGCTGGATGCCCACATGGAGGTGGGCAATGCGGCTTGTCTGGCCGGTTTGATCGGCCTTGAACAGTTGGTCCCGTTCGGTGACCACAAGGGTTGTCCGACCGGGGTGCGCGGCCATTTTGCAACGCCTGTTCCAGCGGCGACGCTGAGGGCGCGGTTGGCGTCTGTGCTGGATCATGGGGTCATGCTGGCTTCGCCTAATCCACTCCGGCCGGTGACGAGTGCGGGCATTATTACCGGTGGCGCCAATCGCGACTGGGCGCTGGCTGCAGGTGCGGGCCTCGATGCCTTCATCACCGGTGAAATGAGTGAACACGACTGGCATGAGAGTCAGGAGGCCGGTATCCACATGTATGCCGGTGGCCATCATGCCACTGAACAATTCGGAATACAGGCTCTGATGGCCAGGATCAGTGCGGTGTTCGACGTGGCCTGTTTCTATATTCCCAGTGACAATCCGGCCTGATGATGGGCCGGGCATGAGGTGAAACGTGATAAGGGGCGAAGGTCTATGTTTCGAACCGGTGTCAGTGGCGGATGCCACGGCAATTGCCGAACTGTCACTGCGGATTTTTCATCAGTGCTATCTGCCCGATGTGCTGACGCAGGACGAGGTCGAGTACTTCTGGAGCCGGGTCTACAGTCCGGAGGTGCTGGCCGAGCGTATCGCCGGGGGCGGGACTTTCGAGTGGGTGGTGCTTGATGGGGTGCGTGCCGGTTTTCTGGCTTTTCGGGCAGAACCGGACCAGTATTGTCTGCGGCTGGAAAAACTTTACCTGCTGCCTGAGCTACAGGGCAGGGGCCTGGGTGCCTCGGCGCTGGCGCGGGTCAAGGCGGCTGCTCAACGCATGGGGCTGGATGTCATCCAGCTCTACGTGTTTCGCAAGAACCAGCGCGCCATTCGCGCCTACCAGCGGTCCGGGTTTGTTGTTGAGCGGGCTGAGGTCACCGAGTGCAGCAACGGCTTTCGTTACGATGATTACCTGATGACCCATCGATGCTGGCCGGGCAGGGTGGATGCTCCGGGGGGCTGATCCGGAGCCGCAGGGGCTCCGGATCCGGGCCTTGATCAGTTGGCCGGAGGTGGCGGGTTATGCGTCATGCCGCTCATGCCGCCGGGTTTCTGCATCATCATCTGCTGCATCATCATGTGATGTTCCTTGTCGTGGGCGCGCATCAGTTCCAGCTGTTCGGCTTTCAGCTTTTCCTTTTCCTTGGGGTCGGTGGCGGCCAGTATCCTGTTTGACAAGTCGTGCATCTTCAATAGATGTTCCTGTTTTTGCTTGAGCCGTTCATCACTCATCATCATTCCGCCCATGGCGTTCATGTTACCCATGGCGCCGCCCATGGGTTGGGCGGGCGGCGGCGGAGTGGCGGCTGGTGGGGTAACTGCTTGTTCGGCCTGGGCCGACAGGGACAGGATGGCTGCCAGCAGGGCAGCGGATAGGGGCTTTATAGTCATAGGGCTCTCCCGGTTCGAGTGGGTTTTAGGTCTGCAGATGTGATCCCGGTCCGAGGCAGGACCGGAGGCAGCTTAGCAGATCACCTTGAGTGCTGGCAGTCGTGCGATTACGGCGCCATGGTGTGACCGCCTTCCTCGCTACTGGGTGTGTCTTCGTAAAGGCCGGTCAACTTGCGGCGGAATTCGTTGGTGATTTCGCGGCCCCTGACGCGGTTTTCCACCACCCTTGGGG
This sequence comes from Methylococcaceae bacterium, assembly GCA_046305255.1. Classification (GTDB taxonomy): domain Bacteria; phylum Pseudomonadota; class Gammaproteobacteria; order Methylococcales; family Methylococcaceae; genus UBA6136. Next base: position 2,849 of record JBKCCF010000125.1, read on the forward strand.
TCAGCAGCACAACCAGTTCGGTCCGTTCAGCTGCCATGTCGGTTTTGCCGAACAGATCGCCAATGACCGGCAGCTCGTAGAGCAGGGGCACGCCTGATTTGGTAATCCCCACCTTCTCCTTGATCAAGCCGCCAAGCACCAGGGTATCCCCGCTGTGCACGGCGACGCTGCTTTTGATCTGGCGCTGGGTGATGGTGGGCGAGTCGATCTTGCCGGAAGTATCTGACTTCACATCATCCACGGCCTGGATGATATCCATGCTGACCAGCCCTCCCGCATTGACGCGCGGCCTGACGTTCAGCAGCACACCGGTGTCGCGGTACTGGACCGAGTTATAGGATGAATAGACCGGGTTGTTTGCGGTGCTGGCACCGCTGCCGCTGAAGTTGCCGTACTGGCCAGTGAGGATAGGTACCTGATCACCGACCTTGATGGCCGCTTCCTGATTATTGAGAACCATGACCGAGGGCGAGGACAGCACGTTGACCTTGCCCTTGCTGGCTTCGGCGCTGAGCAGCAACCTGATGTCTTTGCCTGCCATGACCAGCGAGTACTGAAAGGCGTAGGGTGTCGCTCCGGCGATGCTGCTCGCCGCATTTTTCAGAACGTTGACGTCGGGCACGCCGTTCAGGCTCTCGGCATTCGAACCTTGTTGGAAATACCATTTCACCCCATATTTCAGGGCATCCCCCAATGCTACCTCGGCGATGGTCGCGTCGATCAGCACCTGATAGGGCATGGTGTCGAGCTCCTTGATGACCGAGGCGATTTCCTGATAATCCTGCGCCTTGGCGGTAATGATCAGCGCATTGTTCGATGGATCAGCAACAATCCTTACATTGCCAAGGTCGGCGGTCGTGCTGCCCTTGCTGCGACTGCCCCGGCCGATGCCACCCCCCATGCTGCCTCCGGAACCGCCACTCATTCCGCCGCCCATTCCACCCCCTGAGCCGCCGCCAAAAGCGCTACCACTACCACTCATGCTGCCGCCCATGCCGCTATAGGAGGAGCCTGCACCGGTACCCGGGCGGCCGCCCGTTTCAAGGCCACCATTGGATGCACCCATGCCCAAATCGCCCGCGGCACTGCTGCCCTGATCACCGGCGGTGCTGGTGACCGAGTTTGCCGACGCATAGGCGCCGCCAATCTGGCTGCCCTGAGAGCCGGGCCGCAGGGAGGGCTTGCCGCCCCCGCCCATGCCGCCGCCAAAG
>JBKCCF010000126.1:0-15605 GCA_046305255.1 Methylococcaceae bacterium
CGGTCGCTATGGTAGGGGCGAAGGCTCGAAGGCTGTGTTCATCAACAGCGCCACCAACATCAAGGTGGGTGAAATACCGACTGTCACGGCAACTCACATTATTGAATTTAATCCGGTCAACCCCCGTTGGGCCTATGTCAAGACTGACACGGCCGAAATCTATAAGGTTGATCTCTACAGCATGAAGGTGGTGCGTGAGGTCAAGACCGGCCTGAATGGTCCCGCGCTCGGCGTCTCCCGTGATGGCAAATACCTGATGGCCGGCTCGTTTGTTCCGCATAATGCCGTGCTACTGGATGCCAACACGCTTGAGCCACTGAAATACTTCACGCTTGAAGGCACCGACCCGGATGGCAAGTTCGTAACCTCTGATTCGGGGATGATTACCGGCACGCCCTATGCCGATATCTTCGCGATTGCGCTGGAAAATGCCGGTCAGGTATGGGTTGTCGATCTCGACAAACCCGACTTCCCGATAACCCGGATCACCGATGTCGGTCGTCACCTGCATGATGCTTTTCTCTCCCACGGTGGACGCAATCTGATGGTCGCCTCCTACGATGACAGCATTGTGGCCGCGATTGACCTTGAGCAGCGCAAGATTATCAAGAAGCTGCCGGCAGGCTGCGTGCCGCATGTCGGTGGCGGTTCGGTGGTCAAGGTCAACGGCAAGACCCTGGGTTTCGGTACCAACTTTGGTGATTGCGACAAGGAAGTCGTCAGCGTCTGGGACCTGGATACCATGGAGGTCGTCAAACAGATACCGGTGCTGGGCGGGACCGAATCCCCCGCCGCTCATTACAACGCGCCCTATGTCGCCGTCGATATCATCAGCAAGGATCGCCGTGCCCGCACAATACAGCTGATCGACAAAAACACACTGGACGTTGCCAGAACGCTTGACGTAGGGGGCCATGCCTACTTTCCTGAATACAACGCCAGCGGCAAACTGCTTTACGTGAGTGCCGGCTATACCGGCGACGAAGTCGTGGCGTTTGATTCCACCACCCTTGAGAGGGTCGCGGCCTTCCACATGGACAGCCCGGCGGGAATTTTCTCCCGCGCCCGTGCCCGCTTCATGACCCGGGGCCTTGCCCCTGGCAACCCATGAAAGGCCGGCTCCAAAACGAGGTGATGACGCTCAAGACCCGAACCAAAGGGAACACAACTATGAAACGTATGCTATTGATATCCATGACGGGGCTAAGTCTTTATTCGGGCTTGCCGGCAGCGGCCAGCATTGACGCCGGCAAGCAGGCAGCATCTGCCGTTTGTGCCTCCTGCCATGGCATGACCGGCATCAGCGCCAGTGACGCATTCCCCAATCTCGCAGGGCAGAAGGCCGGTTACCTCGTCAGCGCCCTTAAGGCCTATCGGGTGGGCAGCCGCAAGGCCCCCATCATGAATAACATGGCCGCCGGACTTGGCGATCAGGCCATAGATGATCTTGCAGCGTACTTCGCCAGCCTCAAACCCGTACCTTGAGCCATGAGCTTACCTGCGCCGCTGGTCGCCGCATTCCTGCTGTGCCTGTCTGATGGGCTGCAGGCAAACCCTGCCGCCGACTCAAAAGCCGGCGCACTCAGGGCCATGCTTCAGCAGGACTGCGGAGCCTGTCACGGCATGACGCTCAAAGGTGGGCTGGGGCCGCCACTCGTGGCCGAAGCACTGATTAACAAGCCGGACGCGGTTCTGATCGATACCATATTGAATGGCCGGCCCGGTACCGCCATGCCGCCCTGGCGCAGCATGATCACACTCGACGATGCCCATTGGCTCGTCTCCTATCTGCGACAGTCACACAAATGAAATTGCAGTCAGTGCCGCTTGCTAAGCTCTATCGATCCCCATGCCCGCGGTCTGGATTCGCCTGGATCATTCTCCTCACACTGCTGACGGGAGTGTCCTTTGCCGCGGACGTGCGCGGAACCGGTGACCTTGGCGTCATCGTCGAACGTGCTCGTGGCAGTCTTATGCTGATTGACAGCAGTAAGCGGAGCCCACGGGGCAGGGTGGAGGGGCTGGGCGATCTATCTCATGCGAGTGTGGTGTATTCGCCTGACGAACGCTACGCCTATGTCTTCGGCCGGGATGGCGCACTAACCAAGGTCGACATACTCGAAGGTCGCATCGTCAAACGAATTGAGCAGGCACATAACAGCGTCGGCGGCGCCATTTCGCAGGATGGTCGGTTGATTGCCACCTCTAACTACGATCCTGGCGGGGTGAGGATCTTTTCGGCCGAGACACTGGAAAAAGTCGCCGATATTCGGGCCGAGTATGGCAAGGGCCAGCTTTCCAGGGTGGTCGGGCTGGTCGATGCACCGGGCCAGCGTTTTGTCTTCAGCCTGTTTGATGCCGGTGAAATCTGGATCGCTGACTTGCATGACCCTGGCAAACCCGGTCTGCAGAAATTCAAAGCCGGCAAAGAACCCTATGATGCCCTGATCTCCCCCGAAGGCCGCTACTACATCGCAGGGCTGTTTGGAGAAGATGGTCTCGCCCTGCTGGATCTCTGGCAACCGGAAGCCGGGATCAGGCGGATCGTCCCCGAGTACGCCAAAAATGACCCCAAACTCCCGGTATTCAAGATGCCGCATCTGGAGGGACGGGCCCTGATCGGCGATTACTGGTTTCTGCCCGCCGTTGGTCATCATGAAATGTTGGTCATTGACCGGCGGAACTGGCAGGTCGTTCGCAAAATACCGCTTGATGGCCAACCGGTTTTTGTCATACCCCGCCCTGATGAGCGTCAGATATGGGTCAACTTCGCCCTGCCTGACAACGATACGATCGAGATTATCGATACCCGTGACCTGAGCGTGACCCAGCGGCTCAATCCCGGCAAAGCCGTACTACATATGGAATTCACCCCCAAGGGTGAAGCGGTATGGGTCTCGGTGCGGGATGATGATCGGGTACTGGTCTATGATACCGAGACCTACAGGGAACTTGCCCGGTTATCTGTAGATAAGCCCAGCGGTATCTTCCTCACCGCCCGAGCCCATCGGCTGGGGCTCTAACCGGCCTCATTTGCCATGACACTGACCGGCTTGCAGCAACGCCTGCTGAACGACTTCCAGCGGAATTTTCCGCTCTCGCCGACCCCTTATGCCGATATGGCTGACCGGCTGGGTGTCCCGGAAGCCTGGGTGCTTGCAACGCTCAAGCAGCTGCGTGACGGTCGTTACATCAGTCGGGTAGGGGCAGTGTTTTCTCCCAACAGTGTCGGTGCCAGTCAGTTAGCTGCCATGGCGGTGCCTCCTGAACGATTGGACAGTGTGGCCGAATGGGTCAGCGCCATGCCCGAGGTCAACCATAATTACGAGCGTGAGCATCATTACAATCTCTGGTTTGTCCTCACCGCCAGTGATGAGGCAACGCTGGCGCAGGTCACAGCGACCATAGAGCAACACTGCGGATTACCGGTTCTATCGCTCCCGTTGCTGGAAGAATTCCGTATCGACCTTGGCTTTGAAATGAGTTTTGAGGTTGCCAGTCCATGATTTCGGGGAGTCCCCTCTATGTTCCGCATGACCCCCGCGACCAGGCTTTGCTGAGACTCATGGAGGATGGCCTGCCGCTGGTGGCTCGGCCTTATGCCGAGTTAGCCTGTAAGGTCGGCTACAGTGAAGCGGAGGTGATCGGTCGCATCGGGTTCTGGCAGTCGCTGGGACTGATCAAACGGTTGGGCGTTATTGTTCGCCACCGACCACTCGGCTATCGCGCCAACGCCATGGTGGTATGGGATGTGCCGGATGCAGAGGTTTCCCGTATTGGGCACCGGATGAGCCAGTTTGCGTGCGTAACACTCTGTTATCGGCGACCCCGTCGCCTGCCGGACTGGCCCTACAATCTGTTCTGCATGATTCACGGCAAGGACCGGACGCAGGTCGAAGCGCAGATTGAGGCTGTAAGTGAGGCCTGCGGCCTCAGCCAGGTAGCGCGAGCGATCCTTTTCAGCCGCCGCTGTTTCAAACAAAGAGGGGCTCGCTATCGCGCCGCTAACAGGTCATCACTTCCCTGCCTGTCAGATCACAAACCGGCTGACTCTGAATGAACGAAATCGAACGCCAGATTATTAACGAACTCCAGCAAGGTTTTCCGATTTGCGAACGACCCTTCGAGGCCGCGGCCGAACAACTGGGTCTGACTGAAGATGAGGTAATCGCGGCGCTACAGGCCTTACTGGCGCAGGGTGTTCTAACTCGCTTCGGCCCGCTTTATCACGCCGAACGCCTTGGCGGTGCACTCAGTCTGGTGGCCATGCGGGTGCCGGAGAGCGATTTTGATCGCGTCGCCGCACTGGTCAACGCCTGGCCTGAAGTAGCGCACAACTATGCCCGCGATCATGCCTTTAACATGTGGTTTGTTGTGGCGACCGAAAAGCCGGAACGCAAGGCCGAAGTGTTGGCAGCCATCGCCCATGAATCCGGGCTTCCGGTGTTTGATATGCCCAAAATCACTGAATACTTTGTTGGACTCAGGCTTGAGGTATGACGAATTCTGCAGAGAACCGGAGCCATTACAGCCCTGATGAGGCCGATCTGCGCATTATTCGCGCCACTCAGGCGGGTTTGCCATTGGTGGCCCGGCCTTACCATGCTGTGGCAGAAACTGTCGGTCTTTCGGCTGAAGAGGTGATGTCCCGCCTGAGAACCCTGCTGGAGTGCGGCATCATCCGCCGCATTGCTGCCATCCCCAACCACTATGAGCTCGGCTATCGGGCCAATGGGATGACGGTGTGGGATGTGCCCGATGAAGTGGTGGATGAACTGGGCGCATTGATAGGTAACCTGCCTGCAGTCAGTCATTGCTACCATCGCCCCCGTCATCTGCCCGACTGGCCCTTCAATTTTTTTGCGATGGTGCATGGTCGCAGTCGTGATGAGGTCGAGGATGAAACCCGCCGCATTGCGGCGATCCTTAGCTCGCATGATCGCGGCCATACCATTCTTTACAGTACCCGCATCCTCAAGAAAACCGGGCTTCGGATTGGCAGATAAAACCCACCGTCACAAAAAACCTGCTCCCCATGTTTCGTATCTCCCAGTATCTCGCAGAACTACTCCAGCCCCCGGCAGAGGTGCCTGCCCAGCCGTTGCAGCGACGGCAGTTACCTGGGCCGGTGGTGATCTGGAACCTGATTAGGCGCTGCAATCTGACCTGCAAGCACTGCTACACGACCTCGGCGGATATTGATTTTCCCGGCGAATTATCCACCCGCGAGGTATTCGCTGTGATGGACGATCTCAAGGCTTTTGGGGTTCCGGTCCTGATCCTTTCCGGCGGTGAGCCGCTGTTGCGACGCGATATTTTCGACATCTCCCTGCGGGCCAAAGCCATGGGGTTTTATGTCGGGCTCTCCAGTAATGGCACCCTGATTAACGAACAGACCATCGACGCCATCGACGCCATAGGCTATGACTACGTGGGCGTGAGTATCGACGGTCTCCCCAGGACCCACGATGCCTTTCGCCAGAGTGCTGGCTCTTTCGATGCTTCGCTCCATGGGATCAGGCTTTGCCGCGAACGAGGCATCAAGGCGGGTCTGCGTTTTACGCTGACCCGCGACAACCATGCTGATCTACCCGCCATGCTGGAACTCATGGCGCAAGAGTCCATCGACAAGTTTTACCTGTCTCACCTGAATTATGGGGGACGCGGCAATCGCCATCGTCAACAGGACGCTGTGTTCGACATGACTCGCAAGGTGATGGACCTGCTGTTCGAGACTTGCCTTCAACGTCTGCGGGAAGGCCATCCGGTCGAGTTTGTCACCGGCAACAACGATGCCGACGGGGTGTACCTGCTGCATTGGGTGAAACGCCGATTTCCCGAACACCACCCGCAAATATGGGCAAAACTTCGGCAGTGGGGGGGGAATGCCTCCGGTGTCAATATCGCGAATATCGACAATCTCGGTCATGTTCATCCCGATACCTTCTGGTGGCATCACGGCCTGGGTAATGTGCGAGAGCGGCCATTCTCCGAGATATGGACTGATCTGAGTGACCCCTTGATGGCGGGTCTCAAGCAAAGACCCCGCCCTGTGCAGGGCCGCTGTGGCGCCTGTGCCCATCTTGATATCTGCAACGGCAACACCCGGGTGCGCGCCGACCAGATGTCGGGTGATCCCTGGGCAGAGGACCCGGGGTGCTATCTGACCGATGCTGAAATAGGACTGGCTGATTCCACCGAAGCTATAGCCCCTCTGACACAGACCCACGCATGAATTTTTTACCTGTATTTCTCAAACTGACCGGTCAACCCTGTCTGGTCATCGGCGGTGGTGAAGTGGCGGCGCGCAAGGTCGGGGCGTTGCTACGGGCACGGGGCCATGTCACGGTGGTGTCGCCCGAATTGGGGGTTGAACTTGGCGCTCTGCTAGGGGAAGGGCGTATCAGTCATCGCTGCAAGGCGTTTGAACCGACCGATCTTGCTGGCTTCAGACTGGTCATTTCAGCCACCAATCGCCGCGAGGTGAATGAGGCTGTGGCCGATGCCGCCAACCGGTGCGGTATGCCGGTTAACGTGGTCGACTGCCCCGAGTTGTGCTCATTTATATTTCCCGCCATCGTTGACCGTTCGCCCGTCGTCATCGCCGTATCCACCGGCGGGGCTTCGCCGGTGCTGGCACGACTGGTGCGGGCCTGGCTTGAAGCATCCATTCCCGCCGCCTACGGCAATCTGGCTCGTCTTGCCGAGACATTCCGCAGCAAGGTCAAGACCGTAGTGACGGATTCGACGCGCCGCCGCCGCTTTTGGGAATCCGCCTTGCAGGGAGGCATAGCCGAACTCATGTTCGCCGGCAGGGATGAGGAGGCGGTACACCAGTTCCAGCAGTTGCTGACGGCAACCGCCGAGACGGAGACGGTTGCTGCCGGGACGGGGTTTGTCTCGCTGGTGGGGGCAGGTCCTGGCGATCCGGATCTGCTGACCTTGCGTGCGCTGCGTACACTGCAGGAAGCCGATGTGATCGTCTATGACCGGTTGGTATCTGACGACATCCTGCGATTGGGCCGTACCGATGCCGAGCGCATCAATGCCGGCAAGGCCAGAAGCCGACATACCTTGCCGCAGGACGATATCAACGCCCTGCTGGTTCGGCTGGCACGGGAGGGCAGGAAGGTCGTCCGACTGAAGGGCGGTGACCCGTTCGTGTTTGGCCGGGGCGGTGAGGAAATCGAAACGTTACAGGCTCAAGGGATACCCTTTCAGGTGGTTCCAGGTATTACCGCAGCCACGGGATGCGCGGCCTACGCCGGAATTCCGCTGACCCATAGAGATTTCGCCCAGGCAGTAACGTTCGTGACCGGCCATACCCGGGACGGCGTCATCAGTGGCATTGATTGGGCGGGACTGGCAAGGCCCCAGCAAACGCTGGTCATTTATATGGGGCTGCAGGCCTTACCCTTGATCCGTGACGCCTTAATCAGGCACGGCGCCAACCCTGAGTTGCCGGCCGCTATCATTGAACAGGGCACAACAGCCCAACAGCGCGTAGTGACTGGAACGCTGGCCAATCTCTATGAAAAAGCCAATGAGCAGACCATCGCGTCACCCGCCTTGATCATCCTTGGTGAAGTGGTCAGTCTCCAGAGCAAACTGGCCTGGTTTCGGACGCATGTTTCGTCTGATGAACACGCCGCTTGAATTTGACAAACCTGCTGCTTGATCGCGTCATGGACTCTCTCAATGGCGGCGCCTGCAGGCGTTAGCGGCGCTCGCTAAGATCAACCTGGTCTCTGACCTCATTGAGTTGCTGTCGCAGCCATGTATGGCCAGGGTCGGTGCCCATATTCTTTGGCCAGATCAGAAAAGACCTTAAAGCCGGGACATCCACGGGTAGTCTGTACTGCTTTATTCCGAAAAGATCACCCAGGGTATCTGCCATTCTGCGGTTAGTTAACGCCAGAAGTTCGGTTTTGCGTACAGCATTGAATACAGCGGTCGGATTGGGTACCTCAAGTACCGTCAAGACCTTCATGATCTCAAGAAAATTGTTGAGGGCCTCATCCTTCGCCTTGTCCAGCAGATTGTAGGCGGTCACAAAGCTTTCTCTGATGCAGTCCTCCAGCGAAGGGTCGCTCTGTACCCGCGGGTGATCCGCTCTGGCGATGATCACCAGTTGATCCTCGCCATAGATCACCTGTTCAAGGAAGGGATCATCAAACTGGCCGAAATGTATGGCGGCGTCCAGACGATTGTCATGCAGCAATATCGGGATTTCATGCTCCGGATCTATCGTGCGAATCGTAAGGCGGGTATTGGGAGCCATCGACATCAATCTGTCGTAAAGCGTGGAACCATATATGACACCCCCACTAAACGACACGGCAAGCACAAAGGTGCGGAAACTGGTAGCGGGATCGAACGATTTCTTTTCGGAAAACTCGATGCGAATAACATCCAGTGCCTTATGGATTTGCGAGTAAAGGTCGTCGGCCTTGAGGGTGGGCACGACACCGGTCGAGCGGCAGTTGAAGAGTTGATCACCCACCAGATAGCGCAGGCGGGAGAGCGCATTGCTGACCGCGGGTTGCGACATGCCCAGTCTTTGGGCTGCCTTTACCTGATTTCGCGTCTCATAGACGGCTTCAAATACCGTCAGCAGGTTAAGATCTACACTTCTTAGGTTCAACACATCAAGACCTCGAACGAATAGCGGATTTCAAGTAAATGTATGGGGTTGATCGGATGGTGTTACTACTGCAGCTCCTGAACAGCCTTTACTGCAAGAAAGGCATCGACAAGACCGCCGCCACATTGACCCTCCAGCGTGGTCTGACAGTTACTTTGGAGGGGAAACGGGCGGGCGCTGCGGTGGAGAATCTCCTTTATTTTGGCTGCTATTAGTCTGTTCTGGGTATCTGCGCTCAGCATCAGACTGATGATGCCCGAAACGATGGGTGCTGCCATGCTGGTGCCGTGCTCGGTCGCGTAGCCCATACCGCGCGGCGCAGGCTTTGTCCTGCTGCGGTTGATCGTGGAAAGTATGCCGTCATCGTCGGTAGAGTCGAAGCCACCGCCGGGGGCTGCCACAGTGATCCCGCTACCGTAGTTGCTATAGGACGCGAGCTCACCATCCCGGTTAACTGCACTGACCGCGATCACACCGTTGCAGTTTGCAGGCGAGCTACGCGACACGTTCATGCTCTCATTGCCGGCTGCAACCACCACAACAGCACCCTGTAACAGGGCATAGTCGATTGCAGCCTGATAGCTGTTGCTGCATTCGCCTTCACCGCCCAAACTCAGGTTGATGATTTTAGCAGGGTAGCCTGTGGCGCTGCTCCCGCTCACGTCTCTGCTGCCCGCTGCCCAGTAAATGCCGTCAATGATATCGGCATCTTCACCAAAACAGGCGCCCAGTACTCTGACGGGTATCAGGCTTGCCTGCCAGCTCACCCCGCTGATGCCAATCCCGTTATTGGTCGAAGCGGCTATGGTTCCGGCTACATGGCTGCCGTGCCATGAACTCGGCGCTGTTTGATCACAGTCATCGCGATGGGCCTGCCGGGTTTGGCTATTGACCCAGTCACCCTGATCCCTTGGATTACTGTCCCTTCGATTACCATCTCGGGCCTGCCATACCCGGCTGATCATATCCCAGCCGGCGATGATTGTTTGCTTATCGTTGAGATATACCAGGTTATCAGCCAGATCGGGATGAGTCGGCCTGAATAATATCCCGCTATCGAGTACCGCAATAGTAATGTCCCGGGAGCCAGTACCAAGATGCCAGGCCTGCTGGATATTCGCGGCGCCCGCAAAACTGTCTGGTTCTTTCATGAACCACATGGCGGGCAATCTGGGGTCATTAGGCATAGCTACCGAGCGAGCGGATTTGGTTTTCAACGCATCGGCATAGACGACCACAGGCATAGCCTCCAGGCTCATTTCCATCTGGCGTGCCTGGAGGGAGTTGACGGGGACCGGAAGACGGAAGATCCACCCGCCGTCCGCCAGCCGTGACTGGGGTTTTAACGAGACGCCGATCGCTCTGGACAATTCACGAACAGTCTCGGGCGAAAGTTCGTGATCCTCATGGGCGCCGGAATTCCGCAGCTTTATCGTCAATTGAGTGATGGTTGCCCTGGTGGGAGATGAAGTCGCGCGGCCTTGTCCAGTCGCCAAGTCTGGGGGTGGGCTCGCAATCCGGGCGTTATCCGGTGATGTTGCCTCTGCCCAGAGAACCCCGTTAACTGTGGCGATCACCCGGGCAACGCGCTCCACTTCCTGCCTGCTCAAACCCGACGGTAATCTGATGACCTGTCCATTCGTTCGGGTGAGGCCGGACCATTCGAGGGGGTATCCGGTTGTGCTGGCCAACCCCTTCAGGGTAGTCGTATCAATCTTTCGTGGATAGCTAACGCCGACATCTTTTCCCAGCATCAGAGTGATCAATGCCTCCTCCGCTGAAAAAGCCGGCGAACAGGAGGCCATGGCGATAATCAGCCATGCCGCTAATCTGTGGTGAAGAAGGTCTGTAATGAAATGGTCGGCAATCATCTTAGTGAGGGGTAAAAATTGAACGCTGTGACGGCGTTACAGCCTGTTTTCCAAAACCACAAACCATGGCCGTCGCTCTGAAATCTGAAGCCTGCCATCCGGACTCAGGTTCATTATTGTTTTCGAAACAGAATTGCGGACATTACCCCCTATGACACCGATCTGGTTGCCATTATGCTCAACCACGATATCGCAATGCAGTTTGCTATGCCCCTGTAAGACGGTCATCGGATCCATGGCATACACCGGCGTATAGCCGCGATTGCCGCGGGTAGCACAGATGAGATCGCCTGGCCTGGGTTTATAGTCAGCGATGGTATGACCTATAAAACCGGAGTGACCGAAGTCGGAGTGCTCAAGAATGTAATGGAGATACCCCCAGTGAGCATCATCAGGAGGGAACATCGAGTGCGGCACACCCGCCGAATCCATGACCCAACTGATAAAGGCTGCCGACCAGGGTTGCTTGCAGTCCATTCCATCCAGACCGGGTTTACCGACACTGCGCCAATAGGTATTGACCCGGGCAGTATAGGGGCCTCCATCATCCTCCCATTTGCCGACGTGGGGGATGCTTTCCTCATCACCGTTGAGCTGGATCACCTGCTTGCCGAAATACTGCCATTCCTGTTTTGCAAGTTGCACAATCAGTTGCCGCAATGCCGAGGATTTTTTCCGGTCCTCCAGGGCAGAGGTTTCTCCGCCTTGGGTTGAGCTACCCGTTTCCGTGGGTTTTTTCTTGCCGGCACAACCTGATTGAAGCACCAGAACGGCGGCGATGATGATGGGGACGATATTCTTCATGTTCTTATTGGGTTGGGCGCCGGGTCTCCCGGAACCATATCCGGTAGTTCTCCATGCGCTGGGTCTGTTCAGGAGAGGGATGGCGGCGACAGGTTTCGTATTCGCTGGATTCGGCGGGTGCCCCCCAGCGTGATTCTACACAGGCATTTGGGTTATAGCCGACTTCCAGTGCCGATCGACGCGCGATCAGGTCGGCTACGCTCAACTGCCACGGGCTGCCATCGCTGCGGGTATAACTGAAGCGGCGGGTGGCTGACGCCTCGGCGTGACGCGCCTCTATGGCGGCCCGGGCCTCGTCCGGAGCCCGACCGGATAGTGCAAACCATTTGGGATATCGGACAATTCGCTCCGGCAGGGCTGCGATAACATTCATCGCGATCAGTAATCGCATATCACGCGAGGGTGTGGCGTAGTCCTCCCACGGGCCGGTGGTCTGGAATATTGCCGCGCCTGAGGGCATGCTGATGACCCCGCCCCGATGTTGGCGCAGATAGCTTTCGCCATTGTCTATCGCGGTGACCCGCGTTTCGATCTGTTCGACCAGTGCATCCATCATGGCGTCATAGGCCGCCTCGGGTGCCAATCCCTGGGGATTCATGATGCTGCCCATTTCTGCATAGAAATCCTCGGCGGCCAGCCCTTCCTGCTGATCCGAATAGAGTGCCGATGGTGCATTAACCGCCAGACGACTGTTGCTGGGCAGGCCCAGTCGGCCCTCGCTGCGCAGTAGCGGTCGAAAGGCTTTGAAGCCGGGCCCCGCCCCCGGACTATTGGCAAACAGAAAATTGCCTTCCCAAAACCGCTTGCGGGTGACGGAATTGTCCGGCTGAGCATCGACCGCCAACAGCAGGCCGGGGGTGCTGGCAGATTGCGGGATCCATTTGGCAATGATGAGCGTGTGGCCATAGGGGTCGGCATAGACCGTCCCGGGGCGCAATGACGCCCGCTCCAGCGCGACCGGGTAGAAATCAGTGGCATCCGAATTCAGTGCGGTGCGGGCACTGCCGGAATGAACGGTGTCGGCTATCTGTCGCATGAGACTGTTAAAGCTGCCGGCAGTCTGGCTTCCCCGGCTAAAACGGTCATCCAGATTCGGTGAACCGCAGCGGGGTGGGCGACTGGCTGTCCCCCGATCACAGGCCCGAAACGACACCGGCAGGCCAAGCTTCCAGGCAAAGTATGCCCGCAAAAAGTAGGGCAGGTCCGCGCAATCAGGTTGTGCCGGCAACCGCACATCTTCATTGGTGCCGAGATGGTTGTAGAGCATATTGCGGTCGCGATTACGCAGCACCGGCTCCAGTGAACTGAAACTCAGGCTCTCATCCATGGGCGCATCAAATAACTGCTCTATCCAGGCAGAAAAAAAAGCCTCCACCTGCGGATTCCAGTCCTCAGGAGGGGCGACCAGGGCGCCATCGCCCACCTTGCGACAGGCCAGTGTCTCGCCCTCGTGCGCCACGGTAATGCGGTATTCTCCAGCGGGTGCACTGCCAATTTCGCCATAGAGACTGTGGGGCGGGCCGCTCAGGGTTTTGGTTCGAATGGGAACAGTGCGGCCATCAGCCCGAATGATACTCAGATGATCGGCGGCACCCTCCGTCAGCACCGCCATGACTTTAAGCGGCTCGCCTGGCAAGGGTCGGGCGGGTGAGAGCCACAGCGTGGCAGTGTCGGTAGAACGACAGTCCTCTGACGGATATGACTCAGCTTCGGCCGCCTTGGCCAGCGTCAGACAGACAAGAATACAGAGATGGCGCAGATGTAGATGAAACGGCATGGTTGAACGTTATTATGGGTATGCTTTGTCGCTTAAGCTTACACTGAAGCGATGATTGAGTTGCCGCTGACGCGCGTGATTCCCTGCTCAGGGGCGGCGGCCGGCCAATGCGCGAATCACCCGGGCACATTTAATAGCGTGACCTCGCGGTCTGTCGATACCTCGGCCAGCTTGCCTGGCCACCCGCAGTAGTTTCAGGAAAAGATTCAGATAACAGGTGCGCCATGACAGCTATCCCTCCTGCCAAAAGTAAGGCGGTAACAGACCAGGCATTGGCTGTTGCCTTCAAATACTGCCCCCACTGCGGTGAGCCCTCACCCCCGATCAGCCCGCAAAGGTGTCTGCACTGTCCGGCGTGCGGGTTCATGTTTTATTTTAATAGCGCGGCCGCTAGCGGCGCTTTTGTGCTTTATGCAGGGCAGTTGGTGTTATGCGTCAGGGGGCGTGATCCGGGGCAGGGCATGCTGGATGTACCGGGCGGTTTTGTTGATGCCGGTGAGCGGGTCGAGGATGGTTTGCGGCGCGAAATACGGGAGGAACTGGGCATAGAGGTGGGCGATTTGCATTATCTTGCCAGCCAGCCGAATGACTACAGCTATCGAGGGGTGCCCTACAAGACCACCGATCTTTTTTTCTTCTGCGAGGCTGCGTCGATAGCGGGCATACGGGCGGCTGATGATGTGGGTGATTTCGTGCTGCTCAGGCCGGAGGATGTCGACCCCGCCGCCTTCGCCTTTGACTCGACCCGTCAGGCGTTTGCCTGCCTGTGGCCATCAGGTCATCTCGCGATAGCGCTGCCAGATCAGACAAAACGATGAGGTCAGCTCCTCGCCTGTGGCCAGCCACCGATCAATATCTTCAGGGCTTAGCCACTCGCCCCTGTCGATTTCGGCCTGCTGCAGGGTCATGGTTCCCTCATAGACTGCCCGGTAGACGGCTATGAACTCCCAGCCGGTCTGTGCGGTTGCTGGCAACTTGAACAGGTGTTCAAATCTCTCGGGGTGGAAAATTCCCAGTTCCTCAGCCAGTTCCCGCCGCGCCGATTCCTCGTACGATTCGCCAAAATCGACATGGCCAGCGGCCGAAGTGTCCCATAGGCCCGGATTGATATCCTTGCTCATGGCGCGTTTTTGCAGAAATACGTCGCCCTTGTGATTGCAAACCAGAATGTGAACCGCGCGATGGCGTAGGCCCAGCCGGTGCACGTCACCCCGGCTGCGTGAGTTCAATACGCTATCGTGCTCATCCACTTCGTAGAGTCGTTCGTTTTCCATAGGCCGCTGTTGTCAGATGATTTCAGAACATAGTCACGCACGAGGTCAGGTAAGGCCGGCAACCCCGCCACGGCGAAAGAACTTTTCGGCACACCTTTCTGCTGTTGGCAGCGTCGTGCTGGCTGCGGCTAGCCTGACACTGGCGGCGTGCTCGTGGCCCGGTTTCAGCGGGCTTGATGGGCCGCCACTGGATTATCGGCAAGCCTGTGGCCGGCTGTGTCTTGCCAATGCCGAACAGTGCACGCTCAGTCTCGCCCGAAGAAATAGGGAACGCCAGTTCGAACTGGCGCGCGCCCATCAGAACGCGGTCATCTGTATGCGGCAAACCGACGGTTCCCAGTGCATCCTGCCGCCCGACTTTGTGGCAGACCCCGGCCATTGCGGCGATACCATTGATGACTGTCTGGCGGCCTGCGATATCGGGCTTGATGATGTCCTTATCACCCGCCGCTAATTCAAGGCGTAAATACATCTTCGACCGGTCGCTTGGCATCCTCAGCGGTCTGGAACATTTCCCAGCCGCCGCCCAGTGCCTTGTAAATACTGATCAGGGCCGCGGCCGTGGCGGTCTGGCTTTGGGCATATTCGCGCTGGTCGAGTAGCAAACGGCGTTCGGTGTCGAGGAGATTCAGAAAATCCTCAATGCCTTCCTCAAAGCGGATATTGGCGATGGCATAAGCCTTGCTGCTCGCCTCTGCGGCCGTTTTCAAAAGGGCTTGGCGGTCGCGCAGACGGTCATAGACCACCAGGGCGTTTTCGGTTTCCTCCAGGGCATTTAGCACCACCTGCTGATAGTTTGCGAGGCTGGCGTCGGCGTTGGCATCGGCCGCCTTGATGCGGGCGTAGACCTGCCCCAACTCGAAGGCGGCCCAGGTAATGCGCGGGCCGAAATTGTAGGCGGTGGTGCCGGGAGCGGCCAGTCCGGTCAGCGAGTTCGATTCCAGGTTGAAACTACCGACAAAGCTGACGCGGGGGAACAGGTCTGCGGTGGCTACCCCGATGCGGGCCGTCGCGCTCGCCAGAGCCCGCTCGGCAGCACGGATGTCGGGGCGCCGCCGGAGCAGATCGGCAGGGCTGCCGATAGTAATAACGTCCGGCGCGTTGGGTAGCGCTGCCGTACGCGTCAGATCCGCCAGCAGGGCCGAAGGAATCTGGCCGGTCAGCACCGAAATGCGGTGAATATCCTGATGAATTTCACTGTCCAGTGGCGGAATCAAGGCGCGGGTCGTATCGAA
>JBKCCF010000127.1:0-3550 GCA_046305255.1 Methylococcaceae bacterium
AGAGCGGCGTGGCCGATAGCCTGCTCGACGACCAGCGGGGTCGTGAGGGGCTGGATCCACTGGCGTTGGGGCGCGGCATGAGTGCGACGCTCGGCACTACCACGGCTATCAGCAGCAACGTCACTACGTCCAATACCATCGACAGTGGTGCGTTTGCCAATGCCAGTGGACTGGTTTCAGTCATCCAGAATACCGGGAACAACGTCATCATCCAGGACTCGACCCTGGTCAATATCCGAATTTCACCGTGATTGCGAGGGCGCGAGTGGTGGCACCGGTTCGCCATGGCCTGTGTCTGGCCCTGATGCTGGGGTTCGCTGGGCACGGGCAGGCGGGTGGCGTTGCGGTGACCGATGGCAGCGGGCCGGGCTTGCTCAATCTTGCTGTCACCAGTTTTGCCGAAAGGCGCTTCAAAACAGTGGTCCGTCAGCAATATGACTTTAGCTGTGGGTCGGCGGCACTGGCCAGCCTGCTAGCCTTTCATTATGACGACCCTGTGGCCGAACTGGAGGTGTTCACCGATATGTGGGAACACGGCGAGCGCGAGAAGATCCAGAAACAGGGGTTCTCCATGCTGGACATGAAAAGCTATCTCCAGCGGCGGGGTTACCAGGCGGATGGCTTCAAGATCAGTCTTGAGCAACTGGCCGCATCCGGCGTGCCGGCCATCACCATTATCAACAACAACGGCTACCTCCATTTCGTCATCATCAAGGGGCTGGACGCCAGCGGCGTGCTGGTAGGAGATCCTGCTACGGGCGTCAGGAAGATGGACCTTGAAAGCTTCCGGGCCTTGTGGGAAGGCCGGATACTGTTCGTCATCCGGGATAAAACCACCATCGCCCAGAATCACTTTAATGACCATGGCGAATGGCGGCTGAGTCCTTCCGCACCCTTGGGTTCTGCCGTTGATGTCAGCAGCGTAGCCACTTTCAATCTGCTGCAACCCGGCAGATGGGACTTTTAGCAGGATTATGCGCATGAGCAAAAACACGCACACTATGGCCGCTGACGCGGCCACATGGGTACCGCGGACACGCGGGCGGATCGGGTTCATGGTAGTGCTGGTCAGCCTGACATCGCCGCAGGCAGCTGAACTGCCGGTCACCGATGTGGCCGATAGCCTGTCGGCGCCGCCCGCATCGGTGCAGGAACTGGAGGAGTTGCGGGGCGGCTTCACCTTTGCCAATGGTATGCGGATGGATTTCAGTATAGACCGCAGCACCGCCATCAATGGTGAGGCCCAATTCGCCTCGCATTACCAGCTGCCGGCCGGCTTCTCACTGGATGATCTGAGGGCTGCCAACCGCGACGGGACTTCCGGTAGGGATTCAGTGGCTGCGTTGAGGGGGTTGCAGGGGATGGCCACAGTGATCCAGAACCGGCTCGATAACCAGTTCATTAACAACCTGACCACGCTCAATATCAATCTGTCCAACTTACGGGGTATGACCGCCCAGGGCGCAGGCCCTATGTATCAGCCTATGGATACGGCACTGTTGCGCTAAATTCGATCTTGTTCCAGAATGATTGCGGGATCACCTTCAGGCAACAGGATGTTGAATCGAAATCGCATGACCCATCGGGTCCTCCCCCGCCTCAATGACAGCACCCTTCTGCTTTGCAGCATGGGACGGCTTTCGAGCGCCATTCGACTCGGCCCTGTTTGTCTGCTGAATGCCCTATGGCAGCCACCCGCGTGGCTACCCCAATGAACCGGCGGTCAGCCTGATCTGTACCGCCTCATCGTTCCCGCACACTAAGGAGAGTTACTCGTGGACAGGATGACACACTCGGATGAAACCCCAAGACCCGCCAGCGACTGGCGGAATTTCGGCCAGCCGGCTGCACTACGCGACATGGTGTTGTTGCAGCCCGGCCTCGCCTTCTCGCGCCAGCTGCTGGAGGCTTTTCGCAAGGAGGGGTGGAACCCCTGTGTTGCGACCAATCGGCAGGAGGCGCAACGCCTGCTCAGGCTCAAGCGGATCCATGCCGGCGTGGTACTGATCGGCGCGCCGATAGATGCCACGGCGCAGACTGAACTGGCCGAGGTGATGGCGGAATCGCCCGGCACGGAATGGATCGCGATTGTCGATACCGACTGTGTTGATCTGACCGCCATGGCCTCATTCCTCAGGGACTTTTTCTATGATTTTCATACCGCGCCGATTGATATGGAGCGGCTTGCCTACACCCTCGGCCATGCTTATGGTGCAGCCCGACTCGGTGAGGTGGCTCACAGTGGCGTCCGCAAGGACGTTCACAGTCGCTATGGATTGATCGGCTCACACCCCCTGATGCAGCAGGTATTCAGCGATATCGAGAAAATCAGTCGCTGTGACGAATCGGTATTTATTACCGGGGAGACAGGGACTGGCAAGGAGCTCGTGGCGCGGGCCATCCACGGCCGCTCAGAGCGGGCCCTGCAGCCGTTTGTGGCGGTTAATTGCGGCGCAATTCCCGATACGCTGGTGCAAAGCGAACTGTTCGGCTACGTCAAGGGCGCCTTTACCGGCGCGGTCGAATCGCGCATCGGCCACCTGCAGGCCGCCGATGGCGGGACGGTTTTTCTTGATGGGATTGAGGATCTGTCACCACTGGGTCAGGTCAGTCTGTTGCGGTTTCTGCAGGATAGAGCCGTAACCCCTGTAGGTGGCAAGGATTCGTTACCGGTCAATGTCAGGGTCATGGCTTCAGCCGGGCCTTCTTACAAGGCTGCGCTGGCGCAGGGCAGCATTCGGCAGGATCTTTTCTACCGGCTCAATGTGCTGCAGATTGACGTTCCACCGCTGCGCGACCGGGGCGAGGATGCGGTTGAAATCGCCCACGATGTCATCGACCGTTTCAACCGACAGCGCAAGACCGAAGTGCGCCGCCTGGGCCGCAGTGCGCTGGAGCGTATCCGCGAGTATCCCTGGCCGGGTAATGTTCGCGAACTGGTGGCCAGCGTCAACCGCGCGGCTATGCTGGCTGACGGACGGCAGATCGGCCCGGCTGATCTGGGTTTGCCAGGCACTGCCAAATACAAGGGCAGAACCCTGCGTGAGATCAAATCACGGGCTGTCGAGCAGGCCTTGATCTCCGCTCTGACCGAAACCCGCAATATTTCCAGTGCCGCCCGCTACCTGGGGGTATCCCGGGTCACGCTCTATCGACTGATGGATAAGCACGCCATTCGTACCCCTGCCATGGCGGAAAACGAGGAGGCGATGATCCTCAACCAAAAGGGCGTGGGTCCGGGCCGCATGGGGTCGGCGGGCCATTAAGCCTTGATGCCATGAGCGAGGGGTTCCGCGTCGACGGTACAGTTGACCGGAACCCCAGGGCGGACCACGGCGGGAAGCGGTGGACGTCATCTGCGTCATTCTGTCGACCGGACATCCGGGGCAGGATGACCCCAGGACAATTAACCCAGGGAGGGGTCAATGGTGCGATCACGCCTTATTTATGTGATGTCCTGCATGCCGGGACTATTGGTCGGCTGTGCGGCGGGTTCGGGTGGGAAGGGCGCTGCGGCGGCCGGTAGTGATGTGCTGCTGGGTGTTCGCCT
>JBKCCF010000128.1:0-13205 GCA_046305255.1 Methylococcaceae bacterium
TTGCAGGCCAAACTGCTCAAGGCCATTGAGGACCGACGGTTCCGCCGATTGGGTTCGGAACGCGAAATCATGGTCGACCTGCAGATACTCGCCGCCAGCCACCGAGATCTCGAAGCCATGGTGCGCGAAGGCAGCTTTCGCAGCGATCTTTTCCACCGGCTGAGTGTCTTCAAGCTCAATCTACCGCCACTGCGCGAAGTTAAAGAAGATCTTGACGAACTGGTGCCATTGTTCATCGCCGAGATCAACAGTAAGGCCGGCAAGCAGGTCAAAATTGTGCCCGATAAGGCATGGGCAGAACTTCGCGCCTACTCTTGGCCCGGTAACGTGCGCGAGCTACGCAACGCGGTCGAGCGCTGCGTGCTGTTTGCCGACGGGCCGCTCTTCCCGGCCCAGTGGCTACAGTTGCAAGCCAGCCCCACCCGCGGCGCAGCAGAAACCGGCGAAACCGCCGACGGGATTTTCATTCCGCTGGATGGCAGCATGGACCTTGACGACATGGACCGCTACATCATAGAAACCACGCTTAACCGCCACCTGGGCAACGTCACCGCAAGCGCAAGGGCCTTGGGTACTACCCGCGAGACGCTCCGTTACAGGGTCAGAAAGTACGGACTCAAAGAGACGAATTAAAAAAGCAGGAAATTACCGCACCACTTGCGGTTCACAACGCTGGTCTGGCGTTTATACTTATCGAACTCCGCCGAAAAGCGTTATAACCCTTTCAGACATTACAACCCTCACGCAGGTAAAACATGCGCCCAAAACGCCTCATAACTCTGATCTTAAACGGTTTATTACTAGTGACATTACTGGCCGGCTGTTCAAGCTACAACTATAACCCCCACTTTGGTGGCTGGGGTTATGGCAACGGCTGGGGTCACGGCAATGGCTGGGGCCATAACACCATGATCGTGACGGGTCATAACTACTACCATCCCGGCAGATGGTAGCAGCCCTACGGACTTCAGACCCCCGCGGAAACCTACCTCAAAACCGGACAATGACAATACCCAATAAGCGAGTGAACCTTATGCGTGAATTTTTACTGGCATCCCTGATCGGCCTGGCCAGCCTTCCGGTCATGGCCGAAACGACAACCACCGGCGCTCCGATATCGGCACCGGCCCCGACAGCCAATCCACTTGATCCTGCCTGGCAGGAACTGGAGCGTAAGGTGTCCACGTTCATCGGCCAGCAGAAACAGCGCGAAATGCTGGATATGGCTTATGCCGAGGTTGCTGCCGACGCCTGCCCTGGCATCAAACTGAATGGTGCCGCCATCAATAGCGCGCTCGACGTTATGGGGGCAAATGCAGGCAACACACGTACGCCCGAAGCCCAGCGCCGGTTTGAGCACGAAATGATGATTTACGTGGGTGTATACACCGGACTGGTGCTGGCTGAAAGCTTTCAGGATCGGGAACTCTTCTGCAAACAAGTCTGGAATGTGAACAGCCGCAAGGGCGGTCCTACGCGTTTCTGGTCCGCAGCAGCCGTGCCATCACGGTAGAACTGCGCTCAATCAGCGCGTTCAGATCGTTCAGATAAGGAGTCAAGCAAGAAACCGCCCGTACATGTGTGCGGGCGATCACACCACAGGGAGGATATGGCTCATGACTGCACACCGCCGAAACACGGGCCCAATACCGGGACCGGTAAAGACAGGTTGGGGACTTCTTGTTATCACGCTGCTCGCAGGCCCTGCAGGGGCCGAAGACTATGTTCGTGGCCAGCAACTCTACGATCATCAATGCCAATCCTGCCATGAGGACCTGATGCATGCCCGCAACCGAAAACTGAAGACCCTGAACGCACTCCGCGAACGGATCAATAACTGGGCGGCCCATACCGGTACGACGTGGACGCGGGAGGACGTTGATGACGTACTGTACTACCTCAACAAGCGCTACTATCACATAGAGCAAAAGGCTCTGTAGCGGGGAGCCCAAGCCCCCTGGCCAGTCGCTCAAGCGCCATGGCAGGCGCCCCTGGAATCAGCGCCCTATTACCGTGGGCCGATATTGGTTGGGTCTCCGCAATGGGATAGACTTTCGTGCCGGCATAGCCACTTCACACCACAAGAAGGACACTTTACTTATGACATACCTGACCGGAAACGCATCACGAGCCCTCTCCATCGGACTTTTGGCCGCGGCCATGCTGGCGGGCTGCACCATCACCCCGAAACCCCTGACCCCTATCACAGCCAATGACCCGGAGATGAAGGCGCTGGACGCGGATCGGGCAAAATACCGGGAGAAGAAAGTTGCCCTCATCGAGAAGGCTCTGAACCTTAGCCCAGCCGAGCACGATGCTTTCTGGCGGGAATACTATCCCTACGAAGCTGAACTCAAGAAAATCTATGATGAGCGTTACAGCATCATCCGCGACTACGCCACTCATTACGACAACATGAACAACGATATCGCAGACAACCTGGCGCTACGTTCACTCAAGGTTCGCGATGATCGTAATGATCTGTTCCGCAAGTACTATAACCGGATCAAGAAATCGACATCGGCGCTGGTAGCAGGTCAGTTTCTGCAGATCGAAAACGAACTTAACCTGCTGTCAGACCTCAAGATCAGTACTGAAACGCCCATCCTGCCGCGCGATGTCAATCCTGCTTCCGCTGAGAAGAAATAGTCCTCCACTGGCGCACTATGGCCCAGGTCCAAGCCGATCGGGCCATAGCCCAGACAGCCAGCGGAGCTGGCCAACAGGGGCCGACGATGAACGCTGGTCTGTCAAGTGCCCAAAGTTCACAACCTGATTGCCTGCCACGACTGCGACCTGCTGCAGCGTGAAATATCGCTGGCCGCAGGTGCCGCTGCCTACTGCCCCCGTTGCGGTGCGGAGCTCTACCGCAATCAGCCTGACATCCTTACGCGCAGCACTGCGCTGTTGCTGGCAGCCGCCATCGCGTTTCTGGTAGCCAACGTGTTTCCCATTATCAGCCTGGACAGCCAGGGGCAACACAGTAGCACCACCCTTTTGAGCGCAGTCGAGACCCTCTGGCGGGAAGACATGCCGATCGTCGCACTGCTGGTACTGGTCACGACCATACTGGCCCCTGCCTTCGAGATTTTCAGCCTGTTACTTATTCTGTCTTTCACGCACTGCGGTCTGCGCTGGCGAGGACTTAAACCCTTGTTGCGAATGGCGCTGGCCACCCGGCCCTGGAGCATGGTTGAAGTGTTCATGCTTGGCGTGCTGGTATCGGTAGCCAAACTCGCCCACTTGGCACACATTAGCCCTGGCATCGCCCTCTGGTCTTACGTGGCGCTCATTCTATTATTTGCCGCCGCCATGGCCACGCTGGACAGCCGTGATCTTTGGGCGAGAATGGGTGCTCCCCTCCCATGACAATCCGCCGTCCCCCGTTCTCAGCCATGAGCATGGGCCTGCTCAGTTGCCACTGCTGCGGCCTGGTATCGCGAATACCCGGCGCGGGATATCAATGGCGGTGTCCTCGTTGCGGCACATCGCTGCATAGGCGAAAACCCCATAGCCTGCAGCGGACCTGGGCACTGCTGCTGGCCGCCTACGTGCTGTTCATTCCCGCCAACACCCTACCCATAATGGAAACCGGCTCCCTGTTCGGCTCGCAGAAAGACACCATCATGAGCGGGGTACTGTATCTTTGGCACTCCGGTTCCTGGTCACTGGCCGCGCTAGTTTTTTTCGCCAGTATTCTGGTGCCTCTGGCCAAATTGGTGATGCTCACCTATCTGCTGTTTTCGGTACAGCGCCGCGCAGGACTGCACCGACGACAACGAACGCAACTGTACCGAGTACTTGAGTTTATCGGCCGATGGTCGATGCTGGACATCTATGTCGTCACCCTGCTATCCGCACTGGTCCAACTGCAGGGGCTGGCGACCATCCTGCCCAAATCCGGCGCCATGGCTTTTGGGGCAGTGGTTGTTCTGACGATGCTCGCGGCCATGACCTTTGACCCCCGCCTGATCTGGGATGAAGCCCCCTGAATGAACCCCGCTGAAAATCCAACGTGCCAAACCATTCCAAACGCCTACTGACCCATGCCTGAGTTACCCCCCCTCAACGAACTGCCCGAAGCGCTGGCCTTACCCCCTAGGAATCGGTCCGTCCAGTGGGTGTGGATCATCCCCCTGTTAGCCGTCTGCCTGGGTGCCTGGGTTGGCATCAACGCGCTGCTGCAGAGCGGCCCTACCGTTACCATCCGTTTTCTGACGGCCGAGGGTCTTGAAGCAGGCAAAACCAAAATCCGCTACAAGGATGTGGACATCGGCGAGGTCACGGCCATAGCCATTTCAAAAGACCGTAGCAACATCACAGTCACGGCGGCCTTCAAGAAAGAATCTGAGGATTTTCTGGTCAAGGACACGCGTTTCTGGGTCGTACGCCCCAGATTTTCAGGTGGACAGATGTCAGGATTCGGCACGTTATTATCCGGTGCCTACATCGCCATTGATATTGGAAAGTCCAACGTTAGCGAGCGTGAATTCACTGGACTTGAGGTCGCCCCCATTCTGACGGACAACCTGCCGGGTCGGCAATTCATGCTGGAAGCTCAGGATATGGGGTCACTGGACATAGGCTCACCGATTTATTTCCGGCATATCCATGTGGGCGAAGTGATTGCCCATGAACTTGACCCCAATGGCAAGGACGTCCACATCCATGTATTTATTCATGCGCCCTATGACCAGTATGTCTACACATCCACCCGATTCTGGAATGCCAGTGGGTTCGACGTGACACTCGACAGCAATGGCTTGCGACTCGAAACCCAATCGGTATCGGCCATACTGTCCGGCGGGGTCGCCTTCGAGACGCCCCCCACTCAGACCGAAGCCGACCGAGCAGATGCAGGTAGCACTTTTTCGCTGCACAAGGACCGCGTGACAGCGTTGAAATCCATGAATAGCGAACCTGAGATCTTCGTTATGCAATTCGGTGAATCACTCCGCGGGCTCACGCCGGGTGCGCCTGTGGAATTCAGGGGATTGCCCATCGGCGAAGTGCAATCAGTCGACGTCACCTATGACAAAACCCGCAAGATCTTCGAATTTCCGGTCCATGTCGCCATTTTCAGGGAGCACCTCGAAATGCACGATCATGACGGCAACCCGGTGCCGATGGACAGCAGTAAACGTTTTGAACTATTGGATACACTGATTGCCCAGGGCTTCAGGGCTCAGCTACGTCCGGGCAGTCTGTTGACGGGCCAACTCTATATTGCGCTGGACTTCTTCCCCGATGCCCCTGCTGTCACCACTAACTGGGAAAAACGGCCCCTGCAACTGCCTACCGTGCCGGGAACGGTCGAAGAGTTACAGCAGTCGGCTGCCAAAATCATGCGCAAGATCGACAAGATCCCGCTCGAAACCATCGGCAACAAGACAGGCGAAGCCCTCTCCAGTCTCAACAGCGCGGCACTGTCGCTTAACCAGTTGATCAAACGGCTTGATGCCGAGGTCGCGCCTGAGTCAACCGCTGCAATAGCCGAAATTCGCAAGACGCTCCTCAGCATCCAGAACAGCCTTGCGGTGGATTCACCCTTGCAACAGGACCTGCGCCAGACGCTGAAAGAAACCACTCGCACAGCCCAGTCCATTCGCTCCCTGGCCGACACCCTTGATCAGGAACCAGAATCACTCCTCCGCGGCAAAACCGGGGACACCCCATGAATACACTACGTTTCAGCCTGCTACTACTATCCTGCCTGCTGGTCATCGGTTGCGCCCGCTCGCCGCAGCGCCACTTCTACACACTGGCCGAGCCGACAGCCCGGACAAACCAAAGGGTTAGCCCGGGCTCCGATGTACCCACGGTGGTGGTCGGCCCAGTCTCAGTGCCGGCGCTGGTCGACCGTCAGCAAATCGTCACCCGCACCAGTACCAACGAGCTTGAGATCAGCGAATCCAATCGTTGGGGCGAGAGTCTGGCCAATGAAATCGCGAGCGCATTAGCGACTGATCTTGCCGCCGATCTGGGCGAAGGGGCACTGGTGGGGCTTAAGGGACAGGAGGCTATAGCCAGCGAGGCCGATGTCCGGATTGCTGTCGATATCCTGCGATTCGAGTCCGTCGTGGGGGGGACCGCGAGCATTGAGGCCGCATGGGTCATAAGACCAAAGGACTCAGATAAACCGCTACGGGGCCGATCTGTCGTAAGCGAACCCTGCGGAGACCCCAGCTACGATGCACTAGTGGCCGCGCATACGAGAGCGCTTAGGCGCATCAGTCACGGTATTGCCGCAACCCTTCGCGCCAGACAGCTGGAACCAGCGGCTCATCATTAGCCCCAGTCCTGGCAATGGCTAAACCCCAAAAGGCTCACCAGACTGTCATCTTGCTGGGGGCGAGCAACCTTAGCCGCGCCTTTCCTACCGCGTTGAACTGTCTGCAACAGGGCTTCGGATCTCCTCTAGTGGTGCATGCCGCCATGGGGCATGGCCGATCTTTCGGTGGCTGGAGCCAAATAGTGGGCAGAGCCTTGCCCGGGATCATCAATTGCGGCCTCTGGGCCCGACTGACCTCGGACACGCCTTTGGCGGCACCACCGGTTGCGGCCATCACGGACCTCGGCAACGACCTGGTTTATGGCCATGGCGCGGCCAAACTGCTGAACTGGCTGGAGATCTGCCTGGGACGTCTGGATCAATTGAATTGCCAGACTGTGCTGATGTCCCTGCCGTTGGCGAGCCTCAATCGGCTGACTGAAGCCCGATTTGAACTGATTCGCAGGCTGATTTTTCCAGGTCAATCGGCTAGCTGGCCGGAATTACAACAACAAATCGGACAACTTGATGCCGGCATGCGGAAACTGGCTGAGCATTACCGCACCGGCTGGGTTGAAGCGCCCCAACACTGGTACGGAATGGATCACATCCACATTCGCCGAGGGTATCAAGCGGAGGCGTTATGTGGCCAGTTTACTCACTGGCCAGAATGGCGAAACACCACGTCATGTCGGCAGCCTGACCTATGGACCTCACTGCGACTACGCTGCCTCAAACCCGCCGAGCGGACGCTGCTGGGGCTTCGCCAGATCACACTCCAGCCGGTCGTAGACACACCCGCACTGAGGCTTTGTCTTTATTGACGATTAAATCAGACTGGCCCACTCCCGGACAGGGCGGAGCGGCTAAAGATCGAATGGCTGCTTCAATACGATCGTCTGGTTGCGATCGGGTCCTGTCGACAGAATATCGACAGGAACACCCACCAGTTCCTGCAAGCGCTGAATGTAGGCTCGAGCTGCACCAGGCAACTGGCTGTAATCGGTAACGCCCACCGTCGATTCGGACCAGCCTGGCATTTCCTCAATCACCGGTTCACATTGTGCGTAGGCCTCAGCCCCGCTCGGTACGGTATCGATATCAGCCCCGTTGTAGCGGTAGTGGGTACAGATCCCTATGCTTTCGAGGCCATCCAGCACATCAAGCTTGGTGAGACACAAGCCGGAGATACTGTTGAGTTTGGATGAGCGCCTCATCAGTACGGCATCAAACCAGCCACAGCGGCGCGCCCGCCCGGTGGTGGCTCCGAACTCGGCGCCGCGGGTCGAGAGGTGTTTGCCCCGCTCATCAAATAGTTCGGTCGGGAAAGGGCCATTGCCAACCCGGGTGGAATACGCCTTGGTGATGCCGAGAACATAGTCGAACTCCAGCAATCCGACTCCGGTTCCTGCAGCGGCTCCGCCGGCAGTGGTGTTCGATGAGGTGACATAAGGATACGTGCCATGATCAATATCAAGCATCGCACCCTGAGCCCCTTCGAAGAGCACATTCCTGCCGTCAGCACGGTAACTGTGCAGCTCACCGGCCACGTCACCGAGCATGGGCTTGATCTCCTCCCCGATTGACATGAGCTGGGCCAGCACCTCAGAGCAGTCCAGTGCTTTTTCCTTGTAGTAGTGCGCTATAACGAAATTATGGAAGTCGAGCAGTTCGCGCAAACGCTCTTCGAGTACCTGCGGATAAAACAGGTCACCCGCTCGAATGCCACGCCGGGACACCTTGTCCTCGTAGGCAGGCCCAATGCCGCGACCGGTGGTACCTATGGCTTTGGCCCCACGCGCTTTCTCCCGGGCCAAATCAAGCGCAACGTGTATTGGCAGTATGAGTGCGCAGGACTCGCTGATGGTCAGTCTGTCACGCACAGGCACACCCGCCCGCTCAAGCACACCGATCTCTTCCATCAGCGCTTCGGGCGAGAGCACTACACCATTGCCAATGAAACACTTGACACCCTGGCGCAGGATGCCTGAAGGAATCAGATGCAACACGGTCTTCTGGCCATCGATAACCAGGGTGTGTCCGGCATTGTGACCGCCCTGAAACCGCACCACCGCCTCAGCGCGCTCGGTTAGCAGATCAACCAGCTTGCCCTTCCCCTCATCGCCCCACTGGGTACCAATGACTACAACATTCTTTCCCATTCTGTAATTTCCAATATTTTATTCAGCGTGGACGGTCAGGTTGACTACCTGCCATTGATCATTGCTCTTGCGTAATTCGAAACCGCAGTTCAGGCCTTTGGCTGACTCAGACAAGCCCCCCAGCGCCTGGATCACGACTTCACCCCTGGCCCGCAGGGTTCTGATTGCATCATCCAGCCCAGAGTCGGCCACAGCCGGTGCAAATATCGCCGTTTGGGTAGGGCGGGCCTTGGCCGGATCATCCACCAGACGGGCCAGGGTTTTTAAGTCTGCACTGAAGCCTACGGCAGGCCGGGCGTGTCCAAACACCTTGCCGATATCGTCGTAGCGACCACCGCGCGCTATTTCCCTGCCTTGACCCGGCACAAAGGCCGCGAAGACCACTCCAGTGTGGTAGTGATACCCCCGAAGTTCGGCGAGATCAAAATGGATGGGCAAACCCGGATAGTGTTGTCGCAGGTTGTCCGCAATAGCCGACAGTTCGGCGAGGGCGAGCGTCATGAACTCACCGCCAGCGATCAACCTTTTTCGGGCTTCGGCCAGCACACTGGCCGGGCCATTGAGATCAAGTAGCGCCGCCAACATCTCGCCGACAATTGCCGGTACTTCAGCGTCCTTAAGGTAACCATCAAGATCAGCCGGATCTTTACGCTGCAAGATTTCAAACACACCCGCCTCAGTTTCGGCCGTCATACCGGCCTGCCTGGCCAGTGCCCGATAAATGCCGACGTGGCCAAGATCAAGATGAATATCACGTATACCAGCTATACCCAGCATTTCGAGCATCAGTCGGATCACTTCAATGACAGCCGCATTACCACCGTGCCCGAAGAGTTCCGCCCCTATCTGAAGAGGGTTGCGGTTTTTTTCCAGATGTCCGGACAAGGTGTGCAGGACAGAACCGGTATAACAGAACCGTGTGGGCAGATTGGTGTGAGCAGTGCGGGCATCTATCCTCGCGACCTGGGGCGTCATGTCAGCCCGCAAACCGATAAGTCGCCCGCTAGCGGGATCGGTGAACTTGAAGGTCTGAAAATCCAGTTCGTGCCCGCTGCCAACCAGGAGGGAGTCAAGGAAGTCGATCAAGGGCGGCATGACCAACCGATAGCCCCAGCTGCCGAACAAGTCGACAACACGACGACCCAAGTCGTCAAGCCGGGCCGCCTCGTCAGGGAAAACTTCTTCAATTCCTTCGGGCAACAACCATCGGTCTTGGTTCAACATTGATCAGGGGTATGGTGGAATGTAAGGTCACTGGGCGGCGTTTCGTAGGCGCCCAGTTTACCCTTGATTGGCTATTTACCGGAAGCTTTCAGTTCCAATCACCCTGGAGCAGTAGCCTTATCGGCACTTATTTGGGTCGCCTAAAGTACTGGAAAAACTCGGAGTCCGGGCTTAGCACCATCATGCTGCCATCTCCTTTGAATGCCTGACGATAGGCGATCAGACTACGGTTGAACTGGAAGAATTCCTGATTCTTGCCATAGGCCCGGGCATAAATATCGGACGCCGATGCATCACCCTGCCCCCTCCTGATTTCTGCATCCTTCTGGGCTTCGGCCAATAGCACCTCGCGCTGCCGGTCAGCTTCGGCACGGATGCGCTCGGCGGCTTCAGCACCTCGGGAACGGAACTCCCGGGCAACACGGGCACGCTCTGCTTCCATTCGCCGGTAGACCGACGAACTGACTTCATCTGGCAGGTCGATCCGCATAACCCGGATATCGACGACTTCAACACCGAGTTCAGCAACGGAAGGATTGACCATTTTGGTCAAAACGTCCTGTATCTGGCCCCGATCGGACGATACCAGCTCACGGATCGTCCGCTTGCTGAATTCATTACGCATGGCGTCCTTGGTGATCTGATCAAGCCGGATGTTAGCCTGAGCCTTATCCCCTGCGACTGATGTGTAAAACTTCGACACATCTTCAATTCGCCATTTGACGAACCAGTCGACAATGACGTTTTTCTTTTCCGATGTCAGGAACCGTTCCGGTTTTGATTCCAGCGTCAGAATACGATCGTCGAATTTTTTGATCTGACGGTAGGGCAACTTGAAATGCAGCCCCGGACTGAAGTCATTACCGACAATTTTCTTGAACTCAAGCAGGATCACTTTCTCGGTTTCAGCTACCGTAAAGGTCCCCGTAACCGCCAGCAGCATACTGACCAGTCCAAGCACTGCTAACCCTGTATGTCTGTTGATCATTTTTGACCTCGGCTATCGCGTCCGCGCGTTGAGTTGGCTCTGGCTGTTCGCGCTGGATCAGGTGCTTCGGGCGCTGCGGGTGATGACACCAGCTCGCTGGCCTTCACATCGTTCCCGGCGGCTTGCACACGCTGCAATTTGTCCACAGGAAGGTAGAGCATATTATTGGCACTTTTTACATCAACAAGCATGGTGCCCGACGCGCCGAGTATCTCCTGCATGGTCTCAAGGTACATGCGTTCTCGCGTAACCTCCGGAGCTTTCTCATATTCAGCCAGCAACTGTTCGAATCGCGAGGCTTCACCCTCGGCGCGAGCGATGGCCTTCTGTTTGTAGGCTTCGGACTCTTCTATCAGCCTGGCCGCGGCACCGCGCGCCTTCGGCACGACCTCGTTCGCATAGGCTTCTGCCTCATTTTTAAGGCGCTGCTCATCCTCCCGAGCCTTGATGGCATCCTCAAACGCGCTTTGTACTTCATCCGGCGGCTGAGCATCGACCAGATTCACATTGATGACACGGATGCCGGTCTTGTACTGATCCAGCGTGCGCTGAATTTCTGTTTTGATCTCGTCAGCGATATGGCCTCTACCCTCAGTAAGCACGAAGTCCATAGTGTTCTTGCCGATAACCGCTCGCTGCGCGCTCTCAATCACCTGTTTAAGTGTCGCATCAGGGTCAGCCACATTGAAAAGGTAGGCCTGGGCCTCCTTGATCTGGTACTGCACGGCCAGCCGGATGTCGATGATGTTCTCGTCCTGGGTCAACATCATCGCCTCCTTGGGTACCGAGCCCGAGGATTGCTGGCGACCACCGGATCGGTAACCAATCTCCAGAAATCGCTGCTGTTCGATATTGACGACGTCTATTTTTTCAATCGGCGCAGGAATATGCCAATGTAAACCCGGCATGGTCGTGTCGACATATTCGCCGAAGCGGGTCACTACGCCCCGACTACCCTCATCAACAACATAGATTCCGGTGAGTCCCCAAAGCACCAGACCTGCCGCAGCAAACAGACCTGCGAGTTGGAGGGACGCCTGACCGCCCCCTGTCGGCATGCCTCCACCTCCCCCCAGGACAGCGCGTAATTTTTCCTGAACGCCCTTCAGCACATCATCAAGGTCAGGGGGTGCCTGTGGCTGCTCCCGTCCGCTCCAGGGATCTTTCTTGTTATCACCAGGTTCATTCCAGGACATCGGTCAACTCCCGTTTAAATTCCAGTTACAGTTTTTAGATTGATACGTCCGCGGACTGAACACTGAGCATTCCGCGGCATTTGCAGAAAGAATCGTTGTCGGATTCGATACCGTATCAGGGTAATGACCGGGCAAGTTCATCCGCTTCCTGTCACGCTGCGCTATCAGGATGCCCATCCAGACAATTCAACAATTGGCGCGAACCCTGAACCTCCATCACCCAGCCACCGAGCTCGTCCTGTTCATCTTTAAGAATGGTAGCCGTTCGGTACAGCCTGGCCCTGAGATCACCCTCTGCCGGTTTGAGCCGAATACTTCGAGTGATGATGTTGCCACCGAAGCATTCCCGCAGGATGGTTGCCAGTTCTGCAAGTCCTTCACCGGCCTGCGCAGAGATCCACACCTTGGCCGGCCAGCCTTGTTCGTTACGCTCAATATGAGGCACGACAGATTCCAGCCGATCAATTTTGTTCATCACCCATACCTGAGGGACGTTGTCCGCGCCTATTTCTTCAATGACCTGATCCACCTCAGCGATGGTTTCTTCCATACGGTCGTCGCTGGCGTCAATGACATGCAGGAGCAAATCTGCTTGTGCCGTTTCCTGCAGGGTGGACCTGAATGCCGCAACCAATTCATGAGGAAGATTCCGGACAAAACCCACCGTGTCAGCAAGGATGACCTTGAGCCCGGCACCCAGATCAAGACGCTTGAGTGTCGGATCGAGGGTAGCGAACAACTGATCTGCCGCATAGACAGCCGAGCCGGTCATGGCATTGATCAGCGTCGATTTACCAGCGTTGGTATAGCCAACAAGCCCCACCACGGGTACCTCGGCACGCCGCCTGGCTCGACGCCCCTGATCACGTTGCTTGTCAACCTTCTCAAGCCGCTTTTGAATCTGAATGATGCGTTTGCCGATAAGCCGTTTATCGGTTTCAAGATGGGTTTCACCCGGCCCCCTGAGCCCAATACCACCCTTCTGCCGCTCAAGATGGGTCCAGCCACGCACCAGTCGCGTTGACAGATGCTTTAACTGAGCAAGTTCAACCTGCAATTTGCCTTCGAAACTTTGGGCGCGCTGGGCAAAAATATCAAGAATCAAGCCTGTTCGGTCGACTACCCTGACGTTGAGAACCTTCTCGAGATTACGCTCCTGGCTGGGCGTCAGTGGATTATTGAAGATAACAAGCGACGCTTCATGTGCAATCAGGGTGTTGGCCAACTCATCAAGTTTGCCCTTACCGATAAAGTAGCGGGGGTCGGGGGGCAGGGGGCGCCCCGGGACAACCGCCACACGCCCCGCGCCCCCCCATAGGGGGTAAAACCCAAACTCACAGAGGGGCGCCACACATACCCCCCCC
>JBKCCF010000129.1:0-2917 GCA_046305255.1 Methylococcaceae bacterium
CGGACGGCATAAGCGTACTGGAGCGGGCATTAAAAAAATCAGGTTGGCGCGGCCCGCGAGAAATTGGGGCGCAACGCCACGCCCAGTCTGTTAATCATTGATTCGCAGAGCGTGAAGAACACGGACACGTCTGCTAACAAAGGTTATGACGCAGGGAAGAAAATCTCAGGCATCAAGCGCCATATTGCTGTGGATACGCAAGGACTCCCTCACTCCATCGTCGTTACGACTGCCGAAGTGACTGATCGGAAAGGAGCCCTGCAGGCGATGGGCCGTTGCAGGAACACTCTGGGCAACGTGCAAAGCGTGCTGACCGACAGAGGCTATGCGGGCGAGCCCTTTGCCCGGAGTGTGCAGGAAATTCTGGGTGAGGACGTCACGGTGCAAGTCGCCAGGCGCAGTGAGTTGCACACCTTTGCGGTAATCCCAAAACGATGGGTGGTCGAACGCAGTTTTGCATGGCTGGAGAAGAACCGACGACTATGGAAGAACTGCGAACGTTGGCTCAATACTAGCCTGCAGTTCATTCATTTAGCCTTCTTGGCCATGCTCCTCAGGAGATCGTGAACAGGCTCTTAGCGCTGGACGGCGACAAGGAACCCTTTACTGTGTTGAAGCTGACCTGTGCCAACTCATCTGCCCGCGTTGTGATTGATGATGGGAGACAAGCGGTCTCAGCCCAACTTACCTTAAAGAGTGTTTTCTGGAGTCCACTCGTGGGCACCTCGAAAACCCACCTTTTCATCGCAATATCAAACCTAACACACTGATTTATAGTGCGTCGATTTCACAAGTTTGAGGTTAATCGAGGTTCCCTCGTGCAGGGGTTCTATGGCCTAAACCCGTGTTTGCGATTCTGGAGAGGGCAATCGCAAGAGATCCTTCTGTGTGGAAGTAACGGCAAAAGACATATCTTCGCAAATCGGATTTGCCACAATGATTTGAGATTTCCTATCTCCTCCACGCTCCTGCACTCCCCTCATCTCCCTGAGCTTCAAATACAGCACCTTCCTCTCTCCTCGGCGCTCATGTGCATGCGATGGAGGTTAAGGCGCATGACGCAGCACACATCAGCCTTGCTCGTGAAACAATCACTAAAACCCGTGGAACGTCTATAGATACAGCCCATGGGGATCCTAAATCCATTGCTTGCAACCTTGTGTCTTCCTGTGCAAAATTGCGACCGGCGGTATGGTTTGGCCCACCTCGAGTTGGGCTCTTAACTGAATTACTTGGGGCAAACTAGTGAAACTTTTGAAATATCTTTCAATAGTCATATTGGCATCCAACTCTGCTCAATCTTTTGCTGATGTGATGTGCAAGAGACCTAGGGGCGCGGTTTTTATTCGTCCTGCGGTCTGTAACAGAAACGAGGTAGCAGTGAATCCTGTAGCCTTAGGTTTAGTTGGACCTCAGGGTGCTGCCGGTCCTCAGGGTGCTGCCGGATCTCAAGGAGCCACAGGACCAAGTGGAATTGTATCTGTGAAGTCCATACAGGTAGCCGATGACTACTCTCAAATAGTTTCGCAAACCAACCTACCAACCCAGTACACTTTTATTGGATCTGGTAGTGCAGGTATTCAGCGGATATTGGGCCTTCAAACTGATGAAAGTTTGACTGCAAGTGTATCGGCAAATATTTCATACGCTGGGGCTAGCGGAACTGTTGCGTTCATAAACCCAAGTATTTGCTATCAGCGGCTTCAATTTAGTTTGCCCAACACATGGACTCCTGTTGGTGAAATAACCCCTCTGAGCGGAGCTACGCCTAATCTGCTTGCAAGGCCCAGCGTATTGCCTGCTAGCGCATTTGCGAAGCCAGTATATACCGCGAGCGCATCTGCAACTGGGCTATCTGGGAATTTCGACGTGGGTTTTTGTGTTCAGTTCTCTAAGCCAGTTCCAGATGCCGACTCCATCTCGGTGTTCAACCCCAATGGCTGGATCATTCGCGCAATTGCATCGAATTAGTCAACTATATCGAGTGATTGAACACTGTGGTAACAGTGTGCAGAATAGTGGTTGAGAGTGGCTGAATCGCCCTCATAATACCTTGGTCCTCGGTTCGATCCCGAGGGGCCCCACCATAAAATCAAGGCCTTACAGAGAAATATGGCAGAGCCTTTTTCTTTGGATTAAATTTAGTGGCAGTTTCTTTTTGATGGCTCAATCGTCTGTCTTCTTGCGACACGATTGTTCAGCCGAGCCAT
Source organism: Methylococcaceae bacterium (assembly GCA_046305255.1). Lineage (GTDB taxonomy): Bacteria > Pseudomonadota > Gammaproteobacteria > Methylococcales > Methylococcaceae > UBA6136. The sequence goes on from JBKCCF010000129.1 coordinate 2,211, forward strand.
CTTCGGGAGCAGCTTCGAACCCCTGCTCATTCCGAAGCATGAACGCCGCTTCACTGGCTTCGACGACAAGATCGTCGCCCTGTACGCCCGGGGCATGACGGTGCGCGAAATTCAGGGCTTCCTGGCCGAGCAGTACGGCACCGACGTCTCGCCCGAGTTCATCAGTTCGGTCACCGATGCGGTGATGGTCGAGGGCACTGCCTGGCAGGCACGCCCGCTGGAGCTGATGTATCCCGTCGTGTTCTTTGATGAGCTAGGCTGAGAAAAGTGGAGTCCAACGTTTCGTAAAATTGAAGAGACGGAGGACGGAAATGGAACGAGTACCGAAGGGTTTGAGGTAGGTCGTCAACCGCAGAGTCCAACGGGTTAAGCGGCCATCCTATTTGCATGGTACTGCTGGCTAAATGCGGCAGGTGACAGATAGCCAAGTCGCTCCCGCTTTCTGATTCGGTTGTAGAAGATCTCAATGTATTCGGTGATCTCGCGCCTGGCCTCTTCACGTGTATTAAACGATTGGTGATGGACCAGTTCGTTTTTCAGGGAACCCCAGAAACTTTCCATCGGGGCGTTGTCCCAACAGTCTCCCTTGCGGCTCATCGAGGCCTGCATGCCAAACTGTCGCAGTTGTTTTTGGTAGGCATGAGCGCAGTACTGACTCCCGCGATCAGAATGGAGAATCAGCCCCTTTTCAGGCCGCTTGGTGGCAA
>JBKCCF010000130.1:0-2658 GCA_046305255.1 Methylococcaceae bacterium
GATTCGACGGGAGCCGCGATTTTCGGCAAATAGGATTCCGTGGTTTTTTCGCTTACATCCAGTTTGTCAGCTTTTGCCGTTTTCAGTGATAACGTCATCTCAGGACTCAACCACCTGAGCCTTCGATTCCTCATGAGCGCGTCGCTTTCCGATTCACCGGGAAGTACCGCTAACTCCCCTGCACGGTATTTCACCGCGACCGCGTGCATTCTTTCCCGTTCGCGGGACATAGCTTTCCTGACTGCCGCTGACAATGCCTCCCGGTCATCCCGGTTATGTAATCGTTGAAGGGTTGCCAGCAGTACGGATTTGACTCCGTGCAAGGTCACCTCCCCCTCGAGTACAAAGGTCACGGTTTCCCGTGCGTCAATAACCGACTGAGCAAGTTTTAACGCTTTTGCGTCAACGCTTTCAGCGGCCATGTATTCACCAGTGATTACTTGTGTCATTTTGTTACCCTCATAATTGATATTTGGAATCTGTGACCGTCACAGATTTTTCGCAATCTGTGACTGGTCATACCTCGGGCGCAACTTGGGTGCGGCCCGGTCGGGGGAGAAAAGCTACACCTCCCCGACAGTTCGCAATATCCGCCCCCTGATTATGCCGTGCAATAGGGTAGTGAAAAATAATTTCACGTTATTATTCAATAGCTTGCAAGTAAAACCCCGGCCATCCCGATATTAGCCCAGGGGGTGGATCTGTTAATAGGTCCCCCCAAAATTTTTTCCCAAAATATGGTTTTATGTGACCCCCATCACATACCCCATCACATACCCCACCACTACTCCCCCAATACTCTGCTAAAATACCCCCCGGCCCGAAGCGCCGGGAGCCCTGGTTAAACTGTCGGGAGATACTTTATCCGGGGCTCACTAATCGCCGGCGACGGCGTCAGCCTCTTCACAACGGGCGCTGAATGTGCTTCACTGGCGTTACCCTCCTCAGGGCCGGTGATCGCTGGCTTGGGATCGTTTGCTCCGCGAGCTTTGAGCCGCAGCACTTGGCCCTCAGGGGTGTTTCCGCTGATGGATTCGGCATGGAAGCCAGGCATGGATATGCGAATCGCGACATGGCTGTCGCAGCAAGGACGTGAACATGGACGTGCCTACGGACGGGCAACTAATTCGGGGGCCAGAAGCAGCACCTTCCGGCCCCTGGCAGAGACAGCACTCTCTGCCGAAGCGAACGCTCTACCTTGGAGAACCTATGACCCTCCCACCCTACCTGGGCTTTGAGCTCAGTCGCCTCGCCTTGGATCTGACCCATGAGAGGCTGCTGGAAGACTTTCCTGCAGGTAATTTCTCGCCTGACTTAGCCGATACCGTGTTCCGGGAGGAGCTCAGCAGACTGCTGATCGCCTGCCAGCATGAGGACGACTGATGCAGCCCTTACGCAGAGCCCTCGACACCGACATCTTTGAGCTGGGAGTAGCTCTGGCCACTCACGCGCAGCTGCACCTGCAGGCCCATACCCTACTTTCAGCATCCATCCGCTAAATACGCAACTCAGCCTGTTTAAGCGCCGGATCAATAAATAGCCGTTGATTTGGATGGCGATCTCGGTGTCACGGATGTGTGGTGTATAATTTTATTGTATATACGATACTGTAGTAAAATTCGCGCATGCAACGAATCTTTGAGTGGGATCCAGTGAAAGCGGCTCGGAACCTGAAGAAGCATGGCATCGGGTTTGATGAGGCTGCATTCGTTTTCGACGATCCTTTCTGTATTTCAGAGCAGGACCGCGTGGAGGATGGAGAGGAGCGCTGGCAAACCATCGGTGTGGTTGGTGGCTGCCTGCTCCTTTTGGTTGCGCATACCGTCCATCTTGAGGAAGAGGGCATTGAGGTAGTCCGAATGATCAGCGCACGCCGTGCCGACAAGAATGAACGGAGACGTTATGAAAATGGTTAGAGTCAAGAGAAGCGAACTTGCCCCCATCACGGAAGAGCGGAAGGCTGAACTGAGAGCGCTGTCTGAAAAACCGGACAGTGAGATTGATTACAGTGATATTCCACCGTTGGATGAGCATTTCTGGAGCAGGGCGGTTCCCAATCCGTTTTACAAACCGGTCAAAACCCACGCGTCAGTCCGAATTGACTCGGACGTGCTGACCTGGCTCAAGAGCCAAGGGAAGGGCTATCAAACCAGAATGAACGCTATTCTTCGTGAAGCTATGCTGCGATCACTACATCACGAGGACCGGACCTGAACCAAATTCCCACTCAGGAAGGCCGCCACAGGCTCTCGACCTGATGACCCGACGGCTGTCCACACGCTGTCCCTGGTAAAGCTGCGCCGGGGGCGGTGTGTCCCCGACTTCGGTCCTTCGGCGCTGGGCCTTGAGTCGGGTCAGCCGGTCATCCGGCCTTGACCACAGGCAACTGATCCCACTGCGTCGCATACGCGGGTGACAGGCTGCCGCGCTTCATGCGCCAGCCCTGATCAGCGGCTTTTGCGGTGCCTTGTGAGGCAATCGTGAGCGTATCCCGCCCCATGCCCTGATTGATACTGTCCATCACCGCCATGAGCCTGTCGCGGTTTGGATTGGAAGGCGTGGTCGGGGCGAACAGCGATGCCTGGGCGGCGCCGGCAGGTATCAGTTCCATCAGCATGACCCCGGCCTTCTGGTAGCGGTAGCCCGACTGGTAAATAT
>JBKCCF010000131.1:0-6522 GCA_046305255.1 Methylococcaceae bacterium
TGGCTGTTGAAGGTGATGCGGGGTCTGCCGGAAGCCATTAAAAGCGGGAATTGGGAACATCTCATGCCTTGGAATCTCAAGGCTGAGGATTTGATCACGGAAGCCTACGGCTCAACAGCGCCTAGTTGATGGGGCAGTTACCATCCTCGAAACCGGCAACGACTCCTACCGGTTTAAACAGCGCAAAAAGGGCACTCAGGCACTCTGACCTAACCCTCTCAACTGGAAACTTTTCGGCGCTGACACCTGGAAAGATTTCGGTGCTGATTGACACCCAGGCCCGATGCCAGGCCGCTACCACGGTCGGAAACTTCTCGCCCCAAGGGCCTTGGGCGAAGGACTCCAACTCGGCCAGTGCGGCTTCGGCGCTGGGGGCCGTGTAAATCGGCTTGATTGCCGCCGCCAACGCTTTGCGATCCTTCCAGCTGGCGTAGTCCAGGCTGTTGCGAATCAGATGCACGATGCAGGTTTGTAGCGTGGTGGCGGGGAAGACCGCGGCCAGCGCTTCCGGCATCCCCTTCAGACCGTCGGTAACGGCGATCAGGATGTCGGCCACGCCGCGGGTCTTGAGATCGTTGAACACCTTCATCCAGAACTTCGCACCCTCGGTGCTCTCGATCCACAGCCCAAGGATGTCCCGCGTGCCGTCGGGCAGAACGCCGAGCGCCAGATAGATGGCCTTGTTACGGACCACGGCATCCTCGCGAATCTTGACCCGCAGGGCATCAAAGAACACGACGGGATACATCAGCTCCAGCGGGCGTGCCTGCCAGGCAGTGACCCCCCTGTGTCAGGATAGTTGTCGCGTCTACTGAAACCTTGAAATGAAACAGGGGGCGGAGAGAGATCGATGAGATGGCACGTTATTCCGCAGAAAAGAAAGAGTCGATTCTGAAACAGATGATGCCTCCCCTGAACAAGCCGGTCAGTGAGTTATCGGTGGAGACTGGCATCCATGTGGTCACCCTGTATTCTTGGCGAAAGAAGGCCAGAGAGACGGGAGTTGTCATGCCGGGTAATGGGAAGAGTTCTGAAGATTGGTCCAGCGCGGAGAAGTTTCGGGTTGTGCTTGAAACCATCACGCTGAGTGAAACGGAGCTGGCTGAATATTGCAGATCCAAAGGGCTTTATGTTGAGCAGGTAGCCCGCTGGCGCGAGGCCTGCGAAAGAGCTAATGGCGGGGTGGATTCCAGTGCGCAGCAGCTGAAAGAGCAACAGAAGCTCTCTGCACGCCGGATCAAGGATCTGGAACGGGAGCTCAAGAGAAAGGAGGCCGCTCTGGCAGAAGCCGCTGCGCTGATCATTCTCAAAAAAAAAGCCAATGCGATTTGGGGGGACGGAGAGGACGCATGATTTCGGGAGCCGATCGAAAGCAGGCAGTGATCCTGATCGAGGAGGCGGTGGTGTCAGGTGCCCGGCGATTCAAGGCCTGCGAGACGCTAGGGCTCTCTCTGAGAACCTATCAGCGCTGGCAGCATTCTCCGGAGGACCGGCGGGTTGAAGCCATTCGGCCTGAGCCCAAAAACAAGCTGACTACGGAGGAGCGATCAGCGATTATTGAAATGATCAATCGCCCGGAACATGCCAGTTTGCCGCCACATCAGATCGTACCCAGACTGGCCGATCAGGGGCTTTATTTAGCCTCTGAATCGAGCTTCTATCGGGTCATGAGAGAGTATGGCCAGCAGAATCATCGGGGCCGTGCGAAAGCCCAGGAGAAGCGGGTAATAACCACACACAGAGCGACCAAACCGAATCAGATCTGGGTATGGGATATTTCGTGGCTGCCCTCAGCGGTCCGTGGCCAGTTCTACTACTGGTACATGGTCAAGGACGTTTTCAGCCGGAAAGTCGTGGCCAGTGAGGTTCATCTGACAGAATCCTCGGCACTGGCTGCAGAGCTACTGAAGCGTGGCACACTGAAAGAATGCATCTTCGGAGAGTCGATCATACTGCACTCCGATAATGGTAGCCCCATGAAAGGCTCGACGATGTTGGCGACGATGCAAAGCCTGGGGGTGATGCCGTCATTCAGCCGTCCCCGCGTGAGCAACGACAATGCCTATGCTGAAACGCTTTTCAGAACAGCGAAGTATTGCCCGATGTGGCCATCCAAGCCATTTGAAAGCCTTGAAGACGCTCGGCAATGGGTCGACCGATTTGTACATTGGTACAACGAGGAGCACCGCCATAGCGGCATCGGCTTTGTGACACCAGAGGAGCGACATCGGGGAGAAGCGGAGGAATTACTCCAAAGGCGACACCGGGTGTACACCGCTGCAAAGGCCAGGCATCCCCATCGATGGACGGGAAAGACCCGGAACTGGACGGTCGAAAACGAGGTATTCCTCAATCCCGAGCGGTCAGATAAATCCACTCGGTAAGAAAAAAAATTACGCGTTAACGCGACAACTATCTTGAAAAGCTCCGTGACCTCGACCCCACCGTTCGCAAGGCGTTAATGACGCTGAGTGAACCGGTCTATCAGCCCTTCAGGCAGCCTGCTGGTGGGATGCTCATTCACTGTCGCAAATCGCAGCTTCGCTCCCACTGGGCCGAAATGCAATGGAGCCCGGCGTCAGCTTTTCATGTCCGACTCTTTATTTGCGGCTGGTGCGTATGGTTTAAACGAAAATCCAGCCGCCCTTTTTTGGAGTCGTAAAATGCAAACACATCCTGTTTTATGGCTCCCCGAACCATCTCAAACATTCACGCCAGCCTTCCTGGAAATCCTCGGGTTCTGTGCCCATCTAGAGACCCTACACCGCATGGTTTCAATTATTGATCTTTAATAATCATAGACAAGTTACTGATTAACAACTCGGGATTGTCGGATACACGCGCCAGATCACTACTTTTTATCGCGTCAGTATTTATTCTGTAATCAATGTTCTTGCTTTTTGCTACTGCAAGTCGAAAACCTGGATCAAAGGTTGGAGGCCATGAAAGTGATTCTCTAACTAGAATGGCGGTGGTAGTTTTTGTATCTTCCGCCGCAGCTCCCATAACTTCGAACAAGAATGAATCAAGATCCATGTCTTTTTCTTTATTCTTGTCTTCCTTGTCCTTTTTATCCTTCTGATCTTCCGCAATTTGATTGAAGTTACGAATTATTCCTTTTCTTGCGACCCCCTTGAAAATATTAAATGCTCCTCGACTCTTTCTAATGTCAACTGCTGGGTAGTAGTCACTAGTCCATCCATCTACGATAATCGCATCTCCAGTCCATTCATGTGCTGGTTTAGTCTCAATGTCTCTTGTCGTTAGGAGGTTCTTGTCTGCGATAATCGTAAAGCAATGATCATATTTAATACAGGCAACCCAGAATATTGACTTGTTTCCGCGCGTAGCTTCCAACATGTGTGTAGCTACAATTGCTGACTTCTCATAACAATTTGCTACGCCAAACTTTATGGCCTTTCTCGTAAGCCTGATTCGCTCCTCATCAGTGCCATCTGAGAAATGAAATTGATAACTTAAGATTTCCCATAATTCATCACTGTATCCGTATTGACTCTTCACTCTACTCAGAAGCTGCTTTAGCTGCCTTCTTGTCTCCGACTTACTTGTTATGTTTCTAATAATTGTTAATATATCTTTTCTTATATTATTGTGGTCCTCTAGTAGCTTTTTAGCTTGCTCAGCTGTGTAGCTTTCATATTTATTCTCCTTAATATTGCCACCCGCGATAGGCTTTTTAGGATCTATCGGTATCTTCCGCGTAATATGGCTGTGGTACCTATTAACAATAGATTGATCTTTATATCTATGTTCTTGTCTTAGATATCTTCCAACGAACATGTCAACCTCATCTTTATAGTGTCCGTTGAATTTTACGTTAGTTGATGGTAGCTTTAAGCTGTCTAGATACTTTATGGCGTTTTTTGCTATGACAATATTTGTTCCACAGCTTGGGCTTTCAGATAATACACTCTGTGCGGCAGTTAGTATCTTGTCTATTTCATAAATCGCACTTCTAAGCGAATTGATTTGATCCGTCTTTCCACGACTCGACTGGTAACCAGCAAGCATCTTATTAAGGCCATTGAATGCGGCCACACATTTATCAAAAGTAGCCTTATCAATATTTTTTCCTGTAAGAGCGGTTGAGAACAAGCTCTTAATATTCTCTGCTTGAACTATTATAGAATCATTGTCATTCCGCCAGCCATTTATCTTGAATAGTCCATCCTGCTTGGGCGCACCTATTCTATCTCCTGACTTCAGACCAGAAAGTAGGTCCAAATTCTGTATAAGATTCCTTGGTTCTGTATGTTTTGACACATTTACTCCTGCTTATTTTAAACGGTTACACTTTATGAAAATCGGATTAAAGTTCTTGTGAACTGCCTGATATAGTCGTGACATCATATCTAGAAATAAGATGGAATCATAAGTCAAAATAAATTCTCCAAAGGCTAAGAAGTCGGACATAAAAAATCACGCCGGGCTCCACTCAATTTCTGAATCCGTATTTGATTCCTCCGCTAGCCTGACGAACTTCTCTTTAAAACTCTGAATACAGCGTCCCCATATCAAGGACAAATAAACAGGGTTGATGATGCCGGCGAGGATAGCTCTCTTCAGCCAGCGGATGTTTATCCGGTGGCGCAAATAACTGCGTGCAGGGCATCACCGACTTCGCCCTTCAGCCAATTGCGATCCATTCTGTGATCATTTTTGAAATGTCAGCCGCATTTGACCAGGGTGGCCTCAACTTCATGAGTCGCGCCATCCCCGGGTTGTCCTTGGCCGGGGCATCCAGCAGTTGGTATAACTGCCGGCAAGTTTCAGTGTCAACGGAATAGAACTTGATCCTGTGGTTCCTTGGTCTGCTGGCTGTTGTTCATCATTCCAACCCCTTTAGTGACGCCATGCTGGACTGCAGTCGCTGGGCAGCAGGTTTGGCTTCTTTCAGTAGCTGATCCCAATCGTCGGGTGGGTGACCGCTGGCGAGCATCTTCCGAAACACCCGGTATGCATCGTCCCCACTTTCATAGGCACGCTTCGTGTCCTCATCGTTCACCCAAGCCAGCACGAGCACTTTGCTTGGCGCGTGGTAGCGAAAGAACAAGCGGTACTGCTGGAAAAACTTGGCTCGGAACCAGTGCTTGTAATCGTCGCCGAGCGCGTTGCCTTGTCTGTAATCCGGCCTCGTCGGGTCTTGTGGGATGACATCGAAGGCCAGTTTGGCGATTGCTGCCAGCCTCTTGGTGCCGTTCTTTTTTACATATCTGACGGGGTCTTTTTCTTTCAGTACCTCGACCTGCTGGACGATGACCTCAAGTTGCGCGAGAAACAAAGGGTGCGCGAAAATCATCCAACCGTGGATGAGCAGGGGCGCGGGCGTGCTTGATCTCATTCATCGTCTGCCGACAAGGAAGCATCGAGATCGATTTCGGTGCCACCGGTCAGCAATTGGATGCGGTGCACGAAGTTGGAGTCGATGGCCTGCAGGCGCTCCGGATGGCTGGCGATGTCGCGCGCCAGGAAGCCCAAGAACTGACCGAGCACCGGGTCGTCAACTTCGGTGGCCTCGACGCGCGTCAGCACGACTTCGCCGCCGGGGCGGATCGTGTAGTGGATCTTGTCGCGCTTACCGAGTCGCAGGGCGCGACGCACCGTCTCCGGCACGGTGGTCTGGTAGCGGTCGGTCAGCGTGGATTCGACTTCGATGGTCGCAGCCATGGCGTTCTCCAATCAAAGAGGGGGGATGCCATGTATGGTAATGCAGTAGCCTTTCCATATCAATGCAAATGCATTGCCTATGGGTCAAGGCTGACCAGCCGCAAGGTCGAGTGCCAATTGGTGGCCAGTTTCAGATCTCGAAACCTGCTCTCCGGGGTTGTTCCAGTTCGGACGACTGTCCACGGAAACGGCCAATTGATCCAAATCCGGGACTGGAGGCGCGATATTGAAGAGACACGGGGGACAGTAAGGCATTTACCAAAGAGGCAATTATCCTGCTGTTTTCAGAATACGCTTCACCCTCCCAACCTGCACATGCGTCCATTCACGGCCGCGAGGCGTCTTTAGTCCCAGCCTATTCAGCCGTATCGCCATTTCGCGTTGCGACATCACCGGAAATCCATCAAAAAGCGGCCTCAGGTTCTCTGCAAATGCCCGAGCCAGTTGTTGCCGTTCCTCGATATTGGGTTTTAGATTGGCAAAACCCGCCTTACCTAATATGACGCCTCTCGCCTTCGCTGCCTGAAGGGCAGCCTTTGTGCGCGCACTGATCTGATCGCGCTCACATTCGCATTCGATCATAACCGCATGCATCTGGATCATGAACTTATTAGAGCCTGTTCACGATTTCTCGAAAATACCGGACAATGGGCGAATGAGAAAACCATACGCAAGCGACATCAGTCGCGAGAAATGAGCGTGTTCCACGAAAATGCTATGCCTACGACGCTCCCGGCGTCGCACGGCCACATTTTGCGGAACGGTTATTGCCTTCGGCGCCCCAGCCGTCCCCGTCACCCGTTCAGCGACAACAAGGTCGCTTCACGAGGTTCT
>JBKCCF010000132.1:0-24061 GCA_046305255.1 Methylococcaceae bacterium
GATCAGTTCCTTGCGAGCTAATGCCCGGCGAACGCGTTTTTCTAAAGCTTTGCGGGAAAGTGGACGGATTGCGTCCTTAGATGTGTCGTGTGACATGATGAAGACCTCAGGTAGCGTGGAACCGCTCTGCGCCTCCCGACCAAGAGAGGTGGGCAGAGACCGTGCAGGTTGGTCGACCGGCCTGAGGACCGGCAGGGATTGCTCCCTCCCGCACGGCTCCGCCCATAGTAGGACGTACCGTGCGCCCACAAAAAAACCGCGAACAAGTGCGCGGCTCTTATGAGCCTCAGGTTTATGGCGACCAAGCCATGCCCGATATGCGTATCGGGACCGGGAGACAGTACGCTGGGTCTCAGAGACAGTCAAGGGAGATTGCATCATTCTGCACTCCAGACTCTGCCTTCGAGTTGGGCTAGCTTCCAAGCTTGAATGTCATCTGAGTGCCAGACAGAGCGACGCCCAAGCTTAATACGGTTCGGAAATGCCCCACGACGCTCCCGCTCGTAAATAAAAGACTTACCGACTCCTAGTTCCGTGATTAAGCGGTCGATTGACCAGAATTGTCCCGGTGATGTTTGTGCAAGCATTTGAGCCTCCGTGAGTTAGTGGAGTGCTCAGATTCTTTGATTACGAGCTCAGACTCGAACGTGATAAATCCGATTTATGACGTTTTACTTCTGGCTTATTTTGCGGTAAGCACGCAACGCCTCACGCATGACACGGTCAGATTCAGTCCCAGAATGAATTAGCTGAAACTGCTCGACCGTTCTGCCCGACTCGAAGATTTTGCGCCCGAGTTCGATCTGTGGGTTGCGGTCCTCTGGCAAACGCCTAGGCCGCCCCTTTTTGAGCACCAGATTCTCGAAATAATCTCGTGAGATTGATTCTTCCTTTTCGGAGATGTGTCCGAGTTTCACCGCGTTTCTTAGAAACTGGTCATACCTTGGTCGAACCCGATTCTTGATCTTCGACATTGTCCGCTCTCGCTACGGACTCGCTATGGGACCGCGCCACGATTGCGAGTTAAATCTATTCGTCTGGCCGGACTAGACGCGGTATTTGAATACTAACTGACAGGCACAAAAAAACCACCTTAAGGGGTGGTCTTATCCGCTAATCTCCGCCGACTTCTGCCGACGTATTTCCGTATTATTTCCGTACTAAACGAGGCAGCAACGGCTATGCTATTGATTTTGTTGGCGTCCCCAAGGGGGTTCGAACCCCTGTTGCCGCCGTGAGAGGGCGGAGTCCTGGACCGCTAGACGATGGGGACTTACGCCGACAAGTGTAGCGCGGGTGGCTGTCCTTGGGCAACCCGCGCAGCAGTGTTCAGTCCTTGGAGACTGTGGATTTTCTAGACCAGTCTGGCGATGATTGCGTCGGCGATGTCGCTGGTGCCATAGGGCGAATCTTTGCGAAGGTCAGGCGTCACCTTGTCGCCTTCTCGAATGACATCTCTCACAGCCTGTTCAATCTTGCGGGCGGCCGCAATTTCACCCAAGTGCTCAAGCATCATGGCGCCCGCCAGTATCATGGCAATCGGATTGGCGATGCCCTTGTCAGCGATGTCAGGCGCGCTGCCGTGTACGGCTTCGAAAATTGCGGCGTCTGTCCCAATATTGGCGCCCGCAGTCAGCCCCAGGCCGCCAATCAGGCCGGCGGCCAGATCGGACAGAATGTCGCCAAACAGGTTGGTGGTGACGATAACGTCGAAGGATTCAGGCTTCATTACCAGTTGCATGCAGCAAGCATCGACAATGCGGTCGTCGAACTCAATTTCTGGGTATTCACTGGCGATTTCGCGCCCTATTTCGAGGAATAGACCAGACGTGCATTTGAGAATATTGGCCTTGTGCACAAGCGTGACTCTCTTGCGCTGGGCCTTGCGGGCATATTCAAAAGCATAGCGAATGATCCGCTCGGAGCCCTTGCGGGTGACAATCGCCGTGCTTTCGGCGGCTATCTTTTCGTTATCCACCTTTATGAAGTGCTCAATACCGGCATAGAGCCCTTCGGTGTTTTCCCGGATTGTCATGAGATTGACATTCTTGAACACCGACTCGGTCCCTTCGAAAGACACCGCTGGCCGGACATTGGCATAGAGATTAAAGGCCTGTCGCAAGGTGACGTTGACACTGCGATAGCCGCCACCGACAGGTGTGGTCAAAGGGCCTTTGAAACAAATGCGGTTGGCACGGATTGAAGCAAGTGTTTCATCCGGCAACGGATTGGCGAATTTCTCGACAGCCGCCATACCGGCGAGTTGCGTGTCCCAACTGATCTGTATGCCAGTAGCTGCGATGACTTTGATCGCTGCATCTACGATTGATGGGCCGATGCCATCGCCAGGTATGAGGGTAATTCGGTGCATGCCATTTTCCTGTGTTGAACGTGAATGATCTGCTGTCGCGCCTGCTGAACAGCCGGGTTATTTAGCCCACTCGACGCCCGCAAACCGGATACGTTCCGCCGGGCGCATTAATCTGATAAATTTACTGGGTTATTTTTGTCTTTCCTATCTGGAGATTCCATCAATGGACGTCATCGAACGCATCAAATCTCAACTTTCGGAGAATCCCGTCATCCTGTACATGAAGGGCACCCCCAACTTTCCGCAATGTGGTTTTTCGGGTCGTGCTGTGCAGATTCTGCACCAGTGCGGGGTGCCCTTCGTCCATGTCAATATTTTTGAGGATCCCGAACTCCGTGAGAATCTGAAAACCTTCTCGAACTGGCCGACCTTCCCTCAGTTGTACGTTAATGGCGAGCTGGTCGGCGGTTGCGACATCATGATGGATATGTTCCAGAAGGGGGATCTGCAAAAAATGCTGGCAGAAACCACCCCGGAAAGCCACTGACCTACATAAATCAAAGCAAGACTCGGGCCTACAAAATCAAGTCGGCTTTTGGTTTTCGGCGTCCAGTGCAACCAGATCATGCCAGCGATTGACGATAGCGCAGAACAGCCGAGCCGTCTGTTCTGCGTCATAAATCGCAGAGTGAGCCTGACTGTTATCCCAATCCGCACCCGATGCCTGGACCGCCTTGGCTAACACGGTTTGGCCGAACGCCAAACCTCCGAGCGTTGCGGTGTCGAAGGTACTGAAGGGATGAAACGGATTTTTCTTGACGCCGGAACGCTCGACGGCGGCGTTCAGGAAGCTGATGTCAAATGCCGGATTATGTCCGACCAGTATGGCTCGGGTGCAACCATGATCTCTGACTGCGGTGCGAATGGGCTGAAAGATTTTTTGTAACGCATCTTTTTCATCCAATGAGAACCGAAACGGATGAAACGGATCAATTTTGTTGAAGCTTAGCGCTGCGGCTTCCAACTTGGCGCCGGCAAAGGGTGTAACGTGGGCCGCATGGGTCTCGCCCAACTGAAGGTAACCCTCGCTGTCCATCGTCGTGATTACCGCAGCGATCTCCAACACCGCATTTTTGGCAGGGTTGAAGCCTGACGTTTCAATATCGACGATAACCGGCAGATAGCCGCGGAAGCGTCGAGCCAGAATGGCGCATTCGGAATTCTGCATGCAGGTGATCAATTTTTACTCGACTCTAAAAGTGGACACCATTATATTGGCTCATCAGGCCGAGAATAAGTTTACTGCAAGCTTTATGTTGCATGCGCCTGGACATCCCTGCTGATCGACTCCCACCAAGGGCGCGAAGAATAATGAATATGACTAGCCGTTCTATCTGTCTCTGGCGAGCCCTGTCGCTTGCCGTTGTTTTGGGTGCCGCCGGATGTGCATCCGATGCCAAAAAGGATGATCCGCGCGATCCGATTGAGGGTTGGAATCGGGGTGTGCAGTCTTTCAATGACAAGCTTGATGATTACGTGATGAAACCCATCGCCACGGGCTATAAAAAGGTGACCCCGAAGATTGTTGATCACGGTGTCACCAATTTTTATGGCAATGTCGAAGACGTAGGCGTCATAGCCAATGATCTTCTGCAGTTCAAGATGAAGCAGAGCGGCCAAGATCTCGGCCGGTTCTTCATCAACACTACTATTGGTCTTGCCGGCTTCATTGATGTTGCAAGCAAGATGAACCTGACCAAGCATGACGAGGATTTCGACCAGACTCTTGGCAAATGGGGCATACCTTCGGGTCCCTATATCGTTCTGCCCATGCTCGGTCCCAGCAGTCCACGCGGCATTTTTGGTATCGCAGGCGATACCGCGTCCAACCCCATCAACTGGATCAACCCGATGGCAGGCTACGCGCTCGGCAGTAGCTGGCATGCCCTGGATTGGGCGATCGTGGGCTCTGGCGCGCTCAGGATAGTCGATCAGCGGGCCGACCTCCTCAGCGCATCCAAGATCATGGACGAGGCATCGGTTGATCGCTACGAATTCATGCGTAACGCCTATTTCCAGCAGCGTAACTATGTGGTTCACGATGGTAGTCCGCCGCTGGATGAAGAACTGGAGAAACAGATGGATCTTGACCTTCAGGGGCTGGATAGCAACAAGGCAAAAAACAGCAGTGAATCGGCGGCACCCTCCAAGGGTACAAACGCAATCCCTGCAACCACTCACTAAACCGGCACTCCTCCCTGCGCCATACTCCGGCGCAGGCATCAAACTCCTGCAACGAGTAACGGTACCCGCATTTCCCTGGCGCTCACCCCTCCGTGGACGCCAAGAAACTGCTGTTTGCGCTCACTCTGCAGCCTGTCCCTGATGACGTAGTTGTCTTTCATCAGCAATACATAGTCCCCTATCCGCTCCGCCAACCGCTGATGCGGAGCGCCTATGCCAAACCACCCCTGCTCAAGCAGAGTGCTACTGCGATACAGCGTGACGGCGTCAGCCAATTCCCTCAGGATATAGCCTTCAAACGCGGACACTGCGGTGGGTTTGACGTAGCAGAAAGCGGCCCGACCCTCCCCACACAAGGGTAGTATCAGGCTATCAGCCAGCACCGGGTGATCTTCAAGGGCGATGGTATGCGACTCATCCGAGTCGATGAAGCCATGATCCGCCGTGACAACAAACAAGGTATCGGAACCCGCCAGGGCCCTCGTCAGCGCCATGAATTGCTCGGCCCACTCGGTGAAGTGTGCCAAAACATCCGAACTGTGCGGCCCCTTTGCGTGCGAGAGGTGATCCAGTTCAGACCAATAACCATACACAAACTTGCGCTCGCCTGTGGGCTGCAAGCCTTGACCGATCGCTTCGAAAAACTGCTCCCGGGTTTTGAACGGCGACAAGCTTGCCCTGCCCTGATGGGCCAGATTGAAATCGGAGCGAATAATGGACTGCGGTGCGACCACATGACTCTCGACCGGCAGCCGGTCAAATACCGGCTGATGTCCGAAAAATCGGCGAACATCGATGCCTGCCAGCCGCAGATTGCAGCCGCCATAGCGTGGGACACCCGGCAGTACAGCCAAGACAGCACCCAGCTCCCGAAAGTACATGTGCCAACCGGTCAGCCCATGCTGTTGCGGTGCCACACCCGTCAGAAAAGTTGTAATGGCGGAGGCAGTCGTCGAGGGAAACACCGAGGTTATGGATCCACGGAGCAGGGCATTAAGGCCCCCGATAGGGGACACGCGCGTCAGGAAATCGTAGCCCAGACCATCAACCACAATGAGGGCCACCTGTCTGTACTTCGCCACCTCCAGCACGGGTAAGGCTGCCAAAGGTGAGTAACCCGCCGATCGTCCACCCAGCCCCTCAATGATGGATGCCATCAGGTTGACAATACTGCCGCCCTGGTAATCGGGCAGAACCATATGCCCCTCGCTATAACTCACCGGATTTGCCATATATCACCTTTATGTCTTCCCAAAACCATCCGGGCCGGAAAAGGACAAGATAGATCCCGAACAGACTCATTACCGGAAACGGTCCCAAATCGAGCACCGCCAACACAACCAGCACCAGCAACCATTTAATACGAACCGCCATGAACACCCTCCAGATCAATCCCTGCCACCTGCGCGCCCTTCAACATCATGTCCATTGGAAGAGGCTCTTAATTTTCTCAAACAGCATCACGGTGATAGAATAAAACCAATCCACACATCCGCATGACGGCGTCACCCCCTGAATGGCCGAAAACTCCCACAACCAGACCTCGCCCTCAGGCGCTATTGAGCTTAAGTCCGGCTCAATCACCCTGCCTATCCTCAAAGTGCTGACGCACAGCCTGGTAGATATCGCCTCCCAACTCGACGACAAGCTCGGCAAGGCGCCCGAGTTTTTCCGAAACGCCCCCATCATCATTGATCTTGGCGATCTGGCCGAAGACCGTAAACATGAGCTTGATTTTTCGGCCTTGCTGAAATTGGTACACGACCTGGCGCTGGCTCCGGTAGGGATGCGTGGCGGCAACGCCGACCAGCAAAAGGCAGCACAGGAAGAACGGCTCGCCGTGCTTGCCGATGTCAAGACTGAACCAACCCAGGGATCCACCGCCAAAACGAGCCAGAACAAGCGGCCCATTCCGCGCCCTATTGCCGTCAGCACCAAGATCATTGATCAGCCAGTGCGTTCGGGGCAGCGTATCTACGCGAGCGGCGGTGATCTGATCGTGATGGCACAAGTCAGCCCCGGCGCGGAGATCATGGCCGACGGCAACATCCACGTCTATGGCTCACTCAAGGGCAGAGCGCTGGCCGGCGTCCAAGGCAACCAGGCGGCGCGTATATACTGCTCGGACCTGCAGGCACAACTGGTTGCAATCGGCGGTAATTACCGGACCAGTGAAAGCGATGATCTTTCGATCAGAGGCAAGCTGGTGCAGATCTATCTTAAAGACGACTCGCTCATCATAGACGCGCTCTAAATTTTCCATCTTCCGAACCGGAGAGCTTTCGTGGCAAGAATTATCGTAGTAACGTCCGGCAAGGGCGGGGTAGGTAAAACCACCACCAGTGCCGCCCTGTCTATGGGACTGGCCCTGCGCGGCCATCGCACTGTCGTGATTGATTTTGACATCGGCCTGCGCAATCTTGACCTCATAATGGGCTGCGAGCGGCGTGTTGTCTATGACTTTGTCAATGTAATCAACAAGGAAGCCACGCTGAACCAGGCCCTTATCAAGGACAAGCGCTGCGAGAATCTCTACATCCTCCCCGCATCGCAGACCCGCGACAAGGATGCCCTGACCCAGGATGACGTTGAGCGGATTCTCAACGAGCTGTCCGAATCCTTCGACTACATCGTCTGCGACTCGCCGGCCGGGATCGAGCGCGGCGCCCATCTTGCCATGTACTATGCCGACGACGCGATAGTCGTCACTAACCCTGAAGTGTCCTCGGTACGCGACTCCGATCGCATGCTCGGGATTCTGGCCAGCAAGTCGCGCCGCGCCGAACTGGGCCAGGATCCCATTCGGGAATACCTGCTACTGACCCGTTACTCCCCGCAGCGGGTCAAACTGGGAGAGATGCTGAGTGTGGAAGACGTGCAGGAAATCCTCTCACTGCATCTGCTCGGCGTGATTCCGGAATCCAAAGCCGTGCTCAATGCCTCCAACTCGGGCACACCGGTCGTCATGGATGAAAAGAGTGATGCCGGCCAGGCCTACACCGACATCGTTAGCCGCTATCTGGGTGAAGACGTGCCGCATCGTTTCATTGAAGAGGAAAAGAAAGGTCTGTTCGGCCGACTATTTGGGGGTTAACACACATGAACCTGATGGATTATTTTCGTTCCTCGCGACCCAAAACGGCCTCGATTGCCAAGGAGCGACTGCAGATTCTGGTCGCCCATGAACGGTCTGAACGCAACCAGCCGGAATACCTCGCAGAGCTACAGAAAGACCTGCTCGCCGTCATCCGCAAGTATGTCAATGTGGGGCAGGAGGCTATCACGGTCAACATGGAGCAGGACGAGAATCACGAAATTCTCGAACTCAACATCGTATTGCCCGATGAGCCTATGGGCAACAAACGCAAGGCTAACCGCTGACTCTGCGCGTCAGCGCCAATCTTCCGCAACGGCCAGCCTGCCATCACTCTCCTGCTCGATACCCGGTAATTCCGTTCCACTCGAAGGAGGCGCAGACGCATGATTATTGAAACACTTAGCGCCATGCGCGACATTGGTCGAGCGCATGATATTGCCTCAATACTCATCCGGTACGGCTTTGGTGATCTGGTCAAACGACTCGGGCTCGAACCTGCACTTGAAAAAGCAGGACGTGCGCTCAACTGGACGGGCCTTGAAGAAATGCTCCGACTCGACCCACCGCAGCGGGTGCGCTGCGCGATGGAAGAAATGGGGCCAACGTTCATCAAGTTTGGGCAGATTCTGGCGACCCGGGTTGATATTTTCCCCCCTGACTGGATCGCTGAATTCGAAAAGCTCCATGACCGCGTACCGCCACTGCCATTCGACAGCCTGCGCGCCCAAATCGAGGAAGACCTCGGCGCTCCGGTAGAGGAAATCTTTGCGGCCTTCGACGAGACGGCCCTTGCTGCGGCATCGATTGCCCAGGTTCATAAAGCCCGCCTGCCATCCGGCCAGGAGGTTATCGTCAAGATCCGCAGACCCGGCATAAGGCCCATCATTGAGGCGGACCTCCGCCTGCTCGAACGACTGGTCGGCATACTTGAGCATGAAGTCCCTGATGCCCGTCACTTTCAGCCGCAGGAGGTGGTGCGACAGTTCAAGCTCTCTTTACGTAGCGAACTGGACCTGCTCACCGAAGCCCGCAATACCGAGCGGGCAGCCCACAATTTCCGCACCGATCCTAACATCGTCATAGCGCGTGTATTCTGGGAATACTGCGGGGAACGGATCAATGTCCAGCAATATATTGACGGCATACCAGGACGCGAAGTCACGCGCCTCCCGGCCGCGGAATTCAACCGCAAACTGCTCGCCCAGCGCGGAGCAGATGCCGTTCTGCGGATGGTGCTGATTGATGGCTTTTTCCATGCCGATCCCCACCCCGGAAATTTCATTTATATCCCGGTCAACCGGCTGGCCTTCATTGATTTCGGTATGGTCGGGTCGCTTTCGGAGTTGCGGCGGGATCAGGTCATCGAGATGCTCAATGCTGTTGTCATGCGCGATGCAGCGACCCTGGTCGAGGTTCTGCTCGACTGGGCAGATGACGCGATGCCCAATACCGAACGCCTGATCTCCGAGGTCGGCGCCTTCATTGATCGCTATCACGGCGTAGCGCTTAAACAGCTGAGACTTGGCGATATTCTGGGCGAAATGACCAGCCTGATTCGCGATCATCGACTGGTTTTGCCACCCGACCTCACCCTGTTATTCAAGACGCTCATTACCCTGGAGGGCATGGGGCGGCAAATTGATCCGGAATTCGACATCGTCGCCCAGATAGCGCCGCTACTGACTCAGGCCACACTCGAGCGGCATCGTCCGGAAGTGCTGCTGGGCCGGGCACAACGCAACATTGGCAATCTCATGTCGGTGTTAGGGGCCATGCCGCGCGACCTTCGGCGCTTCATGCGACGGGTTCGGGCCGGGACGGTAAAAGTGAGTGTGGACATGAATGAACTGGCTCGCTTCGGCTTGCTGATGGACCGCGCCGCCAGCCGGCTGACGGTCGGCATGGTCACAGCATCGCTCATCATCGGCTCGTCCATCGTCATGACGGTCAACGGTGGGCCATCGCTGTTGGGGCTGCCCGCGCTTGGGGTACTGGGTTTTACTGCCGCCGGCGTTGGCGCGCTCTGGCTGTTTCTATCGGTCTGGCGCACTTCCCGTAGCAGGGAGAGCGACTAGACCTGGCTGACAACGGCCGTCTTCCGGCCGTTGTCTCACGGCCATCACTTTCAGTGATGGGCCGACTTGGGTGCTGCGGGGGCCGCTGTGACGGGGGCGGTTCTTTCGATCAGCGTGCGGTCGTCTATCCGCAGCAGCGTAATGCCCTGGTCAATGATATAGCGGCATTCGGCGCGCTTGGCGGTGCCGACATTGTTCCAGACCAGGGTGACATAGGTCATGCCATCGCTGTTGGATTCTGACGGGGTGTAGGGATGGGCTGCGATTTCGTTGCGTACAGCCGACGCACACTTATCCAGCGCCAGCGAGTTCAGCATGCCGGACGTCTGCAGAAAAGCCCCCTGCACCTTCTCCTGCTGGGATTCACGGGTAAAGGCAATGATCCCGAATCCCACCGCCATCATGATGATAAAGCCCAAGATGCCCTTGAATATATTCGCTTCCACAAATAGCCTCACATTGTTAAAGGTTTATTGTCAGGGGTGGACTATAGCAAAAACAGGGCGAAAAACATCGGCAGGCATAAAATCGTCAACTGAACCCCATCCCACTCGGCATTACCTCAAAAGCCCCAGCGCTCCCGACAGGCTGTTAGCCTTGGCATCACGCTCGCCCAGCGGCCTCAAATCATAGCGTTCCTCAATCAATTTCAGGATGGATGTCGTGTCGTAGACGGTGTGATCCACCCGGCCACCGAGACTGAAGGGCGAGATGATGATGGCAGGCACCCGACTGCCCGGCCCCCAGCGATCCAGCTTAGGGGGTGCCACATGATCCCAGTAGCCGCCAAACTCGTCGTATGTCACGATCACCACGGTACCTGGCCATTGCGGGCTGTGCTCAATACGTTCCAGAACTTTCACCGCCTGCCGCTCCCCTTCGGCAATGTCAGCGTCTCCCGGGTGCTCGTTCTGACGCCCCACGGGCTTATAGAAAGCTACCGCCGGCAGGCTCCCGTCAGCAATCGCCTTCATAAGATCAGCCTCATCCTTCAGGTGAGCGGCACGGTCGGGGCTGCCGTCAGCATAGCGTTTGAAATAGGTGTAGGGCTGATGATGGAACTGAAAACTGGGATCGGGCCGGCCCGCAACAGCGTCATTCCAGCCACCGGCATACCAGGCCCAACTGACGCCGGCATCGGACAAGCGATCACCCAGCGTCGGCTGCATCTGCGGCGGCAACACCTTGCTGGGGTCTTTCGCCTTGGGTGACCGTGGGGTATAGCTCGACAGGATGTTATTTACCGCATAGCCATCCGCCGTCAACGCGCCATCCTTGATCACCCCACCCTTATCATCCAACTGTATCGTGTTTTCTGCCGGAGGATTGGGGTGACGCGGGCTGCAGGCGCAAGCCAGCCACATGTGGTTGATGAATGACCCGCCAAAGGCCGCAGAGAAGAAATGATCAGCCAGGGTATAGCGGCGCGCATACTGCCAGAGCGGTAAATTGCGGCCATTGTAATAACCCATCGTTAGACCGCCGGCATCGGACACCGCTGCGAAGCGATTCATCGCACCGCCATTGATCTGTGCCTGATGCTGATAGAAGCGGTGCACCAGATCGCCGGTCTTGTGGTCGATGGGCACATATTTGCCGATATCGAAGGGCTGATTGGGCAAGTCTGCGGGAAAGCGCGGATCGGGCTCGGCCGGCTTGTTGCGGGTGTCCATCACCCGGGGCAACTGCTTATACACCGCACCATCGGCATCAATTTGCCGCGTGGTGGAGAGTGGGGCATTAGCCAGGCCATCCGCCCCCGGGAACAGGCCATAGAGGTTGTCGAAGCTGTGATTCTCAAGGTAGATCACCACGATGTGGTGGATTTTGGAAAGATCCGCTGGCGGGGCCTGAGCCGCCAGTGTCACCTGAGCCATCAGCGCCAATGGCAGACAGGCCTTGACGGTGTGTTTGATAAGTCTGTTCATGAGCATTCGATTAGGGATTTGGGCAGGTCAACGCGGGCCTCATGCCCACTGAATCACGTATCAGACCGCCGCGTGTAGCGATGTTTCACCCCCGCAGGAAAATAGTGGGCATCCCCAAACGGGAACAGACTCACCTGCGGCATCTGCTTCTCGGGCGGAACATAATGGCTGAACTCGCTGTTAAGGCGGAGCAGCTGCTGCCTGATGGATTCCGCCACCTGCAGGGCCAGTCCACTGCCGCCCGCCAGACCCGGCTTGAGCTCAATCGCAACAGCCAGGCACCTGTCGCCGTCTGCACCCTCCTGCACCTCCAGCACGAACTTGCCGGTCAGTGTGTGCATCAGGTCTGGCTGTTCAAGACCTACGGTGACGTTCTCGGGGTAAATGTTCGCGCCGTAAAATGACACGGTGAAGTCAGCCCGACCGAACACATATACCAGTGGCAAAGGCCGAATGACTGTATCAACCGGCAAACCCAACATAGCCAGGTCGGGGGCACCCCAATCGGCCAGAAACTGCCGGAAGCGAGCGAAAGACAGGATGCCACCCCTATCGGCGATGTGATAGCGCACGAGCGGGACGCCGCTGGCACCGGACACCACCAGCGTATTCTCATACGTCTCGAAATAGCGGCTACAAGGGTCGTATTGAACCAGGGTGGGCAGACGCGACTCGCCGAATAATTCGCGTGCGGCAGCGGGATGTTCCGCGAGAAATTGGCGGGCAGCGATGCTGAACGGCGTTTCGTTGCCCAGCACACCGCCGTCGGCAGTACCGTACAGCGATGCCGTATCGAAACAGGGCGCACGCGAACCTGCCCTTTTGACCAGTGCGGCGCGCCATTCCTCGCTAAAGACCTCGCCCGCGAACACCATTTTTACGTTGCAGCGGGCCCAGTCGATGCCCTCGGCTATGCCTGCGTCGATCACATCCTTCACGAAGGGCGGATAGCCGAGCAATACGGTTTGCTCAAACTCCGGCGCCAGCGTGCGGATGATGCGGAAAATTTCGTCCTTGTTATTGCCCGGCGTTGCCACCATCAGCCGGTAACCCTTCCGGGCCAGATGCCAGCAACAGGAGGCGGTGAACAGGCCACCCACCCAGTTACCCAGCGCAAAGCACACCACCGCCAAAGTACTGCGCTGATGAGCCTTGAAACTATCACGGAAAACCTGCTCGAAACGAACCGCAATACCCCACTCATCAGTGACGGCGCGGGGCCAGAAGGTGGGCTGGCCGGTCGAACCGGAGGAGACTGCCACCCGGTCACAGGCCAGCAGCGAGCCGCCCCGGCAGCGTTGCGCAAGGGGATAGGCCTGCATGTAATGGGGCTTGGTCGTCAATGGCAGCCGTGCAAAGTCGGCAATGGTGGTTATCCTTGTCGGGTCGATATCCAGCAGCGCCAGAAACTCCCGATAGGCCGGCACTTCCGCCGCGGTCTGCTGAAACAGCGCCAGAGTCGCAGCTTCGGCCGCCGCCGCTGATGATGCGCCGATCAGATCATCCAGCGACGTGTTCAGAAAATGGAAACCGGCTGCGTCCTGCTCCGGTTGGGTGGAGATCGTCATGAGGGCGTCCTGTTTATCAAGGCTCAGTCGTTGTGATGCCAGAACGGCGTCCCCACCACTGGGGTGCTGGCCGCGGCGGAATCCCTTTCCGCCATTGCCCCACCCCGGTAGGCCAGGCGGCCCGCGGCAATGGAGTGCGAAAACGCCCCCGCCAGCGCGACCGGATCGGCGGCCTGCGCGACTGCCGTGTTCAGCAATACGCCATCGAACCCCCATTCCATCACCTGACAGGCATGGGAGGGGAGGCCGATGCCGGCATCAATCAGCATGGGCACATCAATTCGCTCCCGCAACAACTTGAGGGCATAAGGATTGATGGCACCCTTGCCGGTGCCGATCGGAGCCGCCCACGGCATGATGGCCTCACAGCCCACATCCACCAGCCGCTTGCACAGCACCAGGTCTTCAGTGCAATATGGCAGCACCTTGAAGCCCTCGCGCAACAACCGTTCCGCCGCACCGACCAGACCCAGCGTGTCCGGTTGCAAGGTATAGTCATCGCCGATCAGTTCCAGCTTGATCCACTCGGTGCCAAAAACCTCGCGCGCCATCATCGCCGTGGTGATGACTTCCTCACCGCTGTGGCAGCCAGCGGTATTGGGCAGAAAGGGCAACTTGAGCGCGGCCAGCAAATCCCAGAACGCCTGACCGCCAATCTCGTTATGTCCTGCCGCCTGCCGCCGCAACGAAACCGTTAGCATGCCGGGAGCGGCCGCCTTGACGGCCTGCTCCAGGATTCGGGGGGAAGGATATCGCGCCGTACCCAGCAACAGCCGGCTGGAGAACGTTGTGCCATAAAGAATCAACGGATCGGTCGTGTCAGTCACGGTATTCATCGGCATCGGGGTTCTGGAGGTAGGGCCATGCTCACCCGCCTGCCACCGGCTGGACGATCTCCACGCTATCGTCAGCCTGAAGGCGGGTTTCGGCATACTGCGGCCGGTGGACGAAACTGAGGTTTACCGCCACGGCAAACGGCGGTTTGGCCCCAAAAACATCCAGTGCCTGCTGGACGGTGGCACCTTCGGGGAGTTCATGGGGTATCTGATTGATGGTGATGCGCATGGTAATCGGGCGGCTCAGGCCGCATCGTTGTAGTGATAAATGGAAGGCCAAGGCTGGCTGTCACGCCAGTCGGTCGAGAGCGTCCCACCGGCTGACAGCCGTCGGATCAGGGCCAGCCCCGCATCCAGTAGCGCCGGCGCGATCAGGTAGCCGTGCCTGTAAAGGCCATTGATCTGGATCAGCCGACCTCCGTCCCAACGGATTTCCGGCAAATTGTCCGGCAACGCGGGTCGACATTGGGTCGCCAGCTCCAGTATGCGCGCCTCCCCAAACGCGGGATGGACCGAATATAACGCCGACAGCAGTTCAAGCGCCGAGCGAACGCTGGTCGGGGACAGATCTTCGGATTCAATCTGGGTCGCACCAACCACATAGACTCCATCCGGCTTGGGCGCGATGTAGATCGGATAACGCGGATGCAATAGCCGGAGTGGGCGGGTCAGCCGGACTTCAGGCGCATGAACCCGCAGCACTTCACCCCGCACGCCCCGTACCGCAAGCCAGTCGGGCCGGGCGCCCAACCCTCGACAGTCAATGACCCAGTCGGCATTGACCGCGCCCGGTGCCATCGGCGTCTGCCAGTGACAGTGCACGCCGGCCCGATCCAGCTCGGTCAACAGGGCCGAGAGCAGTGCCCGATTGTCGAGCTGGCCTTCGTGCGGCAGGAACAGACCGCGGGGAAAGCGGCGCTCCAGCGCAGGCTCCAGCGCCGCCAGCTCAACCCCACTCAACTCACGGGGCCGATCGTCAGGGCCCAGACCGGCATCCATTTGGCGCAGACGGCTCGAAAACATCGCCGCCTGATCGCGGTCCTGACTGTGCCAGACAATCAGGGTGCCGTTTTGCTGGAAAAAGACGGGCTCGGACAACCGGGACAGCACGTCCGGCCAGCGCTTCAGGCTGGCAAGGCCGAGCGCCACGACCAGCGGTTCCGACACCACCGATTCCGCTAACGGCGCCAACATCGCGGCTGCGACATGCGCGGCAGAGAGACCGCCATCGGGGCCGCCCTGCTCGTAAAGCCGGACACGGTACCCCTCGCGGGTCAGAGCCACCGCCAGCAGACGCCCGATCAGCCCCGCTCCCAGCACGGCAACGTCCGGGGTCACGCGCACCGTCCGGCAAACAACCGAAGGTCTGCAGGCGGGACCGCAGCACGGTAAAAAGAGGGTGAGTGTTCAAGTGGGGGCACAACGGGTTCCTCGGTAAATCAGGGATGAAACCGGGGCCCCGCACGGCGGGTGGCTTACCCTCAGCCCGCATTCAGCATGGGGCTACAGGCCATGAAACTTCCCACGCCAGTATTATCCGGATCGGGTTTGAGGGACTCTCTCAGCACTGCGGCAACCGCAAGGCACCCCTGTTTCATCCTCGGGCGATTAAAGCACAACCCGGCCGGCTGCAAAAGCCGGTAGCCGGGCTCAGGCGGCCTTGCGTGCCAGCACCAGAGTCCTGAAGCCCGCCATGCAGGCGGCGCCGAACAAAATGGAAGAGACATCCATGCCGATGCCAATCCAGAAGCTATGGACCTGAAAATAGGTGCTCATCAAAAATTTAAGGACGACATGCATCCAGAACAGGAAGCCACCGTAGTAGATCATGATGCCGGCAACGGCCCAGGCAATGCCGGATTGAGCCCGGCTTTCGGCTGTGCGGTAGTACCAGATGGCTGTCAGCAACACGGTGAGAACGGACAGAATCGCGGTCATGGAAGTCTCCTGCAATCAAGGATGGTGGCGTAATCTACCAAATATCAGCCACCCTCCACACGAAACGACCATGAACCCACTGCCGCCGATCCCTATAACTTCTCTGTTGACCGACCTCCCCGAGGCGTTGTCGGCAGAGCGCTTTGACACGTTGCTCGAAACCCCCACCTTCCGGCTGGAACGCATTCTATCCAGGGGCCACAGCACAGCCGAGGGATTCTGGTATGACCAGCCCCATGACGAGTGGGTGATGCTGCTGCAGGGGAGCGCACGCGTCGCCCTGGCCTCGCCGGAGGGCGAGCGCTTGCTGCTGCCCGGCGACAGCCTGCTACTTCCCGCTCACTGGCGACATCGGGTGAACTGGACCGAGCACGATCCCATCACCGTCTGGCTGGCGCTGCACTACCGGGCGGAGGGAGGGCCGCTGGCCGTGGCTTCGCTGCTCATGCCACCCTCTCCACCTTGAGGATCACCCCTTCCGCATCGATCACCCGGACCTTGGCACCGACCGCGCAATCCTCGCCCTCAACCCGCCAACTGGAATCATCCACCCGAATCTTGCCGCGACCGTTGACAATAGGTTCTTCCAGGGTGAACACCCGGCCCACATACTGAGCTGTACGCTGATTCAGCAGCGGGTGGTCGCTGATTATGGGCCGCCATTTCAGAAACCGTCTGAACACCAGAATGCTCACTAGCGACAGGGCCGAGAACAGCATCAGCTGATATTCAGTTTCCAGGGCCGGCATCAGCCAGAGGATGCCCCCCACCACAAAAGCGCTCTCGCCCATCCAGATGAAAAACATGCCGGGCGCCAGGAGTTCGACGATCAGGAGCAGAACCCCCAGCGTCCACCAATGCCAGAACACCAATGAGAACGACATCTCAGGCATCCTTACTGGCGGCGGGGAAGGCGGATCGGGTCAGTTCGGCAATGCCGCCCAGAGCGCAGATAACGCTGGACGACTCCAACGGCATCAGAATGACTTTGCTGTTATCGGCAGCGGCAAGGTTTTGCAGTGCCTCGACATATTTCTGCGCAACAAAATAGTTGATCGCCTGAACGCCACCCTTGGCGATTGCCTCCGACACCATGGCCGTGGCCTGCGCCTCGGCCTGAGCCAGTCGTTCCCGCGCCTCAGCTTCACGAAAGGCCGCTTCCCTGCGACCCTCCGCCTCCAGTACGGCCGCCTGTTTTTCGCCCTCGGCCCGCAGAATGGCGGCCTGCCGCAGACCCTCGGCCTCCAGCACCGCCGCCCGCTTGTCACGCTCGGCCTTCATTTGTCGCGCCATCGAATCGACCAGATCCTGTGGCGGCTTGATGTCCTTGATCTCGATGCGGGTGACCTTGATACCCCATGGGGTGGTGGCATCATCGACCACCGCCAGCAACCGGGAGTTGATCTCGTCGCGCTTGGACAGGAGTTCGTCGAGATCCATGGAGCCCATGACGGTTCGGATGTTGGTCATGGTCAGCTGCAGAATGGTGTACTCAAGGTTACTGACCTCATACGCCGCCCGTGCCGCATCAATAATCTGGAAAAACACCACGCCGTCGACCCGCACCATGGCATTGTCCTTGGTGATGATTTCCTGCGAAGGCACATCGAGCACCTGCTCCATCATGTTCATGCGGGCCCCGATCTGATCAATGATAGGCATGATCACATTAAGCCCCGGGGTAAGCGTCATGGTGTACTTGCCGAAGCGCAACACGGTGTAAGCCATGCCCTGCGGCACAAACTTGACGCTGAAAACAACGAGGACAACGGAGAGAATCAGAAGGAAGAAAACAAAAGAGGAGAAGGCTGACATGGTGGCTCCCGGTGGCTGATGAGAAGTCGGGCGGCAAGGCCCGACTCATAATAGAGCAGCCGCGCTTTTTATGCCCGGTCGTCAATCTCCCTATGAGGCGTGGGCCGCGTGGCCGGCGCTACTGTTCGTCGCCGTGCCCGAGCTCGCAATGCTCCAGCTCGGGCAGGGGGGATTCGGTAATGCTCACGCCCTGCCGCTGTAACGCGGCCTTGAGGGCCTCGACCTGTTCATCCAGCTTCTGGATGTGGTCGAGGATCTGGTTAACCGCGTGGGCCACGGGGTCAGGCATGTCGGGCGTCATGCCATAGGCATCGAAACCCAGCCGGCTGGCGATGGCCTGCCTTTGGGCTTCCTGCGCCCTGCGATCGGGACTGACCACATGACCTGGAATGCCGACAACGGTCGCCCCGGCCGGCACGTTTTTAAGCACCACCGAGTTCGACCCGATCCGGACACCATCACCAATGGTGATGGGCCCCAGCACTTTGGCACCGGCCCCGATCACGACGCCATTGCCCAGGGTCGGATGCCGCTTGCCCTTGCGCCAGGAGGTTCCGCCCAGCGTGACCCCGTGGTAGAGCGTGCAATCATCGCCAATCACCGCGGTTTCACCGATCACCACGCCCATACCATGATCAATAAAGAAGCGGTGGCCGATGGTGGCGCCGGGATGAATCTCGATGCCTGTCAGCCAGCGCGACAGGGCCGCTATGAGGCGAGGTGGCCGGCGCCAACCCGCTCGCCACATACGATGATTCAGCCGGTGAATCAAGACGGCATGAACACCGGGGTAGGTCGTGAAAATCTCGAGATAGGATTGTGCGGCCGGGTCACGCTCGAAAACGCAACCAAATTCGGACTTAAGGTATTTCCACATGGCTTTCAGTTGGGACGCTTGATGTGACGCTGCATGGTTTTAAGGGCCCCGCGCAACATGTGTATTTCATTCTGCTCAAGCCGGATTCGATTAAAGATGCGCCGAAAGCGCCGCAACAATGACTGGGTATGCTTGCGTTCATGCAGAAAGCCGGTGTCGCGCAGCACGGCTTCAAGATGACCAAAAAAGGATTCCATCTGCTCGCCGGTGGCCAGGGTTTCGATGGCCTGCGCATCCAATCGGGTTTGGCGGGCCGCATAGAAAATCTCATAGGCCACGACCTGCAGGGCCGCCGCCACGTTGAGCGAGCTGTATTCCGGATTACAGGGAATATGCAGCAGATAATGGCAGCGCTCCAGCTCATCATTGGTCAGGCCGGAATGCTCACGGCCAAACAGGATGGCCGTCCGCGCCGTCGTTGCCGTCACCATCGCGGCACATTCACGGGGATCCAGCTGCGGCCAGGAAATGGATCTCAGGCGAGCGCTGGCACCTATCACCAGTTCGCAATCGGCGATGGCGTCTTCCAGCGTGGCATAGACCGCCGCCGCCGCCAGCACATCTCCGGCACCGGCGGCGCGGGCGGTGGCTTCAGCGCTGGGATAACACTCGGGTGCGACCAGTGCCAGATCGGTGAGTCCCATGTTCTTCATGGCCCGGGCCGCCGCACCGATGTTGCCGGGATGCGTGGTGTTGACCATCACGATGCGGATGGGGGTCTGAACAGTCATTTTGGGACGGATGGCGCTGCAAAGAGGGGCAAAATATAGCAGAAGTCTGCTACCCTTGTGCGCCTCAACGGGCGTCTGCACAGGGTTTCACAACCATAATTTGTGCGGGGCCGACTCCAATAAACCTTCACCGCGCGTACCGATTCATGGATCCCATGCTCACTATCGCGGTCCGGGCAGCCCGGGCGGCGGGCGATATCATCGTCCGCGCCCTGGACCGTGTGGACCTCATCAACGTCACCCCCAAGGGCCGCAACGATTTTGTCAGCGACGTCGACCGTCAGGCCGAACGCGAAATCATCACCATTCTGCAACGCGCCTATCCCACCCATGCCGTACTGGGCGAGGAAGAAGGTTTTCAGGGGGCCACCAGCAGTGAGTTTGTATGGGTGATAGACCCGCTGGACGGTACCACCAACTTCCTGCACGGTTTTCCTCAATTTGCGGTCTCCATTGCCCTGTTTTATCGCGGCAAGGTGGAAAAAGGGGTGATTTACGACCCGATCAAGCAGGAGCTGTTCACCGGTGCCCGTGGCGCTGGCGCGAGCCTTAACAACCGCCGTCTGCGCGTCACCAGGAAAAAGGGCATCACCGGCGCCCTGCTCGGTACCGGCATTCCGTTCAAGGACCAGAGTTTTATCGACGCCTACCTCGCCATGCTCAAAAGCCTGCTGAAAGACGCCGCCGGCATCCGCCGCGCCGGCTCGGCTGCGCTAGACCTCGCCTATGTTGCTGCAGGCCGCTTCGATGGGTTCTGGGAAATAGGCCTCCAGAAGTGGGACATGGCGGCTGGCGTATTGCTGGTTCAGGAAGCCGGCGGCATCGTCACCGACATTGAGGGCGGTGAACGCTATTTTGAGACCGGCAGCATTATCGCCGGCACCCCGAAAGTTCATGCCGCCATGCAGGAACTCATCGAACCTCACCTGACCCCGCAACTGCGCTACCGCGCCAGCGATCCGCGTAACGACGATTAGACAGGGGCGGGAACAGACCCATCAGCCACCGGCGGACCCGGGATCCACTCGGTTCTGGCCGGTTGCGTAACAGCCGGTGAACGGGCCGTGTGCCGGGAGGTGGCTAGTTGAAGTTTGGTAGCCCGGTCTCTATCACCCAGCGTTCGCTGTCCTCGTCAAAATGCCAGCGCTGGTTGTCGATCAGGGCTTTCTCCACCACGCTACCGGCAGGAATATAGCGGATCTCGACGGTCTGCATCAGAACCTTGCCACTCGGAAAGGTATCGCGGGACGCCACCCTGTACTCTGTGACCTTGAGCTCTTGCAGGGCCTTCCAATCGGGGGACTTAGCGGCGGGTTCCGCCTGATAGCCGATGGCTTTCTTGAAAAGGTTCCAGCGGATGGCCGCGCCGTAAGCACTCACCTGTTCATCCATCTTCATCAGCTGGTAGTCATGGGCGCAGGCTGAAAACAAGACAGCGATAGCGAACCAAACAAGGGTAATGCTAGTCAGACGCATGCAAGGGCAGGTGAGGTGGTGGCTTAAACACGATCCAGCAGGTTGCAAGGCAGCAGTGCCAGCTCGTCTTTTTTGACGACACCGGTTGGCCTCCCTATAGTGTAATAACAAATAAAACTACGCCGAGAGGGTCTATGAAAATTATTTTTTGGGTTATGGGTTTGCTGGCAGTGATCTATTTCATGTCGGTATTTACGCAGAGCACCAAGGCCGTTGATGGTTCGAATCAGCGGACCGCAGCCAACTCGGTCAAAAAACTGAAACGCTACATGTCGACTCAGCAGCAGCACATTTTTGAGACATCCTACGGCGTGCTGGGTGCTATCAAGTCCAAGGAAGGCCCCGATGCCTTTCTCCCGTTCGTCGATGGGAAAACCCCGGATGAAGTTATAGAGCTGGCGCGCGAAGCTGTTAACGCCCGCATTGCAGCAGGCGATCCTGACTTTGTTAAATACGGCAGCTGGGACAACCTGGTCGGACTGGGCATGGAGGGCACCTCCAAGAGCTCCGGGGGCAAAGCAGTGCCATTACAGCCTCTACGCAATTCGGTTCGTGGTGGCCGTGACGAGGCGGCACCGGCGGATGCGCCTATCGCCCCGGCACCCGCTCCCGCTCACTGAACAGGATCTGATTCGGTCGATCAGCTACCCTGATCGACCGCACCCATCCGTAGCGCTTCCCGATAAACACGGTCCCGCCGGACGCCCGTTATTTTGACCGTCAGCACGACCGCCGTTTTCAGTGAACACTGCTCCAGCAGCAGACCCAAAACCCGCACGACTTCCGGGTTCAGCTCGTCCGCCGGCAACGACTCGGGCGCTCCTTCGATCACGATGACGAATTCTCCCAGCCGCATTTCAGGATTCCCTGCCAGTAACGCCCCGGCCAAACCGACTGTGGTAGGGGCCAGCGTTTCGTAGTGCTTGGTCAGTTCGCGGGCGATGACCAGTCGCCGGTCGGCAGGAAACACTACAGCCAAATCGCGCAGCGTCTCTTCCACCCGATGCGATGATTCATAGAAGATCAAGGTGCGCGGCTCGGCCCGCAAGCGCTCAAACAGCGCCGTGCGGGCTGCCGACTTGCGTGGCGGGAAGCCCTCAAAAGCGAAGCGGTGGGTAGCCAGACCCGAGGCACTGAGGGCGGCAATCAGGGCACAGGCGCCTGGCACCGGTACCACCCGTACCCCGGCATCCTGAGCCTGCCGAACCAGCGGGAACCCTGGATCGTTGATGAGTGGTGTCCCCGCGTCCGAGATCAGCGCCACCGATTCCCCCTGCTGAAGACGCTCAATCAAGCGGGCGGCAACCCGATCCTCGTTATGTTCATGCAGTGCCATCAGGGGTGTAGCAATCCCATAGTGGTCCAGCAGAGGGCGGCTATGGCGGGTGTCCTCGCAACAGATCAGATCGGATTTTTTCAGCAGTTCCACCGCCCGAAATCCGATATCGCCCAGATTGCCGATGGGGGTTGCCACTAGGTATAGTACGCCCCACTCCGATGTCGGCCTTTGCTTCATTCAGTACTCCTGGGGGATCCCCGACCATGCCGATTAAACGCCTGTCCCTACTTCTTGTCTGCGCCTTGAGTCTTGGCGCCTGTCAGGGCGGAATGCCCCGCTTTGGGCTGTGGGGGCCAGAGAAAGATGCTCAGGCCGAAAGCATGCTGAAGGCCCACGACTACCAGGGGGCGATGTATCGTTACGAGCAGTTGGCCCGCACTCGCTCCGACCCCGACTTTTACTGGCTGCAAGCGGCCGATGCAGCCTTGCGTTCAGGCGACGCCAGCTCGGCCCGCAGTCTGGCACAACTCATCAAGCCCGCCGCGCTTGGCGGCGATGATCGTGATCAGTATGTCCTGCTAACCGCCCGTCTCGACCTCAATGAAGGCCGGGCCCAGGAGGCTATGGCCAAGCTCAACACGCTTGCGGGCAGCCATCTTGAAGGTGCCAACGCCGTGAATTATCACACACTGCGCGCGTCGGCTTTCAATCAGCGGGGTGACATGCTCGGCAGCGTTCGCGAGCGCATTCTGCTCAGCAAGCTGCTGGTCCAGCCCGATGCCATCCAGCACAATAATGCCGCCATTTATGATGCCCTCGGGCATTTGCCCGATAGTGCCCTGACCTATAACCAGCCACCGCCCCCCGATGTACTGGGCGGCTGGATGGAACTGACACATGTGCTCAAAACCACCCCGCCCGGAGAACTGCGCCCCGCCGTTGACCAGTGGCAGGCCCGTTACCCTGCACATCCTGCCAATGGCCCGTTCCTCAGCGAAGCGATTGTCGATAGTGGCATAGCCGCCTCGGTGCCCAGGAAGACCAAATCCAGATCAACGGCAGCCGCCCTCCCCAAAGGCCCCTATATCGGCGTGTTACTGCCGCTAACGGGCCCCTATGCCCAGGCTGCAAACGCCATCCGTGTCGGCATGACCGCGGCCCATGCAGCGGATCCCGATAGCGGCAAGGATAACCTGCACTTTGTTGATACCGCCGGCGGCGATGTTTACGCCCGCTATCGGACACTGGCCGAGGGCGGGGCTACGGCCGTGATAGGCCCGCTGGTCAAGGAGGACGTCACGGCTCTGGCGCGCCACAGCGACCTTTCCGTGCCGGTTTTGGCTCTCAATCAGGTCAGTGATCTGGCTAATCCGAACCTGTTCCAGTTCGGTCTGACACCGGAGCAGGATGTCGAGCAGGTCGCCGGCAGCGCCTGGTTTGATGGTCGCCAGAAAGCGTTGGTGATGGCACCGGATACCGCCTACGGCAAACGCCTGACCCAGCACTTCGATTATTACTGGCGCTCGCTGGGAGGGCAGGTCGCCAATCGCCGCTACTATGTCCAGCACGGTGGCGACACGACCACCGCGGTGAGGGACCTGCTGGCCACCGATCTTGCCGGCAATCCATTCGTTTTCTTGGTGGCCGACAGCAGCGACGCTGCGGCCATCCTGCCAAACCTCAGCGCCAGTACCGCCGCTGGCAGCATCCCCGTGTACGCCACCGCCGGCGTTTATGAGGGCCAGAACGACCCCGCACGTCAGGACAAGCTCAACGGCCTGATTTTCTGCGGCATGCCCTGGCTGCTCAATCCCGGCGAGGGCGGGGCCCTGTCCGCGCAGGCCATGGCGATCAGTTTGACCATGTCTGCCGGCGTCTGGCTGATC
>JBKCCF010000133.1:0-2888 GCA_046305255.1 Methylococcaceae bacterium
GGCAAAGACCTTGGCGCTGGAGGAGCAGGCGGTAGAAATGGCCAGCGTAGGCCCCGCCAGCCCAAGATAGCGGCGGATAAAATCGGCACCGGCGAAGGTGTTGTGCGTGTGGCGGTAGCTGAAATGGGCAGGCAGCCGGCCACTGGCGCCATCGCGCTGGCGGTAAGCCGCTTCGGTTTCCAGTATGCCGGATGTGCTGGTACCGAAAATCACCCCCACCCGATCCGCCCCATGACGCGCCCGGGCGACGCTGACGGCCCCGGCAAAGCCGTCCTGCTCCAGACCATACTGCACCAGCCGATTGTTGCGGCTATCGAAGGCCGATAGATCGGGACGTACCGGCCTGAGCGCCAGTGCATCAACCTGACCGATCCAGGTCGATAGCGATACACCGGGAAAATCACAGGGCCGAAGTCCGGAGCGTTGTGCCCGCAAGGCAGCGCGGGTGGCGTCCAGGCCGGCACCCACCGCACTCACCAATGTGCCGGCGGTGATGAACACGGGGGGCATTGGCTGGATGGCGGCGAGGGCCGGACAGGCGGCCTGCAGATGGGGATGGGTATGCATGTGGCCGTCATTATCGCGAAGGCGGGGCTGCTCGCGCCAGCATGGCCGCAAAACAGAGGGCGAGCAAGGCGCCGAGTGCAACGGTAGTGCCGATGGCGTGCAGGATCGTGATATCGGATAGGGCGAGGGTGCCGAAGGCCAGCACCGAACTGGCACTACACACCAGCAGCGCTAGCAGGGTGCGCGTGCGATCCTCGAGACTTTCGGCATCGCGGTTGAAAAACAAGGCCTGATCAAGGCTCAGCCCCATGACCAGCAACAGCGACACCAGATGATAGAGATTCAGCCCGCCAGACCGCAGCGCCATGATCAGCCCGGTGCACAGGGCGGCGGCCAGCATCGGGCTGAATACCCGCACTACAGCGGCCCACGAGCGTAGCCCAAGACCCAGCAGAGCGAGGATCAGAACCACGCTCCCTGCCAGCAACAGCAAGGCCTCGTGGCGGTAGGCGCGTAACAGTCGGGTCGACTCCTCCCCGAGATCGGCATAGATCACGCCGCGATCCCGATAAGCCTTCAAGGCGTCTGCAATGGCTGCGGGGTCATGAATCCCGGTAAGCGGCACCAGCGCCACCCAACGGTTATTCAGCTTGACCAGCAGACTGTCTACCTGCGCCAGTAGCGGCGTATCCCGCAGGCTTTCGCGATCCAGAGGCGGCAGCTGCCTGGCCTGCTCGACAGCGTTCAGAAAGGGTTGGAACACACCCGCCTTGAACGGTAGTCCCTGCCCCGCCTGCCGCAGTGCCGCGACCAGTGTTGCCCGATCCGGCAGGGTGGCGAGTCGTTCCGCCTGAGTCCGCTGACTGGGCATCAGGCTGGATGCCATCCGGTAATGATCCATGGCGCCGGCCTGCCTGAGCTGATCAAGTAGCGGCCGGATGTCCTCACTGAGCCGCAGCGCGGCCTGCTCATCGGCTGCACTGACCAGCACCAGCGCGCGCAGGTCGGGCGCGCCCAGCGCCTGTTGCAGCGCTTCGTTCTCGCGTTTTCTCTCGGCGGGGACCGGATTCAGGGCATCAAGGTCATCGTTCCACAGCGGCCCGCCGGAAAAGGCAAAGACCAGCAGCAGGCCGGTACTCATCAGCAATGGCAGTAGCCGCAAACGGGGCAGCCAGAGGGTCAGGCAGGAGACCAGGCGGCCGGAACGGCGCGAGCCGCCCGCGCCGTCTGCCACCCAGCGTGGCAAACGGATACGTTCAGGGGTGAAGGCCGGAATCACCCAGCGCGAAGCCAGTGCCGCGGCCAAAAGCCCCGTTGCCGCAAAAACGGCCAGTTGCGCCAGCCCGGAAAAGCCAGAGAACAGCATGCCGGCAAAGCCGGCGATATTGGTCAGTACCCCAAGCCGCAGTGTCGGCCAGATGCGGCGCATGGTGCTGTCTGGGGCCTCGCGACCCGATAGATGGGTAAAAAAATGGTTGGGATAATCGGCGGCTACGCCCAGCAGCGTGGCACCAAAACCGAGAGTGATGCCATGGACTTCGCCAAAGACCAGACTGGTGACGCTGACAGCGCTGGCAATACCGGTCGCCAGCGGCACCAGCCCCAGCCCCACCACGCGCAATGAGCGGTAGATGGCGAACAGCAAGGCCATAACCAGCAGGCTGTTGAGGATTGACAGGCGGCTGGCGTCCCTTGTGATCTGACGGTTGGCCTCCAGCGACAGAGGGCCGGGACCGCCCAGCACTAGACGCATTGAGGGTGATTCACGCAGTTCAGCGAAGCAGGATTCGACCAATCCCACGATCTCGGTCTGCGCGTCGGTATTAAAACCCGATACCCGGGTATGCACCAGCAACAAGGCCCGCCCGCCCGCCGGCGCGAACCAGACACCCTCCCGCATCGCAGGACCCGGCACCGCCAGCCAGTCGCGCAGCAAACCCTGCCATTCGCCACCGGGATCGTGCGGCAGCCAGTGTTTCTGCAGGGTAGCGAGCGGCGATGCCAGCTCGGCATAGCGCGCCTTTAGCATCTGCCGCAGCCCGCTTGGGCTATAGCGCCCGGCCGTCATGGCAGGGCTAAGGGCATAGCGGTAGGCAAACAGTCGGTTTTCCAGCTGTTTGAGCAGCGCGGGATCGCTGCCGTTGTCCACCCCTTCGAACAGCGGGCTGTGGCGCAGACGCTCGGCCAATCGGCGGCTGGTGCGGGCCAGGGCGGCGTCGTCAGCCCCTTCGATGCCGATCAGCAGCTGCCGCGAGGCGGGCCCCTCCCGCATTTGCTGGACCAGTACAGCATCCAGCAGACCCGCTTCGCGCGGGAGAAAAAAGGTCAGGTCGGTGGTAAAGGTCGTCAGCCACAGGATGACGCCGCCACAGCCACCCAGC
>JBKCCF010000134.1:0-9529 GCA_046305255.1 Methylococcaceae bacterium
CTGGCTCTCACGCTGATGAGAGGCAAAGAGGTCGTTTTTGATCGCTGAGAGCTTCTTCATCTCATCCGCACCATATGGCCCCAAATGACGCTAATTTTACCGGAGCGGCCCAAGGTAGGGAGGTTTTTCGAGGTGCCCATATGAGGGTGCTCATCAAATTACTGAAGAGTTAAAAAAGTAGCTGGTTGGCAGACCTGCCCTGAAGCGAGTCCAGAAAGCAAAGTATAGTGGTTTAGTTCAAAACTGCCCGGCGGCGACTGGTGGGGCTTAAATGCAAGACAAAGTTGGGCATTCTTCATATGCCCCAGCACCTTCGAAGAAGGATGTGCAGATTGTTAGGTTTTATGCAAAACTGGGAATGTGCTGACTTCAGGGAACCTTGATTAACCTCAAACTTGCGCAATCGACGCATTATAGATCAGTGCGTTAGGTTCATCGTTTGGGTGAAAAGATGGATTTCTCGAGGTTCCCTTCAGGGGATCAAGGTCGCTTTTGGTGCAAAAAACCCTCAGATTGAGTATCAGACAAATTCTGCATGCGAAGTCTGTTAGGGAAGCGCGGATTAATTCAAATCCAGAACAGCACCAGAACGTGGAATCAATGGGTTAGATCGTGATCCAGGCTAAAATAAAGATTAAATCCGCGCTTCCTTAAGTGACCTGACTTATGACATCTGTAATAAATGGCTTGCTATGTCCATTCATTTTTTGTCCCTTGTACGTTGTACTTCTCCCACTGTAACGCAAGAATAGGATTTCCCCATGGATATTGACTTTCATTATTTTGCCACATATGCCGCGGCGCGTTTTGCCGGGCTGGACGGCCGTCGCGCGTTGACCATTGCGACATCGGCGCAAATGATTGACGAAAATGCACTTGGAGTGGCGGGCGGCAGCAACACCGATGGCCCCAAAAAGAACTATTTCAAGAAAATCCCGATCAAGGCACATGAGAAGGGGTCCACCTTACTTGACTATCAGCTTATTCAGTCATTTCAGACCGTCGGAGATATTCCCACTACTGACAACATTGCCTATAAGTCTTACTGGCCTGTCTTTCACTTCCTACCCGGAAATTTCAAGCCAAAATGGGGAGACAAGCGTCTTGAGAGTCCGCTATGGGCCCCCAGGACCTTCAACTCACAATGCGATGCAAACCATACCCAACATCGTGATGACTACTTTAAGTGGCTCACGCGGCCTTATAGCCCCATGGCAATCGCACTAATAAACAATTGCAGGGATCTCGTACACGATGCGCGGTCCGATATTAATAAATTCGGACTTGCTGATTATTTGATTGGCGTAACGATGCATGTCTTCATCGATACCTGGGCACATCAAGACTTCGTCGGTTATACATCTAAAATAATTAACGGCGCCAAAACTAATCCGGTAATTCACCACGAAAACACAGGAAGAGAAGGCAAGTGGGATGGCACAGGCAAGGTCGGAGCGATCGCACGATGGAATGAAGCTTCCGCATGGCTGGGACATGGACCTGTCGGTCATTGGCCTGACCATAGCGCGCTAATTTTCGATTACATGCCTGGCTGGAGCGCGGGAATCATTACCAGAAATAACCCGGCAGAGTACGAGGCCGCCTTTGTCAACATGATTCATGCCATGCGCTGCATAGTCAACAATGAGGCATATCTACCTATTTCCAGTGATGAAGCCTTGAGGCGAATCCCTGTCGGGCCGCTGTTCAACCAGGCAAACCTGAACAAGATTAAAGGCCTTATTTCATATAAAAGAAACCCGGACGGGGAAATTGTCGGCGCATCAATTCCAAAGAAAATAGAGATACCTACAGGAAGGGACATCGCGAAGCTCTGGCTCACGTATGATGCTTGGGATAAGAATATGTATTTTTTCAACTCGGTTTGGATAAATACCTTGATCGATATCTTCCAAGGCGTCGATGACAGCTTGAATGACTTCCCCCTAACCCATTGGGTTCCTGGAAAAAGCGAATGGGTTGATCAGGCTAGTTCAGCCACCAAGAAAGCCTGGCTGACACCAGCAGAATTCCTGACTCTGGACTATTTCAAGTTTAATGTTGCGGCAAAATTCCATTACCGTTTTGTTGAACAACAGCTAAAAGCTTTTGGAGAAGAACTGATAGGCGATTGGCCTGTGGGTTTTGCATACGCCAATGACCTTGGTGCGCTCGAAGGTGCAGGTAGCGTCATGAACAAGGAAAAAACAGATATTCTGGGCAAATTGCGAGACCTGCAGCGGACTGTTGTGAAAGCCGATGTGAGGGAAGGGTTGACCGTCCTGATCGGTGAAGTTCAGTTCGCTGATTCTGGCACCGAGGCGCGCGCGATTTTGCATCGAGGACTTTCGCTGGTCGATGCCCGGGAACGGAGCTGGAGCTATGGCCTCATCACGGACGACGGCAACATCAGCGATCAGAAAACGGTTCAAACTCTCCGCAGTATTGCAGGGCCCATCGTTGCAGATGAGGCCGCCGTTCCAAAACTGAGAGATGCCGTCAACATTGCGCTACAAAAGTACAAACGAGAGAGCAGTGGATTTTTTAAGAGGTCCAGCACCGAGTCTAAAGCCGCTGAACAGAGGCTGCTTCAGCTTGTGGCTACTAATGATGCCGAACTGGAGGACGCATTGAATTACCTGATGGGCAGGACTCCACTTAGGCCTAATGTGTTGAGAGATCACCTTGATTGCCGACCGATCAAGAGCGATGGCCGACTATATAAACTCCTTGAGGAGGCGCTAAGGGTTGCTTGATAGCGAGTCCTGAATGGCAATGAACGTCAAAAAATTGGCCACCGAGGCCTGGGTTTGCAACTGTTAGCGGCAACCAGAAGACGTTCATGGGGATGCGCTGGTCGTAACGCTGCTTGAACTGACAGCACAAGGTGACAGGCTAATCGGCTGCGTACTTGCGGAAGCCAAACGCAAGGCAGAAACCGTACCGACGGGCCTTGGGATCGCCAGGGATAGCGTTGATCCAGCTAGACTCGGCGATCGCCTTGAGTATGGGGCAGCCAATGGCGGCCACAGGTAAACGCACCCACAGTGAGCTAGGCCACCGTTGAAAATAGCGTCTACAATCCACCAAATAAACTTCTTATTCATCGCCATTTCGAGCCCCTCTCGTTTCCTCCCAAAAGGTCACCTTACATCAGTCAGGCTTAGCAATCAGCCTGACTGACATTCGTTACCATGACTGGTTTGGAGCGATCAGGCAGGCGTGAGGCTTGCCCCCATACTTTCGCTGTGTTAGTTTCTAGCCTCTATCAACAAGCGGCATACGCCTTTCAAGTATTTTCCGGACTGATTTCAGTTCGCGAAAACATGATGATGACAGAGGGTCTGGAGCGCCTGAAGCGATCCAAGCCCACCCCATCATCGCTCCATTCAGCCCTGCGCTGAAACCCAAGCGGAAAACCAGTGAATAACGGGCGTCAATCAACCCGATGAAAAGCCAAGACAACTAAAAACGGTCTGTTCCACTGGCATCCGCGCCAACCCGTGACGCACCCGAAACTTTCGGACGTCACAAAACTGTCGAGGTATTCATGATCAGAACTCTAGTGTTATGTCTCGCGTTTATCGCAAGCGAACAGGCGATGGCTGAAATGGAAGAAGCATCCTATCAAGCGACCGGACATGCCTCCTGGTATGGACCCGGTCTACATGGACGCAAAACAGCGTCAGGTGAACGTTTTGACAAAAACTCTTTCACTGCGGCGCATAAAACCCTGCCAATGAACTCATTTGTCAGGGTAACCAATCTGGCGAACGATGAATCGATCGTGGTCAAGATCAATGACCGCGGGCCCTTCTCTCGTGGACGCCTGATTGACCTATCCCAAGGTGCTGCGCGCGCGTTAGGCATCCATGGGGTAGCACAAGTAGAAATCACGGCCCTGGACTAGCAACACGCTAGAAAGGCGGCAATACGATTATTCACTCACAGGATGACCGGCCGACAAGGCGCCATCAGACCGTGATCAATCCTATCGCCATCTTCAGGGGATACAGAGATAACCAGCACTTAGGGGTGACTGCTTCACGGCAGCCACCCCTTTTTTGACTCCGAATAGTTCGCTTCGGGCTGCGCATCGTAAGCCCTGACCCGTTGGGACGATGACCGCGGCGGTTGCCTTCCCACAAGTTCTCACTCAATGCTAACGGCCTGAATCATCCCCTCTGGGCAAAACCTTCAAATTATGTCACCTAACACTTGCAATACACATAACGACATGGGAATGTAAAACCACCGGCCACCGAGGGTGGTGGTCACCATAACCCAATCGCCTCACTTCACTAGGAGCATCGTTAATGAAGGCCCTTCACGTGCACTGTTCCCAACACTCCGTGACCATTGAAAACCCCACGGTCTTCGCCGCACTCAGGCCCGATTTAGCGGAACAGTTTTTGTTAGCCTGCTTCGGGCTACCCGAGACTTATGCCGCAGTAATAGAACCCGATCAGCATCAATGCCGGTTGGAATTCGCCGATAAGGCGGATATCCATGCGTGTCTGGCGGCTATTGCCGCCGCCATCGACAGGTCTGGCCAAGCCATCGACCGGCCCGTCCCGCTGCCTCGGTTGGCCAACGTTTGGGGTCAACCTTTGCGACTGCAGCGCTGGCAACACCTCGTCACATTTTTAGACATCCAGTCCATTGGGCCGGAGAAAATCAGTATTAGCCACCCTGAGATCATCAAGGCGAAAGTCAGCCGGTCAAAACCCTTCATCGAGATGATGTCCCGCCTGCCAGGTGTCAAGAAGGCCAGTTTCAGCCGGCTCGGGCAGCGATTGATCATCCGCCACGACCGTCACCTCGCCCTTGAACCCCTACTCAGAAAGATAGAGTCCTTGCTGACTAACCCCAGTGTGTCGAATTACCCGCTGGTACCCTATGCAAAAGTGCCATTTGCGGGGGCCAATCTGAACTTTGTTCTCTGTGGCGCAGGGCAGTTCATGTATCCGCCGCTCATCCCGGCGGCATCGCTGGTTCTGGTTTTGACTCGGCTACCGCTGTTTGGTGAAGTGGGACGGGAAGCCATGCGCGGGAAACTGGGTGCACCCTTTTTCCAGTCCGTCGTGCTTGCCTGCTCTGTCGCCACAGCAGCCCCTTTTGCTTCTGCTCTCGCGGAATGGCTGGGATGCTTCTGGAAAAGAAAGTGGCAACGCGAGGTCACTCGTGAAGCACGCAAACTGACTCATGACATCTATGCCGCCAGAACAGACCTGATCACGCAGGACCCGCCCGTCGCATTGCCAGACCAAACCCCTGTCGGCGAGTCCCCGTCAACCGTGCCCAGCGTCATGACAGACGGCCGGCAACGGTGGCTGGAAGGCAACCCCAACCAAGAGCACCTCGAACAGCGCGTCGCCGGTCTTGCCGCCCATCTGGCCAGGGATGGTTATCTGAAGCAGGAGGCCCGAAAAAGTAGCGACTGGACCGTGCTACCTAATCTGGCGATCGCAGGGATTGCCACATCCACAGGTGGCCTGCATATGGCAAGCGCGGTACTGCATCAGGACTGGATCACCGGCCCCGGCATCATTTCGCCCACCCAGTTCTTTGTGGACATGCGTTCCGCGCTAAAGGCAGGCGCGCTGATCACGTCCACCAGCGCACTGGATCGACTGGCGGCATGCCGCGTCATACTGATTGACGCGGCAGCCATTACGCCCATTGAAGACGATGCGGGGGCGAGTCAGCCATCGGGGATACAGGTCGCTGCTGCTGACATCAACGGACTGAAGACGCTCGGCTACTCCGTTGTATTGATACAGGGCGGTCATCCTGCAACCGATAGCTCGGCAGCGGCCTATGCGGCTGATCTTTTGGCACCGGCCATGACCGCGGAACAAAAAGTCCGCTTTATCCAGATGCTCACTGCCATGAAACTGCCTACCGCCTATATCGGCAGTCTCCCGCTGCTGCCTGCGGCAAGCGCGCTGACCATTTGTGATTACCCACCGGGCGCCGCCAGCGATGCCGATATCGAACTCGTCGACCACCGCCTGTCGGCACTGGTTGCAACGTCCGATATTGCGCGGTCGCATCAAAAAGAGGCCCGGTCAACCGGCAAAGCCTCGGCACTCGCCAATATCGCCTGCATCCTTGGGGCCTTCACCGGCTCACTGAATGGCACGACATCCACCTTGCTGGCACACCTTGGTGTGATGACGGTCAGCGGTCGCCAGGCCTACCGCCTGAAGCGGGCATAGTCCAGACTGTGCCGGGTACAGAGGCGGCACATCCGCTGTCTCTGCGCCTGCCAGACAGAGCGGCGCGGAGCTGAACCCAGAGGGCACCGGACGACCGGGATCAGGCTCCCCGCCCCTATAAACTCATGACCGAAAAAATCATGCTCGGTATACCCGGCTCCTCCGGTGTGGATGGCGTAGCCACCAGGCCCACGCCCTGATTAGCGTCACTGACACGAAACCCTAATGACAGCGTATCGCCTGCATTGAGTTCCATTGCCGCCTGCGAAACCAGCACGGCGGTGTCGTCGGCTGTTCTGATGTATTGCCGGGTATTACTGTTGGCCACCGGCTTGCCGTTCCGTATCAGCCACAGGTCGAGATAGCCGCCCTGAGTGTCTTTTCTCGAAGCACCCACCTGACCGGCAGCGATCACGAAGTAAAGACCCGTCCTGCGTATGGTGACCGGACTGATGGCGCTGCAATCGACGCCGGTTTTCGAGCCGTCATTGATCTCCAGAACGACTGACTGAGCCCTGGTGTGTCTGGGCGTCTGAGTGGTCATGCTGGAACACTGCGAGTAAACCCCCTTGACCGCATCAGCCTCGATATAGCCCTTAACGGCCAGCACCGTACTGACAACCAGCACGATCAGGATAACCATGAATTTATAGATCGCCACAGGCCCTACTCCCTTGCTCTTGTTTTACCGTCATTGCCAGAAATCAGAAGCATAGCCACAAAAAAGGGCCGGAACCGCCCCGAGTGATCAGCCCGCATTCAGCACAAAATCTGCCCAACCCTCTTCACGCCTCAGTTGTTCCGCCGGTAGCACAACACGTTGCGACCCAGTTGAACCGAGCGGTAATCAGCCGACAGCCCATAAAGATTTTCGGCCGCTCCCAACACCAGCCAGCCCTGTGGTTGCAGCAAGCGGTGGAACTGCTGACACAATTGACGCCGTAATGCCTCATCAAAGTAAATCATCACGTTGCGGCAGCAGATCAGATCAAACCGGTCGGACAGCGGTAAAGGATCCATGAAATTGAGACGAGAGAACGCTATCCTCTCCCGCAGACTTGCCTTGACCTTGAAGCGGTCACCCACCGCATCGAAATACCTGCCCCTGCGATCGGCATCAAGCCCCCGCTCAAGGTCGCGGGCATGATAGATACCGGCACTGGCAACGGACAACGCTCTCGCTGAAATATCGGTAGCCCGTATTGAAAACATCTCCCCCCCGGGAAGGGCCTGCCCCGAGAAGTGCTCCTGAGCCACCATCGCCAGACTGTAGGCTTCCTGTCCGGTCGAGACCCCGGCACTGAAAATGCGGAGCGGTCTGCCGGGTTGCTCAAGGCGGCGGACAATGTCAGGTAGCACCTCCTCCGCCAGCGCCGCAAAAACATGGGGGTCACGCAAAAATGAAGTCTCGCCGGTCAGGATGGTATCGACTACCTCGGTCTCAAGCCCACCCTCCTGACCCGTCATCAAGCGCAGGGCCAGCTCATCAAACCCGTTTAGTGCATGGCGTTGCAGTACCCTGCCAAGCCGATCACGAATGAGGTACTTGCGGTCATCCAGCAACGCCAGGCCACACAGTTGGTGTATGACCGCCCTGAGGGTTTCATAGGTCGCGTCGGTCAACTCCATATCAATCAAACGCCCCTGCTCTCACGGGTCATGGCAGCAACATGGGCAGCCATCAGATCAAGCGGTAAAACCCG
Organism: Methylococcaceae bacterium; assembly: GCA_046305255.1. Classification (GTDB taxonomy): domain Bacteria; phylum Pseudomonadota; class Gammaproteobacteria; order Methylococcales; family Methylococcaceae; genus UBA6136. Next base: position 7,925 of record JBKCCF010000134.1, read on the forward strand.
TTGCGCAGCGCCCGCGGCCACCGCACTACCCGGCATGCCCCACACCACACTGGACGCCTCATCCTGAGCGATGACATAACCGCCCTGACGGCGGATATCACACAAACCTGTCGTCCCATCATTGCCCATGCCGGTCAAAATAATCGCCATTGCTTCAGCCCCAAACGCGGTCGCAGCTGACCGGAACAACACGCTGGCGGAAGGACGGCAGCCACTTTCGGGCGGGTCATCGGTCAGCACGCTGACCCATTTCCCTGATGGTCGTGCCGCCACAGTCAGATGGCGGCCACCCGGAGCAACATAGATATTTCTCGGTAGTATCACCTGCTCGTGTTCGGCCTCATGCACGGGCCAGTCCGTCCGGCGTTGCAGATTCTCGGCCAGCGAACGGGTAAAACCAACGGGCAAATGCTGCACAATCAGAATGGGCGCATCAATGGCGGCGGTCAGCGCCGGCAGCAACTCCGCGAGGGCCTTGGGTCCACCGGTAGACGCCCCGATCAGGACGGCGGCCACCGTCCTGCCACCACCAGAGGGCGCGCAGCCCACCATAGACGGATCGGACTGAATCTGCCGGACAGGCTGGGCACTGACTAGCGCCCCACAGCTACGCCTTTGCAGGTACTGACGCAGCTTGACGATGAGATCATGCCGGAAGTCCAGCGGTGTGCGATCATCAATCTGGGTACTGGGTTTGGTGACAAAATCATAGGCACCCGCCCGCAGCGCAGCCTGCGTCACTTCCGCCGTGCCCAGCGTGTAAGCACTGACCATCAGCACGCCGATCCGCTGATTGCGAGGGAGCCCTGCGTTGATCTGCTGGATCTGCTCAAGGGTTGCAAGACCGCCAATGCCGGGCATTTCGACATCCAGGGTCACCACATCAGGTGTGGTGGTGCGAAGGAACGCCAGCGCTTTCTCGCCACTGAAGACCGAACCTACCACCCGCAAGTCAGGCTGACCGTTAATGACCGTCTCAATGAAAGCGCGCGAGGTACGCGAATCATCCACGATCAGCACACTGTTTTGGGCCGACGCCGAATCCGGTATCGTTTTCGGGGTCAGGGCATTCATGGGGAATCCCCGCTAGGGTCGCGCGCCATCCTCATGCCGCACCATCGCCACTGCGCACGCGAAAGCGCCGCACGATCTTGTTGAGGTTGGCGGAAATCGCATTAAGATGGTTCGCCGTCTGATTGACCTGCTCGGCGCTGGCAGTGTTCTGCAAGGTCGCCTGACTGACCCCCCGGATGTTCACCGCAATATCCCGAGCACCGTGGGCGGCACCGCTGGCATTCTGCGACACATCGGTCGCTGCCCGGGCCGCCTCGCTGGCGTTGCGCGACATGTCGATGGCGCCCTTGGCCACCTCGGTAATGGAACGGGCAATTTCGGCCACCCCCTGACTCGCGCCCATCAGCTTTTCCGCGCTTTTTACCGCTGTATCCGTCTGCGATTCCACCGCCTTGTAGATCCGCGCCGACGACGCATTGATCTCGCTGATGGTGGTCGCCACCGTGTCGATCACTGAAACCGCACTGCGGGTATTGCCCTGAATCCCTTCAATCATCCGGGCAATGTCCTCGGCCGCCTTGCCGCTCTGAT
>JBKCCF010000135.1:0-2471 GCA_046305255.1 Methylococcaceae bacterium
ACCTCTTCGGACCCATAAAAACCCCGACAGAATTTGCAAGAAAACAGGGGGGTATTATCTCATTTCTGGCAATTCCAGAGCTGAAAAGAGGGTCTTCTTCTACGATAAATCAATGGGCTACGAGTTGTTCAGCGCGGACTAACCGGACGCTAATAATTCCAAACGCTTCATCGTCAAGACATCAGGCCTCATGAGCATGAAAGAAATCAGATGGCGATTGTCAGTGTCGCTTTTCCGGATATTCGCAGAGTTCGTTAATGGAGCAATGGGTGCATTTTGGACTGCGGGCAGTGCAGGTATAGCGCCCATGCAGAATCAGGAGATGATGTGCGTTTTGCAGGAACTCTTTGGGCGTGGATTTTTCCAGTCGGCGTTCAACTTCGAGGACCGTCTTGCCGGGGGCGAGGCGGGTTCGATTGGCGACCCGAAAAATATGGGTATCAACCGCAATCGTCGGCTGGCCGAAAGCGGTGTTGAGGATCACATTGGCGGTTTTTCGGCCTACGCCCGGCAGTGCCTGCAAGGCGTCCCGTTCCCGAGGCACCTGGCCCTGATGCCGATCCAGCAATCCCTGACACAGTCCGATGAGATGTTTGGCCTTGCTGTTGAAGAGTCCGATGGTGTTGATATAGCCCTTGAGACCCTCTTCCCCGAGAGCCAGCAGGGTTTCTGGCGTGCTGGCGACCGGAAACAGCCGGCGGGTTGCTTTGTTAACGCCCTTGTCGGTCGCTTGTGCCGACAGAACAACGGCTACCAGAAGTTCGAAAGGTGTGCTGTATTCCAGTTCGGTGACGGGGTTGGGTATGGCATCGCACAGCCGCTGGAAAATAAGTCGGCGTTTCTCCTGATTCATGACTGACCTTGCAGCCTCATCGCGAAGACGTGAAAGAGGGTGAGGCCGGGGGGGGCTGTCGAGCTATAACCCGCTGATCAATCACATTCTTCAGGGCAATGAGCAGGCCGAGGCCGATAAAGGCGCCTGGTGGCAGGATGGCGAGCAGGAAGCCCTGATAATCGGGGATGACGCGGATACTCCAGTCTATAGCGTTCACGCCGAACATACGTTCAGCCCCCTGTAGCAGATAGCCCGTACCGATGACCTCGCGCAGAGCGCCCAGTGTCACCAGCGCCAGGGTAAACCCCAGCCCCATGAAAACCCCATCAACCAGCGCGCGATCCGCCCGCTGCCGTGATGCGTAAGCCTCAGCCCGGCCCATGATGGCGCAGTTGGTGACAATCAGTGGAATGAAAATACCCAGCACTTTGTGCAGTGGGTGAAACCAGGCATTCATCGACAGGTCGATCAGTGTGACGATGGCGGCGATGATGAGCACGAATGCCGGTAAACGAAGTTCATGGCTGATGTAGTCGCGTAATAACGAAATACTGGTATTTGATAGCGCGAGGGCGACCGTCGTAGCCAAACCCAGCGCCAGACTGTTGATGACTGAATTACTGACGGCCAGTAGCGGGCAGAGTCCCAGCAGGGCGACCAGTCCCTGATTCTGGTGCCACAGTCCCGAGATAGCGATTCGGGTGAAAGAATTTGGGGTGGACGTCATTGTTGCGGCTCCGGTGTGTCACTGCGCTTTGTCATCGCGATCAAATAGCCGGGACGAGGTATCGCGGTAGAACTCAAGGGTCTGGCGTACCGATTTGATGACCGCCCGCGAGGTGATGGTCGCGCCGGCCAGTTGGTCGAAATCACCGCCATCGCGCCGCACCTGCCAGCGTGCGGGCGGCGGGTGCTCCAGTGAGCGTCCGTCCATCTTTCGGATCCAGTTTGATTTGGTCGTTTCAATCGCATCGCCAAGGCCGGGTGTTTCGCGATGACGGATGACCCTGACACCTGCAAGCACCCCGTCTGTCTTGATGGCGACCAGCAGACTGATACTGCCGTTGTAGCCGTCGGTTGCAGTGGGCGATATCACCACGGCAACCGGCTGCCCCGCCTTGCGTAACCGGTAGACCGGAGCGGGCTGTTTCGTGCCTAGACGGGCGTCCACTACGGCTGTTACGTCGGTCAGCAGGGCATTATCAAAACTGTCGGCAGGCAGTAATGCGGCCATTTCGCTGAACAGTTCGGCCTGTTCGTTGGCTGCGATGCCTTCCCGCGTCCACTCATGTAGCGTAACGACAAGACCCAGGGCAATCAGCGCAAACAGTCCGAGCATTAACGCCGGGTGCCTCAAGGGTAACGCAGAAAAAGTCATGAGGAATGTCCATACGCGCGGGGGCGGCTGTAGTAGTCAATCGTCGGTGCCGCCAGATTAAACAAGAGCACGGCAAAGGCCACGCCATCGGGATAGCCCCCCCAACTCCTGATGATGTAGACCAAAAGCCCGATACCGCTGCCAAAGAGGATGCGGCCCCCTGGTGTGGTGGCGGCGGTTACGGGATCGGTGGCGATGAAAAAGGCGCCCAGCATGGTGCCGCCGCTGAAGAGATGGAACAAGGGGGTGGGCTGGTTC
>JBKCCF010000136.1:0-3626 GCA_046305255.1 Methylococcaceae bacterium
GGAAAATCGGGCACTGGCCGTGGGTGGCAGGTTCGGCCCGCCCGGGAGGCTGGCAGAGGGCCGCGCTCATGCGTCAGCTCAGCGCCATGCTCTTGCGCCGTCGGCGCAGGGCGGCAAGGCTCTGCCTCGGCATGCAGAGGCTTTTGATCCAGAAGATGACCCGGAACACCAGTAGCCGCAGTCGCAAGGGGGTGTCCCTGAACACATCACCCGCCAGCAGAGACAATACGCCTGTTTTGACGCCCAGAATGTTGCGCGGATAGATGAACATATCGCGCACGGCAGGCGTCGTGACGCGCTAGATGAACCAGGAAAAGGTCTTGAGGCTGCGGCTGATCTCGCGTTGAAACTGCCGCAGTTCGACGGGCGCCGACGCGGGATGGTCAAGAATGCGGTCTACCACCTCGGCACCCCGGTAGCCGCTGTGCAGGGCGATATGCACGCCGCTGGAGAACACTGGGTCAATGAAGGCAAAGGCATCGCCAATCATCAGGTAATTTCGGCCATGCATGCGACTGGACTGATAGGAATAATTGCCGGTTGCGGTCACCTCACCGTTCAGCCGAGCATCGGCCAGCCGGGCCGCGAGGCCGGGACAGAGGGCGATGGTGTCGAGCAGGAATTGTTCGACCGGCACCGAGCGAGTTTTCAGATAGGCAGGGCTGCATACTGCGCCGATGCTGGTGGTGCCATCCTTGAGCGGGATGAACCAGAACCAGCCATGCGCGAACCAGTAGATGCAGATATTGCCTTCGTCCTGACCGCTGTTGCGTCGGGCGCCGTCAAAATGGCCGTACAGGGCGGCGCTGGCGTGTTTGCGATTGCGTTGTTTGCTACCGAGTACGTTGGCCAGGAAGGTATCCCTGCCGGTTGCGTCGACGTAAAAACGGGCGCTGTAGTGTATGTCGCTGCCATCATCGCAGCGGGCGGTGATCTGGGTGATGCCGTCATCGTTCAGGTGGGCGGAGGTGACGCGGCAGCCCTCCATCACCTCGGCCCCTTTGCTACGGCTGTTTTGCAGCAGGATATGGTCGAATGCCGAACGTCTTACCTCGTAAGAATAGGGGTAGTTCCTGTCGATGGCCTCACCGAAGCGGAAATCGCTCTGACAGCCATGATCCATGGAATGAAATTCTGCGGCGTATTTGCGCAGGCCGATCTGTTCGACCTGCTCCGTGACGCCCAGGCGATCCAGATAGGGCAGGCTCAGCGGCAACAGCGATTCGCCAATGTGGAAGCGCGGGTGGTGGTCTTTTTCCAGCAGCACCACGCGACGGCCCTTTTCGGCCAGCAAGGTCGCGATGGCCGAGCCGGCCGGGCCACCCCCCATTACCAGTACGTCGCAGGTTCGGGCAGGGCTGTGAGTCATGGTCGGATATTTCGCTGTTACAACGGTGAGGGGGCGGCAGACGGCAGTGGCCGGGTTTTGCTACCCTGTGATTATAAAGTATGCCGGATTTAGCCTGATGAGGAATATCGCGTGATGACCGCGCAGACCGATCTCCCGCCCGCCGAGGTTCACCTCTGGCTGCACCCGCTGACGGCCGTGATGGCGGCGGGCGCATCCGGGCAGGCATGGCTTGATGCTGCAGAACTGGCGCGGGCGGCGCGGCTGCGGGACGAATGCGCGCGGGCGGATTACCTGAGTACCCGCAGCCGGCTGCGGGTGCTGCTGGCGGGCTATCTCGGCTTGCATCCGGCAGATCTTTCTTACGCGCTGAACCCTCACGGCAAGCCCCGGCTGGCGGGAACGGCAGAACATGAGGGGCTGGTGTTTAACCTCTCCCACACCCGCCGGTTTGCGGTGCTGGCCTTTGCCCGTGATACCGCGTTAGGTGTGGACATCGAAATGATGCGGCCCCGCAAAAACCTTGAAGGGCTGGCGAGAGTCTGTCTGGCGGCGGATGAGCTGGCAGAGTGGCTGACCGTGCCGAAGGAGCAACAACTGGCTGACTTCACCCGCCGCTGGACCGCCAAGGAAGCGTTTGCGAAAGCGGTGGGGCGGGGTCTTGCTGTCGGTGTTCGGGCGATTGTGCCGGATCTCACCGCAGGTCACTACCGGGCCGTGCCGACGGACTATGGCCCTGTCCACGACTGGCACCTGCAACAATGGCAGCACCAGGAGTATCAGGCCGCGCTTGCCTACCGCGGGGGCAGGCGACGGGTTCGGCTGTTCCGGACCGAAAACTGACGCGCGCTCAGTCAGGCAGACTCTTGCCCCAGTTCAGGATACCCTTGGGGTCAAACTGGCGTTTGATGGCCTGCATCATCGCCAACGAGGTCAGGTCGAGTTCGCGACCGACATACGCGCGCTTCTCTATCCCCACGCCATGCTCACCCGAAAGGGTGCCGCGTAACCGCAATACCAGGCTGAACATTTCATCAAGACAGGCATGGGCTTTTTCGTCCTCCCCTGGTTTGCCGGGATCGTACATCAGGTTGACGTGGATGTTGCCGTTGCCAGCATGGCCGAAATTGACGATGGGCAGGCCATAGCGGCGCGAGAGCTCGTCCAGCCCGGCAATCAGGGCGGGGAGTTCGGTGACCGGCACCACGACATCCTCGTTGATCTTCTTCGGCGCGATTTTGCGCAGGGTCGGCGACAGGGCCTTGCGGGTCTGCCACAGCGCTTCGACTTCCTCGGCACTGTTGGCGATACGGAATTCGAGCAGACCTTCGTTCTCGGCTGCCGCCCGAATGCTGTCAATTTGTGGAGTCATGGCCGCCGCGAACCCATCGACTTCAATCATCAGCAGGGCACCCGCCTGCTCCGGCAAGCCTGCCGTGGAATAACGCCGCACCATTTCAATGGCATTGCCGTCGATGAACTCCAGCGCACAGGGTACGGCGGGCTGGGCCATAATGCGGGCAATGGCCCGGGCGGCAGCATCGACGGTGGCATAGACAGCCCGCAGCGTGCGTTTGCTCTCGGCAAGCGGGGTAAGCTTGAGAGTCGCTTCGGTGTTGAGGGGCAGTGTGCCCTCGGAGCCAATCAGCAGGCGGGTAAGATCGTAGCCTACGACTCCCTTGGTGGTACAGACACCGACCCGCAGTTCTTCGCCGGCCCCGGTGATCGCGCGTAAACCCAGGGTATTTTCCCGTGGTGTGCCGTACTTGACCGCACGGGGCCCTGCAGAGTTGTACGCAAGATTGCCGCCGACGCTGCAGAAGGGCGCGCTGGTGGGGTCGGGCGGCCAGAAGAAGCCCTGGCTCTTGACGGCATCCTGCACCGCTTGATTGGTGATGCCGGGTTCAACAATGATGTAGCGGTTATCAACCGAGAACTCCACTATCCGGTTCATGCGCTCGAAGGAGGCCACTACGCCCTGTTTGAGCGGAACCGTAGCGCCGGTGGTACCGGTACCCCGGCCGCGGGCGGTCAATGGCACCTCATATTCGTTGCAGAGCCGCACCAGCGCCAGCGTCTGCGGGTGCGAGAGCGGGAACACCACCGCATCCGGCAGCACCTGGCGCTTGCTGTTGTCATAGCCATAGACCCAGCAATCAGCCGGGTCGGTGAAGACGGCGTCGACCGGGAAAATCTCGCGAAGGCGGGAGAGGAAAACGGCAGGCAGGGACATGGTTTACTCGCCAAATAGCTGATGGTCGATAAGGTCACAGAGGCA
>JBKCCF010000137.1:0-7338 GCA_046305255.1 Methylococcaceae bacterium
CGCGATGCCGCAGCCGCCCGCGCGGCCATCTGCCGAGGGATCGGCCGCCAGCGCCAGTTTCAGCCATTGGGCGATACCGTTGCTCTGAACCAGGATGACCTCGTTCTCCAGCGGCGGCAGCGGATAGCGCTTCATCCATGACACCAGCAGATCCCGCAGGGTTTCCGGGTGGTTGCCATGAGTAAGAATGAGGCGGGGGGTGCTGAGGTTTTTAGTCACGGTGGTTCATCGGGAAAACGCGGAGGGCTCAATCATAAACAATCCGTTCAGGCGCTGACTCGGTCAGGTGCCGACTGTCGGCCCGGGCGGCCCTGTTGCGGCTCGATTTCGGTCAGCGCCGCCCGCTGGAGGCGGCGTGTACCCCTGCCTCGCGGTCGAGGAGCGACTGGCTGGCTGGCGTGCGTGGCACCCTCGGCCGCATGTACTCACATCCGCATTGGCTATTATCGGCACTATCGGCCTGACGAGAGAGTGGAGATCATCGCCACACTCAATCCTCCGGCCCGTAAGATTCATTTCATATCAGGCTTCACTGAATCTGGCGTAGACTTCGTCGCCGCCGGGGATGGGCTACGGGATGACCGACGGTGCGATACGTCAGAAGGCGTCCCCCCCGGCATCAGTCGCGTTAGCAGGCCAAAGCCCAGCGGTCCTGGCCATTGTCGCAGGGGGGTGCTGGAGGCTGGCTTGATCAGCTACTTCCTCATGGGCGGCATTCGCACATTGCCAGGCTTCATTCTGGGGCTGAATGGGCGCTGGCTTCTTGGGCAACAAGAAGGGACTGACGGCCAGAGGCAACAGCAATAAGCCTACCTTAAGTGGCTGCAGAACCAGCGTCCGAAAGTCTTCCAGGCTAAAGCGTAAGACTAGAGGAGATGAGAATTTCGAGGATTTGGGTGTGATGGTTTGTTTCCATGGCTTACCCTCCAGCCAGGTCAGCCATTGGCCGAGGCCGATCAATAACAGCAAGCCACCCAGATTGATGACGAGGAGTGGCATCAGCGAATGTCCGGTCTGATCCAAAACCATGCCACACACCCGCGCCAGCAACACACCCAGTGCAAAGATCGCCAGCGAGTGCTGACCCAGGTTCCGTATCTTGAGTACCGGACCGGTTGCCATCCAGGCCATGTGGCGGTTGAGTAGCGTCATAGCCAAGTACCCCAACGCCGCAAAATGCACGATTCTTAATGGGCCCAGTCGGGTCTTTTCAAACCAGGGTTCAAGATGGCCATAGGTATCAGCCATCCAGGCAAAGGGCCGCAGGGTCGCCTCATGGGAGAAAGGTATCGCGATGAGCACAATGGCCCAACTGGTGAGGAGGGGGCGGTTGCCACCCAGGGGGATTCTGACCCAACCCGCGCCCAGCAGATACCCGCCAAAAAACAGCAACTGCCAGGCAAGGGAACCTCGAAAACCCACCTTTTCACCCAAATCATAAACCTAAAGCACTGATTTATAATGCGTCGATTGCACAAGTTTGAGGTTAATCGAGGTTCCCGCAAAGGGGTTGAAAAACCAGCCCCTGGCGGTCGCGGGTTCGGCCGATAGGTCCATATTGATCAAGTAAGTGGCCACATAGAGACCAAGGGAAGCGAGTACGGTGCCGGTACGGCTCAGCCTTGCCAGTGCCCAGAATGCGGGTGTCCAGGCCAATAACACCAGATACATGGGCAGAATATCGATACCGTTGGGCAAGTACCGCAACGTGACCAAGGCCGGTAGAGCCTCCTGTGTCTGCTCGAAGAAAAAGCGGATATTGAGTTTCTGGATGTAGTCATGGGCGGGGAAGAGGATATTCCCCAGCAGGCACGTCAGCGCGAGGGCGGCAAAGAGGGCCAGATGCACCGCATAAATTTGCACACATCGCCGCACTACCCGAATGGTTCCCAACCATAAGCCAGCCTGAGTGAAGCCGCGGCCGAATACCAGCGCGGCGGTATACCCGGAACAGAAGACGAACATCTCCGCCGCATCGCTCCAGCCATAACGGGACAACGTCAACCATTGCCCTTCATTATCGGGAATGTGGTTGATGAAGATCACGAGGAGCGCGAAGCCGCGGATCAAATCCAGTCGGGGGTCGCGCCCTTGCAGCGAAAGTTCACGCGGGGTCGGTATCATTGGCGAAGATGTTGTGGCGCTGGGTTTTTGGATTAAGCTACACACCGAGCGCCAGGATGGTCCGCATACTCTATTCTGCGGGCAGGCGCTCAAAATCCGTATTACTTTACCAACCCAACCTTTCACTAACCTTTCAGTGTCTGTTCCTGCCATGAAAATCCTGTTGGTAGAGGACGCCGCCGCTCTGGCCGATGGCCTTTCGCAGAGCCTCACCGAGATTGGCTTTGATGTTACTTTGGCCATGACGGCCGGTTTTGCCCGCGGCGCATTGCATACCGACGCGTACGATCTGTTGATTCTCGACCTGGGGCTGCCGGATGGGGACGGGCTGGATGTGCTCAGCCAGTTGCGCGCCCGTAGGTCGATCCTGCCGGTCTTGATACTGACGGCTCGGGAGGGTCTCAATGACCGCATCGGTGGGCTCCAGTTAGGCGCCGACGATTACATGACCAAACCCTTTGAACTGCGTGAATTGGAAGCACGAGTGCAGGCGCTATTGCGCCGCAGCCAAGGTGGCTTTGCGCAGGAACTCGTGGTGGGCGCACTGCGCTTGAACACCTTTCATCACCAGTTTTTCCTGGCCGAGAAACCCTTGCTACTCCCCTCCAGAGAGCAGGGGGTGTTGGAAGCGCTGATGGTGCAGGCTGGCCGGGTGGTCAGCAAGGAACGCATCGCCCAGCGCCTGGTGGTAGGTGCGGAAGAATTGGCTGACAATGCCATCGAGGTATACATTCATCGGCTGCGGCGTCGGCTGGCTCCCGAAGGGATTCGCATCCGCACCCTGCGAGGTTTGGGGTATCTTCTGGATAAAGCGATCCATGAGCCGGCCGCATAGCCTTCGCGCCTGGTTGCTGCAGCGACTCATCTGGCCATTGCTGCTGGTGGTTCTGGTGGACGTGGCCATCTCCTATTTTGTGACGCTCCACTTTGCAAACCTGGCTTATGACCGTTGGCTGCTGGACTCGGCTCGCTCCCTGGCGCAACAAGTCAAATCCTACAAAAACCGGGTTTCGTTCGAGTTGCCGCCCATCGCCGTCGAAGTCTTTCGCTGGGATGAGATGGATAAGACATTCTTCAAAATTGAGTCCCTTGATGGCGGGTTTATGGCCGGGGATGCCGCATTGCCCAGTCCCAGCATGACCGGGCTTGAGTTGAATGAACCGCTGCACCACGATCTCGACATGCAGGGCGAGCGGGTACGCGTCGTTTCCGTGAAGATAGCCCCTGCCGCCAGTGCGGAAGAGGTGGTGGTATCGGTGGCGGAGACGCTGCGCAAGCGGCGCGGCATCCTGCAGGAAATCATTCTCGCCGTGGCATTACCGCAATTGTTACTGGTCCTGGTGACCCTGCTGCATGTCTGGAGCAGCATCAAACGCGGTTTCAGGCCACTCGAGAATTTGACGACGCTGATCGACCGCCGCTCCGCGCGGGACCTGACGCCGATTCCCGACGCGGACATCCCTCTTGAGGTGAGTTCGCTTGCGCTTACCATCAATGGCCTGATGGGGCGATTGGGGGACGCCATCGCCAGCCAGCGCCGCTTCATTGAAAATGCCGCGCATCAATTGCGTACCCCCCTGGCGGGCTTGCGGTTACAGGCGGAGCGCGCTGCTCGGGCGCATTCGCTGGACACCATGCAGCCGGCGTTGCGGCATATCCAGAATGCGGCCGATCGCGTGGCGCATCTCAGTAGTCAGTTGCTTATTCTCGCCCAGTCGGAATCGTCACTGCAGGGTGGCCGCGAAACCGGTCCGCTAGACCTTGTTGAGCTCGCTCGCGAAACCTGTCTGGAATGGGCATCCCGTGCGCTGGAACGTGGGATGGAACTGGCCTTTGACGCGCCCGCTCACCCGGTTTCGGTAGCGGGCGATGCGACCCTGCTGCGGGAATTGCTCGGCAATCTGCTCGATAACGCTATCCGCTATGGACGCGAATCCGGCGAGATCGTGGTGGCGGTCACCGGGACGCCAGCCCCCACATTGAGCGTTAGCGACGATGGCACAGGGCTCACTCCGGTGGAATCCGGCAAGGTGCTGGAACGCTTTTACCGGGTCCCCGGCAGTCCCGGCGACGGGTGTGGACTGGGCCTGGCCATCGTCAAGGAAATTGCCGACTTCCATCAGGCGCTGCTATGGATCGGCGCGGGCGCCGATGACGTGGGGCTGCGCGTTGCCATCACCTTCCCCGGATCAGCGGGTCTGGCGTCCGCCGCCGCCAAGCCCGGCACCGCGCTGCAACCGCTTCAGTTCTGATCGTCCCTGGTTCAAATTAGGCTGACCACCATGAATAATGCTCCGACAAAATCCTGGCATCACCAGTCTTCCTCTGCGGTATTGGAGATCCTGAAATCCGATCCAACCCAGGGTCTGACCATTCCCGAAGCCGCGCGGCGAATTGCCGTCCACGGCCCCAACCGGCTGACCCCGCGCCCGGGCAAGAGCCCCTTGCGGCTGTTCCTGGCGCAGCTTCACCATCCGCTCATCTACATCCTCCTGGTGTCCGGCGCCGTGACCGGACCGCTCAAGGGCTGGGTCGATGCCAGCGTCATTTTCGGTGTCGTCGGGGTGAATGCCGTCATCGGCTTCATCCAGGAAATGAATGCGCTCCGGGCCATTGCCGCTCTGACCAACGCCCTCGGCATCAACGCCACGGTGCTGCGGGACGATCAGCGCCGCGTCATTCCCTCGACGGAACTGACGCCCGGCGATATCGTGCTGCTGCAATCGGGCGACAAGGTGCCCGCCGATCTCCGGCTACTGCACACCCGGGAGTTGCAGATTGACGAATCGGCGCTGACCGGGGAATCGGTTGCCGCCGACAAAAATGCCCACGCACTCCCCGCAGACACGTTGCTCGGCGATCGCGCCAATATCGCGTTTTCCTCAACCCTGGTGACTTATGGCACGGGGACGGGTGTCGTGGTGGAAACCGGCGACCGGACGGAGATAGGCCGGATCAACCGCCTCATCGGTGAAGCCATCGAACTGGAAACGCCGCTGACCCGGAAAATAGGCCAGTTCAGTTGGGTGTTGATGTGGTTCATCATCGGTCTGGCGGGCCTGGCTTTTCTGGCTGGCTGGCTGGTGGCGTGGGGATAACCTTGTGGAAACCTTCATTGCCTCGGTGGCGCTGGCCGTGGCCGCCATTCCCGAGGGTATGCCGGTGGCGGTGACCATCACCCTGGCCATTGGCGTCCGACGCATGGCGCATCGCCATGCCATCATTCGCAAGCTCCCCGCCGTGGAGACCTTGGGTGGGACGACCATCATCTGCTCCGACAAAACCGGCACGCTGACGCAGAACCAAATGACCGTGCAGGCCGTTCATGCCGGCGGGCAAGGCTTCACCGTCAGCGGCTCGGGCTATACCCCGGAGGGGGAGTTACACCTGGCCGGGCAAGCGGTCGCTGTGGCGGAATTTCCGGCGCTGGTGGAAATCTTGCGGGCGGGTCTGCTCTGCAACGATGCGCGGCTAATGGCGGATGCCGGTCAGTGGCGAATCGAAGGCGATCCCACCGAAGTCGCTCTGTTGGTCGCGGCCCGTAAGGCAGGACTGCATGCCGACCCGACCGCAGAGTTGGCCCCACGTCTGGATGCCATTCCCTTTGAGTCGGCGCACCAGTTCATGGCCACCCTACATCACAACCGTGCCGAGGATGCCCTGCACATCTACCTCAAGGGGTCCGTGGAGAGCCTGATCAGCCGTTGCGACAGCGCCTTCGATGCCGAACTGCAGCGGGTACCGCTGGACAGTGCGGCCATTCACCGTGCGGTAGCCGACCTGACGGCCCAAGGCTTGCGCGTACTGGCCTTTGCCCGCGGTGAACATGCGCACCAGGAACGGACCCTAGGACACCACCATGTCCGGGGCGGGCTGACCTTCCTCGGTTTGCAGGCGATGCTTGATCCGCCCCGGCCCGAGGCCATCCAGGCCGTGGCTGCATGCCGGGCCGCCGGCATTCAGGTCAAGATGATCACCGGCGATCATATCGGCACCGCCGTCGCCATTGCCCGGCAGATCGGCCTCGCGGACGCCGGCGCATCCATTCAGGCTCTGGATGGGCGGGCGCTGGCCACGGTGCCGGCGCACGATCTGCCCGCCACCGCCGAGCACGCCAACGTCTTCGCCCGCGTGGCGCCGGAGCAAAAACTGCAGTTGGTGAACGCCTTGCAGGCGCGCGGCCACATCGTGGCGATGACGGGCGACGGCGTCAACGATGCGCCCGCGCTGCGACAGGCCAACATTGGCGTGGCTATGGGGATCACCGGCACCGAGGTATCCAAGGAGGCCGCCGACATGGTGCTGACGGACGACAACTTCGCCACGCTGGCGGCGGCCGTCGCGGAGGGGCGGGGCGTCTATGACAACCTGGTGAAATTCATCACCTGGACCATTCCTAACCTGGACCATTCCTACGAATATCGGCCAGGGACTGGTGTTGCTGCTGGCGATCCTGGCGGGCATTCCGTTCCCCATCCTGCCGGTGCAGATACGCTGGCTGAACATGTCGACAGCAGTCCTGCTTGGTTTGCCACTGGCTTTCGAAACCAAGGAGGCGGACCTGATGCGTCGTCGCCCCCGGCATCCCGACGAGGCCATCCTGACCGGAGAACTGCTGTTCCGTTCGGTGGTGGTGGGTATCCTGCTGGCCGCTGCGGCGTTTGGGCTGTTTGAGTGGGAGCTCGCGCATGGGGAGGCCATCGCCAAAGCGCGCACGGCCGCCGTCAATGCCTTTGCGGTGGGGCAAGCGTTCTACCTCTTCAACTGCCGTTCGCTCACCCACTCCATGTTCCGGCTGGGCGTGTTTTCGAATCTCTGGGTCTGGGGCGGCATCATCAGCATGATGCTGGCGCAGGCCGCCATCATCTATCTGCCCACCATGAACTGGCTGTTTCACACCCTCCCGCTCGGCCTGGATGAGTGGTTACTGGCGGCCGCCTGCGGCTTCGTCATCTACCTCGTTATCGGTGTGGAAAAGTTCTTGCGTCGGTGGGCCATGACGCGTAACACTCAAAGTCGCGGCAAGGCGAGTGCAACCTAATCGATTGATCCTGCAGGCGTTACCACACGGGTGTGTCAATCAGCATGGAAAACTTACCAGGGATCCGGGGAAATCAGCGTTGAAAAGTTGCCACCCCGGAGATGTGCAACCATCCGGCACTTGTGCCGGAGCAACCTGGGGTGATACGTATGGAATTCATAGCCGAAATCAGA
>JBKCCF010000138.1:0-2471 GCA_046305255.1 Methylococcaceae bacterium
CGGCCGTGACCGGCCCGCCATTATTGCCATTGGCGGGCGTAACGGCACTCGGTGCATCAGGCAGAGCCAGTGGCACACCGGTCGCCTGCAGCTGCACAACCTGTGTGGTATTGGCGACATTATTGGCGTTATCGGTCACCGTCACAGTGCCGGTACAGCCATTCGTGCCAAGACTTGCGCAGTTTGCTGTCGGGGTGAAGCTCAGGCCAATGCTGCAACGTGCATTGGGCGCCAGCATGAAGGTTGCCCCACCACCGCCTGTAATACAGGTGCCGCCAGATCGGGCGAAGGGTGAAGTAACGGCCATCAGTTTGTTGACTGTCAGCGGCGCATTGCCGGTATTCGTCAGTATCAGGCTCGTCAGCTGCGAGCTGCTCCCCACCGCAGTAGTACCGGGAAACACCAGGGGGTTCGGTGACAGGCTTGCCAGCGGCAATGGCAGAACGCCGGTCGCCTGCAACTGAACCTGCTGGGTGCTACCAGCGACGTTGTTGGCGTTGTCGGTTACGGTGAGACTGCCTGTGCAGCCGTTACTGCCCAGCGCCGCGCAGATGGCATTCGGCGTAAAGCTCAGGCCGATGGTGCAACTTGCACCCGCTGCCAGAGTGTAGGTCCCACCATTACCGTTGCTTTGGCAGGTGCCACCCGAACGGGCGAAAGGACCGGTTATCTGAACACCTTTGTTAACCGTCATGCTGGCGTTACCGATATTGCTGAGCGTCACCAGGGTCTGAGCCGTAACCGCAGAACTGGAGCCCACCGCTGTAGTCCCGGGAAATACCAGCGGATTGGGATTCAGGCTGGCAATCGGCGCATACAGCCGAACCACAGCGCCGGACCAGTCGGAATTGGCAGTCGCATTGGAATAACCGGCAAATTGCGGCGTAAGACCCGCCAACTCCGGCGGCAATGTTGCAAGATAGACCCCTGAATTGGGATCGTTCCCACTTTCCAGCTTGCCGGAGCCCGCACCCACGGTGTTATTGGACCGCACCCGGTAATAGGCCGTCTGTGCCGGGGGAGACCTATCGACGTAACTGCGGTTACAGCCCTGCTGCTGATCGCATTCAGGTTCCAGCACATTAAAGCGGGTGAGGTTCGCGCTAAAGCCGGCATCGGTCGCACGCTGGATTTCAACCCAGTTCGATGTCACCGAATTATCGGTCCAGGTCACCGTAACCGAGCTACCGCCCTTGGCCGAAAGCGCGGTCGGTGGCTCCGGCGTATGCGCCACCGCAATTGAGCGCATGAAGTCATTTTCCTCATGACCCAGGATATGACAGTGCCAGAGGTACTCCCAGCCGAAGTTGGCGGGCGTGTTGGTGACATTCGAGGCATTGCCGCTGGTGGGATCAAGGTTGAAGGACATAGCCGTGTTCATGGCGGTCCCGGCATTATCCGGGTCCATCTTGCGATGACTGTTGCCCAGCTTGAAGGGCAGTTCCATCCGACGGGGACGCAGCGCGACGATGGTATCGGTGAGAGGGTTCATCCGCACAGTGTCCTTCCAACCCAGCTCGTTGTCCTCCGGCAGACTGATGGCGCCGTCCCAGCCCACCCGGTTTACCACCTGAACATGGAAAAGATGAAAATGAACCGGGTGGGTGTCCACCCCGTTATGGGTGATTTTCCAGAGCTGGGTACCGTCGCCCAGATCGCCGGAAATGGGCGTCCCGTTGCTGGATATTTTGACCAGTTCGGTCATCGGATCAATGTAGCCCTGCGGTATCGAGGTCTGGTTAATGGCCGTGGTATGCGGCATTTCAACCCCGAGCATGGCATTCATCCGGCCATAATCCAGGGTGAAATCCTCGATGATGGACTTGGGCTGCAGGGCCAGCGTGACGGCAGCATCCAGCCCCCCGGTCGGTATGCCGGTGACCGGATCAAGCGTGAGAGGCCGATAGCCCAGCTGGGTATCCGAGATGCGCGAAAGATCGGCGCCGGACGCATCATTGACGGCAGTACCATAGACCGCGTTGTAGGCCGCCTGCGGCACGATGATGGGCTCCTGACTGTCACGGAAGGCTTTACGAATGGACGAGGCCAGTGCATCAAACCGCACGGCATCGTAGTCATCCACAGGGTGCGAGTTGGACGGCGGGCGGTTGCTGCCGTTACCGCAGCTGGTGCCGGAGGAGCAACCACTCGCCACCCGAAACTGCATCAGCGTCCGGGTATTGGGGCCATAGCCCGGCAAGGTTCTGAAGGCGCCACCGGTGTCGGTGTTGTCAGCATTACCGGTGTAGTAGT
The DNA here is from genome assembly GCA_046305255.1 of Methylococcaceae bacterium. Classification (GTDB taxonomy): domain Bacteria; phylum Pseudomonadota; class Gammaproteobacteria; order Methylococcales; family Methylococcaceae; genus UBA6136. The sequence continues at coordinate 2,254 of JBKCCF010000138.1, forward strand.
CAAGCCGCAAATCGGCCGCCGGGGTGGCGGCTGGCGCATCGTTGTAGAGAATGACCGTGGCACCTGCAAATTGCGAAAAGTCCACCACCACATCGGCGCGTTCGGCCGGCCCCAGCAAGAGGGCGTGCTCCTTCACATTACCGATGACGATATTCTTGACGTTGTACTCATAGTTGATCGGCTGATTGCGGATGATGACGGGCTTCGACAGGAAACCG
>JBKCCF010000139.1:0-4933 GCA_046305255.1 Methylococcaceae bacterium
TCTGATTTCGGCTATGAATTCCATACGTATCACCCCAGGTTGCTCCGGCAAAAGTGCCGGATGGTTGCACATCTCCGGGGTGGCAACTTTTCAACGCTGATTTCCCCGGATCCCTGGTAAGTTTTCCATGCTGATTGACAAACTACGGTACAGTAGGCAGTCGGGGCACTCGGTGTTGCGCACGACGCACACCGCCCGCTTGAGCGACCATCCCAACGCGCCGCGCCAGGCCGATCCGGGATAAGGGGGTAGTCCGTCTGGATGCTCGCAGGCGAACCTGAACTGGAAGGCGGCAAAAGGCAGTAGCGGTGAGAATTCTGGGGGCATGTGGCTTCTCTGGAAGTCTTGTTGTTTTCTTTAGGTACGGTCAAAGAACAAACTGAGGCCAGCATGAGCCCAGTTCACCCTCGCCCCACTCAGTATGCCGCTGAGCAATTGGTATTAGCACCTATTTTGGTTCCCGGTCGATTACAGCACTTTTCAGCTACCTGCGCCGCAGGCTGACCAAGAACCCGTCCACAACCTTCTGAACAGCATGGCCAAGGAGGCCAGATGGATGAACTGCAGGCTCGTATTGAGCCACCGTTCGCAGTTCTTCCAGAGTCGTGGGTTTTTCTCCAGCCATGCAAAACTGCGTTCAACCCCCCATCGTTTGGGGATTACCGCAAACGTGTGTAACTCATTGCGTTTGGCGACCCGTACCCTGACGTCCTCGCCCAGAATTTCCCGCACACTCCGGGCAAAGGGCTCGCCCACAGTGCCGCCGTCGGCCAGTACGCTTGCACCTCGTCCAGATTACTCCTGCAGCGGCCCATCGCCTGCAGGGCGCCTTTCCGATCAGTCACGTCGGCAGTCGTAACGTGGATGGCGTGAGGGAGTCCTTGCGTATCCACAGCACTATGGCGCTTGATGCCCGAGATTTTCCTCCCTGCGTCATGGCCGTTGTATACCGTCCAGGTCGGGTTCACTCCGTTTAGCACATCAGGACTGCACGGTTCTCCGCCCGGGTAAGTCCCTCGGCAGCATCCTCCGCTGGGGCACCTCAAAAACCCACCTTATTCACCCAACTCATGAACCTAACACACTGATTTATAATGCGCCTATTTCACAGACTTGATGCTATTCGAGGTGTTCTTACGTGTTAACAGGCCCTAGTCTTGATTCATGTAAGCCTGCAGGAATTCTTCGAATGACAGTGTGTCGGCGGCTTCTATCTCGGCTTGTTTAAGCCGGGAGTCTGCAGCAGACTGCCTGAATTGTGACTCAACAGCCGGATCCAGGGGTTGATTGAGCCAGTATTGCGCATGCTCCTGCGATAAGCGCCAGGCAAATTCGGCGAACGACTCACCGTTGTTTCGCATCTCCCGCAGCACCCTGGCTGCCGGGCCCTGCTCAGGGTCGGTGATGGCTGCCCGTTGCATCAGCACACTGCCGGTATAGGGGCGAGTAGTGGTGTCCTCGTCCAGTATCTGGGCAACTTCCAACATGCCGTCGAGTATGTGGTTTGCCCACTGCGCTAGCGGGATGTCCCTACCGGCCCTGAAGAGCCTGAATCCTTTAGTCCTTGAACAGCAGGCAACGCTCAAGGCGTTACGGCTGCTCTCAGCCCGTTCTTCAGTCGATAGTGGTGGACTTTCTTTCAGAAGACAGAACAACACAAAGACTTCAAGGAAGTGCATGGTGTCGATGGAAACCCCGGCAGGCTCGAAACAATTTAAATCCAGTGCCCTGAGCTCGATATAGCGAACGCCGCGTTTTTTCAAAGCCAGGGTCGGTTTCTCGCCGGACCGAGCGACTTGTTTGGGCCGTATCAGGCTATAGTATTCGTTCTCAATCTGCAGAATGTTGGCATTAAGCTGGCGATATTCTTCACCAACCTTGATACCTATTTTTTCATAAGGGGGATAGGGTTTATTGATTGCGGCCTGAAGGCATGCAACATACTCATCAAGATTATTGAAGGAAATGTCGAGACTGGTCTGGTTGTCATTACGATAGCCGATATCGCTCATGCGCAGTGAGGTGGCGTGAGGCCGATACAGGGTTGTTTCGTCAAACCTTTGAAATTTATCCGCCAGCGCTTCACGGCCCTTGAAAAAAGAACTGCAGATCGCCGGGGAGTTTCCGAATAGGTAGATCAGCAACCAGCCATACCGATGAACATTCCGCACCGCCCCAAAATACTGCTCCGAAATAAACGCCGATAGCGTGTTACTGTCCTCTGTCAGATCTTTCAGTACAGGCCAGAGTGCTTCATTGACCGAGTAGTTGAAGTGTATGCCGGCTATCGACTGCATGGTCCGTCCATAGCGGTACGAAAGCCCATTACGGTAGATCCGTTTCATCCTGCCGATATTTGACGTGCCGTAATTAGCGATGGGGACACTCTCATCACCCGCAAGACCAATCGGCATAGATGTCGCCAGCAAGACTTCATTATTCAAATGGCGATGGATGAAACCATGGATGTTTCGCAAAAAGACGAGCGTTGCAGCCGAATCCTGAAACGGTGGTGTGATGAGTTCCAGCAGTGCTTCAGAATAATCCGTCGTGATCCATGGGTGGGTCAGAGCCGACCCAAACCCGGGTGGATGGGGCGTGTGTGCAATCATGCCGTCAGCCCCCAGTCTGAGGCTTTCCTTTTCCAAACCCTTGCAACCCTGGCGTAGCAAGTGCTGCTGATTGGCAGCCAATAACAGGGTTAAGAGCCGTGTATTCTCTGTGCTCAAAGCCAGTGGTACCTTAAAAATGATTGAGGGGGGCAAGGGCCGGTAACACCGGCTGTGTCAGGTCAGGACAATGATGACGGTGTTAAACGCGGCCTGGGTTCACCAGCTAAACAGTGTCCACTTATTGATGTTCATACCTTTCTCGTTGTCACGGTGACGGACATCAAGATTGCCGTCGCCATCCTTGTCAACCAAATAGTAGGCCGGGCCGATGACAGGTGTGATTTTGACCATGTAAATCTGATTGTTGTACCGATACTCTTCGATTGTTTCCTCGCCCTGCCGAATAATTGTGACGTCGGGATCCAGTGGCTGACCGCTACGCACCGGAGGTGGCAAGTCGGGCTGTTCAGGTAGGGGCACCGGCACAGGAGTCTGATCGTCAGACTGGACAGCGTTGCTCAGGATCATCAGAAATACTGCAATAGTGCGCGCCATCGTGTAATTGCCGCTCTGTCGGTGGAGTGTTATGGTTCTAATGATAGTACAGAACGCATCGGTATGGGCCTGGATTTGCGGCGCCTACCCTTAATCGGTGCAACTCGCCCATATATGGTTCACGCTGCACACACGAGCCTCTTTCGCCGTAATCGCTCGGTATTCCCACCACTTCAAAAAGGCACCTCCCGCTTATGGATGACGACCAACTCCTAAGATATAGCCGACACATCCTGCTGCCACAGATTGATATCGTCGGTCAGGAACGTTTGTTGTCATCTTCGGCGCTTATCATAGGTTTGGGCGGTTTGGGTTCTCCGGCTGCAATGTATCTCGCAGCTGCCGGCATAGGTCACCTGGTGCTCAACGATTTTGATAGGGTCGATCTAAGCAATCTCCAGCGTCAGACCATTCATGACACCTCCAACATTGGTGAATTGAAGACCCACTCCGCCAGGGACTTCCTGAACCGCCTGAATCCGGAAGTCAAGGTCAGCTGTGTTGAGGGCGTCCTTACCGAGCGTAGCCTTCAAGAAGCGATTGCCGGTGTGGATGTCGTGCTGGATTGCTCTGATAACCTTGCAACCCGGTACAGAGTCAACGCGGCATGTCATGCTCAATCGCGAATGCTGGTCTCGGGTGCCGTCATCAGGTTCGAAGGTCAGTTGGCGGTATTTGCGCCCGGAAGGGCCGACAGCCCCTGCTACAACTGCCTCTATGCCAGCGATACCGATCAGGTTGAAACCTGTTCGCAATCGGGAGTGATCGCGCCACTACCGGGCATCGTCGGAAGTATGCAGGCGCTACAGGCCATCAAGCTGATCACCGGAATCGGAGATTCCCTGCTGGGATCATTATTATTATTCGATGGTTTGTCGATGGAATGGCATCGCATACGCCTACCCAGAAATCCGGAGTGCCCAACCTGTGGACTCAAGCCTGCACAGTGAAGATCGTGATGTGATGCCTTATGCCGGTAGAGGCATGTTGATTGCTTGAGACTTGCCAAGCACCCTTCTCATAGCGCTATACGTGGGGAAATTGGGGAAATTAAAGAGTGGCCAAGAGTTCGTACCGGCAACCTGTTGCCGCTAACAACGGTGTTCATGTGAAATCAAAAACCAAGCAAGCCTGGCTCATCGCATCAGGGTTTCTGCTATTTGCTCTTATTGGGGATTCGGTCATCGACATCACGCTCCATGTGCTTGATATCCTCATTGAGTTCCTTGAGCTTGGACTGGAAGATGCGCTTGAACTTCTGTTTGATCTGGAGGGACACACGGCACAAATGTATACGGCATGGATCGGTTTTACGGCGTTCATCCTTCTGTTCATGTACCTGTACCACCGGATAACGCATACAGTGAGAACGAAATTCCGATCCTGGCGTTACTTCCGTTTATGGTTAGGAGCATGGATGAGAGAACACTGGCTACTGCTCGCCGTGTGCTGCTCAATTTACCTTACGAGTGCCTTCCTGATCTGATCTAAAGGGCGCAACCGGCGGCGCGTCTGGATTGCCCGGGTTTCGGCGAGGGCGGTTGGACAGACCGACGACCCGGTGTGCCTTGAGAAGAATCTCCGCTCGACCAACGCAAACGGCGCCGATCTCCAGACCTATAACCGTTGACACCGGCCCGGGCGGGAGCTGAAAGCCGGCACCGCTCGCTGGAGGCGTCCCGTGGATTGATAAGCCCTGCCCGGGCAAACCTCGCAACGCAAGGCCCGGGCCATAAAGCCGGAAGCCAAGCCCGAAACCGGTACCG
>JBKCCF010000140.1:0-9449 GCA_046305255.1 Methylococcaceae bacterium
CTGGGTCGGCAGGCTGATCTGATCAATATCGCCGGCAAGCGAACTTCGCTTTCGGCCCTCAATCGCGTGTTAATGGGTATTGATGGCGTGCAGGATGGCAGCTTTTTCATGCCCGATGACATCGACCAGCAAACCGTCAGGCTCATGGCCCTGGTGGTGGCACCGGCTCTGGTGGCGGGTCAGGTGATGGCCACGTTGCGCGAACGGCTGGACCCTGCCTTCGTACCGCGCAGTCTGCACGTCGTCGAATCCCTGCCGCGGAATGAGGCCGGCAAACTGCCCCGCAGTACGCTCAAGGCACTGGTTGCGGCCCTGCAAACCCGCGATTCCGACTCGAAAAGAACATGGTAAACCTGACAACGATCAAGACCGCTGCCAACAAATGGCTACCCTCCACGCTGCTACAGGCTTCGGCACTGACCCAGCTGGGCGGCTGGCCGCTCTCCCTGCTGGAAAATGCACCCGAAGGGCTGGTTGAAGCGCTGCTGCTAAATCATGGCGTTATCGCTGCCGCGGGCCTATGGCCTCAAAGTCCATGGCTGGGACCGAACCAGGACCGACTTCCTGCAGAGCGGGCAGCATGCGGCGAGATCGCCCTGACTTTTGATGATGGGCCTGACCCCGAAGTGACACCGAAGGTGCTGGATCTGCTGGACGCGCACGGTGCGACCGCGTCCTTTTTCTGTATTGCTGAACGGGCCCGGCGCCATCCCGAGCTGCTGCGCGCTATCTGTGCCCGAGGCCATCTGGTGGAAAACCACAGCCTGAGCCATCGCTGGCATTTTGCCTTTCAGGGCATCGGCAGACTCCGCGGTGAGCTCAGGCAGGCCCAGGCCGAAATAGCCGACATCACTGGCCGGGCACCGGTATTTTTCCGCGCGCCCTTCGGCTTTCGCAATCCCTGGATGGGAGCTGTAGTGAGTGAACTGGATTTACAGTTGGTCAGCTGGACCCGGCGGGGTTACGATGCCGTGATCGGCCATCCGGGCCAAGTTGCCAGGCGGCTGACAAGGCGGCTGACGGCGGGCGACATCATCCTGCTTCATGACGGCAGTTCGGCCCGTCACGGCGACCGTCCGGTGGTGCTGGACGTGCTGCCCACCGTACTGGCGGCCATCACGTCCCAGGGGTGCAGGGCCCGTTCGCTGGGTGCAGGGCCGATGATATAAGGCAGAGGGGCAAATCCGGATGTTAATGTCCGCCGATCAGACCCGCGGGGGGTGTTGAACGTGTCATTCACGACCGCCGCGAAAATGTGGGTATCCCATATTTCAGGGTACGCCGGGGCCAGTCTGGTCACAGTGTTGGCGTCCTGCGCCAACGCCGTTGGATGATGAGGCGGCAACAGCCTTAACATCTGACCTCCGCCAAACACTCAAACGGCCCTTAATTCTTCTGGAGCGCACATGACCTGGCAGTGTCTTTTTCCATCGTCCCTGGAGGAATATCGCGGCCCCAGACTGCCTGTCTATTTTCTGGCCTGCGTTGCGATTGCCGACACGGTTCGCAGTTTGATTCACATGTTTGCCGCTGACAGCGGTGCTCAATCGATTGCGGGAATGGCCGTCGATGTGGCAGGTGGACCCAACCTCATTGCGCTGGTGGCCCAGTTAGGCGTGGTCCAGTTGCTGCTGGCCCTGTTTTACTGGCTCACGCTGCTACGCTACCGCTCACTGATTCCGTGCATGCTGCTCGTTGTGGTGATTGAACAACTGCTAAGAATCGGCATAGGCGCTATCAAGCCACTTGAGGTACTGACTGCCCCTCCCGGTGCCATTGCCTCCTGGTTGATACTGCCTGTCGCCATACTGGCGCTGATGCTCTCCCTGCGTCACAACGGCACGCGCGACTGATCCGGCTCACCCGGTTCCGAGGGGGTCTCTTTGAGCGTAGCCGCGTTTCATGGCATTGCCAGAGCCAGTCGGGTTTCGTACGATTTCCCCGCGCACACCGTGGCAATTCCCACTATCCCTTACGAAATGACAATCCGATGAATAACAAGATCAGTCGACGCAGTTTCATGAAGGCCGCCTCCCTGCTGGGTTTTGGCGGTGCCTTTCTCAACGTGGCGGGGGCCGTGACCACCCTACCCGGTGGAGGCCTGCGGTTTGGGCCTGCCGAAGCCTTTTCTTTTGATGCCCTGATTGAACGGGCATCGGCCATGGCCAAAATGCCCTATGTCTCGCCGCCAAGACCCATGCCCGAAGTCGTCCAGCAGATCGACTACGATGCCTGGGGCAACATTCGCTACCGCCCTGATTCAGCCTTGTATGCAAATGGCCCGGCACAGTATCCGGCCACCTTTTTCCACGTCGGCCAGTTCTTTCAGAAATCGGTCAAAATGCATGTACTGGCGCAGGGTCAGGCGCGTGAGATCCTCTATAGCCCTGATTATTTCTCGATGCCCAAGGACAGCATCGCCCATCAATTGCCGGAAAATACCGGCTTTGCCGGCTTCAGATTACAGGAATCCCGCAAACGCAAAGACTGGCGCACACAGGACTGGGTGGCGTTTCTGGGAGCCTCGTATTTCCGGGCCATTGGCGCCCTGAACCAGTACGGACTATCCGCGCGAGGCGCGATCATCGATTCGGCCGAGCCCACGCCGGAGGAATTTCCCGACTTCACCGAATTCTTCATCGAAGGTGGCCGCAAGGACGGCGACCCGGTGTCGATTTACGCGCTGCTCAATAGTCCCAGTCTGACCGGCGCTTACCATTTCACGGTTCGGCGGACCGAGGGGGTGATTCAGGAAATCGACATGGCGCTGTTCGTTCGCAGCGATATCAAGCGTCTTGGGCTGGCCCCCTTGACCTCCATGTACTGGTTCAGTGAATCGGAAAAGCGCAAGCGGGAAGACTGGCGGCCGGAAGTTCATGATTCCGATGGCCTTGCCATCTGGAACGGGCAGGGCGAAAGGTTATGGCGGCCCCTCATCAATCAGCCGTTTGCCGTCACGTCAAGCTTTACCGATAACGCACCGAAGGGCTTTGGTCTCCTGCAACGCGACCGTAACTTTGAAGATTATCTGGACGGCGTCAACTACGAGCGTCGACCGAGTCTATGGGTAGAACCTCTGGGGGATTGGGGTCCTGGCGCGATCCAGCTGATCGAACTGCCGACCGATGATGAAATCCACGACAATATCGTGGCTTACTGGCGACCGCAGGAACCTGCGCGGGCTGGCTCATCCTACCGAATGCGCTATCGCCTGCACTGGCTGGGTGATGAACCCTACCCGGCCAAGGTCGCCCGCTGTGTCGCTACCCGTGTCGGTCGTGGCGGTCAGCCCGGAAAACCACGTCCCCACGGCGTGTTCAAGTTTTCGGTGGAATTTGCGGGCCCGGCACTGGATCCCCTGTGGGGCGATACCGTCAAGGCAGAGCCCATCGTCACAGCATCCAGCGGCACTGTCAGCGGGGCCTTCATGCAGCCGGTACCGGGTACCCGCCGCTGGCGCGCCATCTTCGACCTTACCCCGGTCGGCAACGAGCCGGTGGAGCTCAGGCTCTACATTCGCGGCAATGACAACGCACTAACCGAAACCTGGCTCTATCAGTTCAGGGCGGGGCTGGATTAATACGAAGCAGTGCCTCTGCCCCTGTCATTACGGGCAGAGGCACTGCCCCGCTAAAAGTCGATCACCAGCGTGGTCAGATGGGCTGCAGTGATGAGATCGCCCTCGATATGGCACGGGATCCCGTCTGCGTATGCCGAACGGGCGCCCGGGTAGCGAATCACTATCTGCTCGGGGGCGGGCCCGGAAAGCTTCAGTTCCACCGTCAGCCGGGAGGATTCGCGGCGTGCCCTGAGGCTGACACGACCAAAACAACTGGGTAACTCATTCAGCGTGATGCCCTCACCTGCCCACCAGCTGTCCGGTACGGCGCGAAACAGTTCGAGGGTACTACCATTCTCCCGCAGCAACATGCGGCGAATCGCGGTAGCGAATTCGGCGCCAATCCAGGTATGCGGCATATCGCCAATGTACTCTGCAACCCGAGGATTGCCCCAGACAACTTCCGCCCAGCTACGCCACCCGGGGGGACGCCGCCAGCTGAGAGCATCGGCCAGCAACTGGAAGGCATCCTCGTAACGCCCCAGCGCAACGAAGGCATTTACATTGCGAATCTCGTAAGGCGAAAAGCCGCCGTCAAAACCGGGCGCCCGCAAACTGTCGAGATGGGCGCGGTAATGATCGTAGGTCGGTGTGATGAGATCAGCGGGTAACACGTCATCAACCCGGCAGGGTTCGAAGGCGATGGAAGCCGAGGTCGGATCAGCATCCTCGCGGTCAGCCGACCCCGGTATCAGCCCCAGCCCCACCACTTCGTCAGTCATGCGCAGTGAGCGGGCCAGGTTCGCGGCAAAGGCCTCGCCCCGTTGCCCGGCCCAGGCTGCAATCGCACCATCGCCGATCTCGGTTGCAAGATAGGCGCAATTGCGCCAGGCACTCAAGGCAAAATAATTATCCCAGTAGCTGTAGGACGGCTTGTTATAGCCCTCGTGGCTGATTGAGGGCGCCACCAGGCCATAAAACCGGCTTTCCGGTTCATGGATGGCTTGAGTGCGCGCACAGAGCGCCTCGATGAAGCGGGTAGCCCTCACGACCGGTTCAAAAATGGCCTTGAGAAAATCCCTGTCGCGCGTGAGTCGATACGTGTCGGCGGCGATCAGCACGAATTCACCCTGGGCATCAAACTCGATATCGCTACCGTAACCCCGATTGATGCTGCCATCGGGGTTGAGAATAGGCGGCACCAGTCCACTGGGGTAGATACGCTCGGAATACCACAGAACGTAGCGCCTGGCCTCCTCGGTCAGGCCGGCATAGAGCAGGGCCAGTGCCTGCGACGCGCCATCGCGTATCCAGGTGCGGTCGTAATTGCGGGGGCCCGGCTTGAAGGCATAGCGGGTGGCATTGACCAGAATCAGGCCGGTCTGGGCTTCTACCGTATCACTGATCTCACTATCGCCCAGCGTGATTCTGCGGGGACCGAGCTTTTCCCGCCAGTTGTTGCAGACATCCCCCTGCAGTGCGGAAAAATCGACCGTCGGATTGGGCACAACACCTTCCCGCAGCGGCGCCGATACAACAAGGCTGGCACTTTCGCCGGGCGCCAGCGTAAACCCGAACTCAAAAGCCGCACTCAGCAAACCGGAACTGGACCGCAGACCAAGGTCGGTGCTGAGTGGGCCATGCTCTATCTGACGGACAACATCGCCGTCGGCAAATTCGACAATCGTCACCCTGTCGGGTGGGCTGGAAAATCGGGCATAGCAGAGGTCATTGACCCACACCTGATGGGTTTCGGGCTTATACTCAATGGCATTGATCGTGGCCTGTCCGCCATGTTGCCAATAGGGGTTGATCTGAACCGGCCGCAGCGCCAGCACCAGCGCTGGCTGAATCCCGCTCGCTGTTTGGTTGCTGAGCCGGTAGCACACACTCACTGCACCCTGATGAGCCAGTGCCGTCACCTCAACAGCCATTCCTTCGGAGGACCAGTTCACCCTGGGTATGGGCAGCGCACCCTCGGCCAGGGTTTGAGTGACGTTATCCGCGCCGGGCGCGGCCTGCAACTGGCCACCCAGTCGCAGCAGGGGACTGAGCTGACCGGATCCTGAACGTGGCTCGAGATTTCCGTATTCATCGAACAGGGCTTCTTCGCCCCCGTGAATTTCGCCTAGCACCGTCCAGTAAAGTTGCCGGCCCAGCAGGGATTGCGGGCAAAGATCATGACGCCCTGCCTGCGCGGCCCGTTCCAGTTGGCCTATCGGCATTCGATCCTTGTTCAGAATGCGAAGTTTGAGTTCCTCAATGACAGCGCCCGCAGGGCAGCTGGCGTCATGTAGCGTAAAGCGCAGATAGCGGCTGGTGGTGATCCGCCAGTAGAAGCTGTCGTAATCACCGTTGCCGGTAGTGATGCGGCCCAGTTCGCGGAAAGTCTCGCCGTCGTCTGACAGATGGACTGAAAATACCGTACCGAAAGTCTCTCCCCACCGCACCAGCACACCCAGGGGTGAGCGCTGGTAACCAAAGTCTACGGTAATGCTCTCCCCGACAGGCAGTGTGATCGGGGCATGTCCGAGCACCGCTAGCCGGCCTTCTTCCCTCACGGAGGCGGCGTCTTGCGGGCAATAGAGATTGATTTCGACCATCTCAACCCACTGCTCAGGGCCCAACCGGCCGCAACGCCAACGTAGAAAGCGCACTTCGGCAGGCGGAAAGGCAAAGACGTTTTGCCCACCTTCACTGTGATGAGTGGCGCACAGCGGCGTCCAGTTTTCGCCATCCGACGACGCGTCAATACCGTAGCGCTCGGTGAACTGTCTGCCCCAGTAAATTTCCAGTCCACCGAGCGTCACGGGTTTGCCCAGATCAATGTTTAGCCAGGGTGCTTCTTCCCGGGCAGAAATCCACTGTGTCGAATAGGACTGATCAAAGGCAGCCCGCGGATCACCGCTACTGGCCGTCGCGATCCATTGGTTTTTCGGTGGGATGTTCATGTGGGCTCCATGGGTTCTGTGCTTGCCGGACAGATTCGCATACCTCCTCACGCCGGTCACCCATAATAAAAAATAAAATAAAAATCTTGTTTATGTTGACTATTACGGCGCCGTTTTCTGTTGAAAACAGATGCTTTTTTATATAAATCAGATGTTTGTAATTTTTACACGATGTGGATAAGACCGGTTGGCTCGCCCTTTCTACCTGTGGAAAAAACACACTCCATCCATTCGGGCGCAGGCCATACGGTTTTATACACAGGTTACAGCCCCGGTTATACAGGCCAGGGCTGGGTATCCAACCTTGAGGGGTGGTTAGGACGATAACGGGGGGTTGATGGGAGGAGGGCCAATCCGTTAGGGTTCAGAGAGGGCTGATCTTTGGCCGGGGAGGGATGCCCTGGCTGCATCACCTTTGTGGTTAGCCCCATCAGCTCAAAGCAATTGCCATCCGGATCCTTGCAGAACACCACAGGACGGCCTGAGCGACTGGCAACGTAAGGTATGGCGGCGGCATCAAGTCGGGCTTTCATTGCATCCACGTCGGCTACCTTGAGGGCGACGTGTCTTTGCATACCGGGATATACCGTATCAATCGGCGCCTGCTGAGCTTCGGGACAGAGTAAAAGATGAATCTGTTGCCCGCCCACGTCATACCAGACGCCCGGAAAAGGCTTGTCAGGGCGTAAGGGGCTGACTTTAAGTCCGAGAATGGTCTCGTAAAACGGGCGGGACTGATTCAGGTCGCTGACGACCAGAGAGGTGTGGTGGATGCCTGTTGCGCTCATTGTGTCACTGTCCAGGATAGTCTGGCCCGAGCCGCTATCAGAAACGGCGGGGCTATAAAAATTAAAATCAATATTGCTTATTTTTTGTTATTAGCCCGCACGATATCGGTGTGATACCTTACTTATCGTTCCATTATCATAGCGTTGCAGCATTCATAACGTGTGGATAAATGACGGCTGATTGCGCTGGTGCGCTGTGCATAAAAAACCAGGCAGACCGACTGGCACACTTTGCCACATCTTTTGCACAGGTTTCAGGGGTATTTATACAGGCTCCGAAACCGTCCGGTACTGACTGACCGGACGGTGGAATCCAGGGGGGAGTTGCGGATCAGTCGAGAGGAACAGGGATGAACTGGGTTCCGTCGCCGCGGAGTATCAGCAATGCGATGTGGCGACCTGCCGATCGTGACAGTTCCTGCAGTTGATCCAGAGTTTCAATGTTCTCTGATTTGCCGCTGACACTGAGTACGATGTCGCCAGGTCTGATGCCGGCCACGGCGCCAGGCCCCATCACTTTCTGAACCAGAATACCGCCGCTTTGCAGATGGCGGGATCGGCGCTCGCCAGCAGTCAGCGGCCGGCCGCTGATGCCCAGACGGGTTTCAGTAGCCTTTTCCTGAACAGGCGCTGTTGGTGGCGCTTTTTTTTCGTCCAGTTCTGCGACTTCCAGCAGAATTTCCATTTTCTGCCGGTCACGCCAAATGGTGAGGAGGGCATCCGCACCCGGTTTGAGCGCGGCAACCTTGGGAGGCAGTTCGCGCGAATCAACCACAGGATGGCCATTAAGCGCCAGGATGACGTCACCTGCTTTCAGGCCGGCCTTGTCGCCGGGGCCTTCAGGCGGCACCATGCCGACCAGGGCGCCATCGGGCTTGTCGAGACCAAATGATTCAGCGAGCGCCTGTGTCAGTTCCTGAACACCAATACCGAGCCGACCGCGGCTCACTCTGCCCGTCTGGATCAGTTGCTCCTCCACGTTGAGTGCGACATCAATCGGGATGGCGAATGACAAGCCCTGATAACCTCCCGAACGGCTATAAATCTGTGAATTGATGCCGATCACCTCGCCCTGGGTATTGAGCAGCGGACCACCGGAATTACCCGGATTGAGGGCAACATCGGTCTGTATGAACGGGATGTAGCCTTCTTCGGGGAGTGAGCGCGATTTGGCTGAGATGATGCCGGCAGTCACGGTATTTTCGAAACCGAACGGAGAACCAATCGCCAGAGCCCAGTCGCCGACCCGGCTTTTGGCTGGGTCACCTATACGCACGGCGGGCAGGTGGTGGGCATCTATCCGGAGTACTGCGGTATCGGTTAGTTTGTCCATTCCGACCAATGTGGCAACGAATTCCCGTCGATCAGCCAGTTTTACGGTCAGTTCCGTCGCACCCTCAATGACATGAGCGTTGGTCAGGATCAAGCCATCGGTATCGATGATGAATCCGGACCCCATGCCACCCGCTGGTTTTTCGGTGTCTGGCGGTGTTTGCGGACCAAAAAATGGCGCGAAGGGATCGCCAGTCTCGGGCCTCGCCCTCTTCTTGCGTTCCCTGGTGTTGGTTTTTACCTTATCACCAGCGCTGATATTGACCACGGCGGGTCCGCTTTCCGCTGCGATATCGGCGAAGTTGGGAAGCCCTCTCAATGAATCCGGGTGATGCTGCTGCCCGTCCGCTACTGCCGGACCTTCGATGGCCGTTGCGGTTGGCTGTTTTTCCGGGCTGGCGTCGCGGTGGGTAAACCCATCCGGAAACTGAACGTAGAGCGGCACCGCTATGCCGAGGATAATCAGGCCCACCAGGGCCAGCTTCAAATATTTGGGTTGCATGGCGATATCCTGCGAAGTGTCGGAAAATAAGGGGTTAGGTTATAAACGCTGGTTTTATGATGCGCTTCACCGGCAGCACTGGCGGGCTGCAGCGGGCTCATATCATGCCTTCCTCAGCAGTCGCACACTAAGGTAACGGTAGAGCAGGGCTGTCAGCAGAACCAGCAGACAACTGACAGCGACGACCCGCATAAGCTGCAGCACTGCCCGATCAATCAGGGCATCACCCTGTTGACGCAGGTTGAGGGCCAGGCGGTCGGTAATCGCTTCGAGTTTGGCGTAATTGTCAGGTTCAAACAGCGGCTGCACAGCCCCCA
>JBKCCF010000141.1:0-15203 GCA_046305255.1 Methylococcaceae bacterium
CCGAAATCGCCGACAGCGCTTTACCAAAGACTTTCGGCCGCCAGGGTGCCGGGCTTTTTCACGCACCCAGTCCCGTCAGCGAGGCTTTTTGCCGACAATCCGGTGTGGAAAACGCCGGTACATTGCCGGGTGTGCATGAGCGCTTCTACCTGATTACGGCCCAGCGCAAAATACAGCACCCGACCATTGTGGCCATTTTGGCGCAATCTCGGCGGTTCCCGGTGACGGGGGCGGCCGAAGCCACATCAAACCATGGCGGGGATTATTAGCGCGCGTTACCGGTGAGCGAGCCGCTAGAAACCGGCGTCTGAAGGTGGCGTGTTCCGGGCAGAGCTCACGCGTCAGGCCGCTGGACTAAAGGCTTTGCCCACCTCGCCTGTCTTCCACAGGTCTTGCCGGTGCCCTGCCCTCGTTTCCCACAGCGTTGAGGCTCTCAGCCGGCAGCGGGAGAAGCGTGCTTCACCCGAACCTGTCAGGTGGACGCCGTCGATCACGATCAAGACGTACCGTCGCTCCCCTATAGACACCCCATGTACCCAGATTGGATATCAACACGGCATGTAGACTGTTGAAGCCAAGGAGGAAAGCACCCGCCACGCAGAACAGGTTGGTCGCCAGAACGCCGAAGCCATCCGCCTTGTCCTGCTTGGTGTAGCGGTCAGCGATACGCCATAAGTCCGGAA
The DNA here is from genome assembly GCA_046305255.1 of Methylococcaceae bacterium. Taxonomy (GTDB): domain Bacteria; phylum Pseudomonadota; class Gammaproteobacteria; order Methylococcales; family Methylococcaceae; genus UBA6136. Next base: position 684 of record JBKCCF010000141.1, read on the forward strand.
GCGGGGAGAGATCTGGGGCTAGCAGACTGATATCGGCCACCCGCGATAGGTCGCCGCTCACATCAATCACGATATCGGCTTCGGCCGCAACCGCCGCCGCGGTGCTGCAATCCCCGATGAACGCAACCGGGCCCACCTGCTCACGGTAACGGCGGACAAAGTCCAGCTTGCCTTCAACATCTAACCCGCCCTTACTGGTCTGGATGCCCAGGGATACAGCCAACGCATCAGTTGCGTCGTCGGGCTGGCCCGAGATGAGCGAAAACATGAGATCAGGCTTGATGTTGCGCAGCGCATCAAGGGATTCCGCCGCGGCAGGGTGCATGCTTTTGGTAAATGCCAGTCGACCCACGGGTATTTCGTCGATCGTCACCCCAAGGCACTGACCCTCTGCCGATGCATCGTCCACACTGCCAACCCAAAGCCGGTGACCGTTGAATTCAGCCGTCACCCCGCTTACCTCCACCGTCAGAACGTTGACAGCCAAAGGTTCCAGACCCCGATCACGGCAGGCTTTGAGGAGGGCCAGGGCGCGATCATCCACACCCCGGCGGTAGACGCCGGCTGATAATGGAAGCAGGACATCCGGTTCAAGCCTGCCTTCGATGGCCGCCAGCACCGTTTGACCGCTACAGGCGATTGAACCGTCGTCCAGAATAATGGCCCTTACCGTTGGGAGTTTCTCCAGCACGCCTGGAGTCCGGATCAGCCCGCCATAAAAGAGACAATCGGCTACATCGGTGCAGTGATGGATCGGTCCTGCGATCGCGACTCCGGTGGCATAGTCAGGTCGAAGAATAGCGCCAACGGTCATCAGGTCACCCCTCACGGCCCCGCCAAGACCGGCGAGAATCAGGGTAGGCGGAACGGCCCGGGTCGCAAAGGCCTCACCCTTGAGACTGGGTGCGCGGGCTCCGGCAATGGGTGTGGTGACATCCATCAGGATCTGCCCAATAACGCCGGCCTGCGTTCCTGAGCCAATTCGATCCACACGGGCGGTAAGGTGGCCGGCTATAAGGCTAGAACCCGCAAGAATGGGGTCCCCGACCCGCTTGCGGGTGGGGAGTGAATGGCCCGCAGCCGTGAACTGGCCCACGATGCCCTCACCGTCAACAACGGTCGCGTCTGCGGGTACACTGTCTGCTGGTGAGAGCGCGAACAGGTCGCCTACCACCAGCGCTTCGGTCGGGACGCGGCCGATCACCCCCTCATCCATCACCTTGCCCGCTGAACGTGGCTTCGGCAGAAAGGTAGCGAGGATAGCCTGTTGGGCCTGTTGCAGCCTCTGCTCGAAACGTCGGCTCCAGTAGCGAAACAGCCAGGTCATCAGGGCAGCACCCAGGAACTGCCCCGTAGCCAGGGTCGTCAGCATGATCGTGGAATAGAGCGTTGGGAGCCCGGGACGGCCTGCACGCACCTCCTTCCAGCACTCATCGACCGTATGAACGTTCATGCCTACGAGCAACACCGCGCTGGCAATCGCTAATTCCGGAATGACCATCGCACTGGCGGCAACGCCAACGGCGGCCGGCGCCAACCCGTAAGGGGTGGGCGGATGGGCGGTTATGTTTACCCAGCTTTTATCGCCCTCGACACGCTGGTCAACCACATGCAACAGGTCATAAGCGTCCAATCCGGGCGAGTCATAGTCAATAACGATCCGTCTGCTAAATCTGTAGAGGTGGACGGCGGTTACCCCGGCGATTGCATTTAAGACAGCCGGCAGATGAGCCCCATGCTCAACAGGTTGGTGCACATCCCATCGCCTGATCTCAAGCCGGCCAGGCCGGTCAGAGAGTATCTCCCAGGGCGTCACCACATGACCGTATCGAAACAGGGTAAACCGGTCTGCCAAAACCCTCTGCTGCAATCCAACGTTTTGTTGACACTCTTCAGAAACCAGCGCCAGGGACAACTCGTGCAACAACGCTGTTAATCCCGCCCTACCGGCACGGTGACTGATCGTTGCATACCCTTTAACCCGATCCACTGCTATGGACTCGACGGAGGCTACCGAAAACACTTGTCTAACAAAGCGTTCGCATGCCGGATTTCCATCTGCTCCGAATGTCCCTGGTGATCTGACTGATATGCGCCTGGCCTGCGCATCAATCGAAACGCAAGCATCCAGCGCGGATGCGGTATGAAAGTGCATCGTTAGGCTATTGTTTTATATTGTGAATAAGGCCGGCCTTGACGTCTCATAACGGAGAGCATTGGCCCGTCACAGGAAGTTTAAGTCCGGGGATTTATCGTTTTGACATTTACGCAAGGCCCAACGGTGTATTTTATGAGTGGGTTATTTGTCCACTTTATAGCAATAAACATCCCTTGTTAAATCGAAAAAATTAATCCTATCCATCCAGAATAGCTATACCTAAGACAGAATCCCATGATCCCGACTCACATTCATAGCCTTAAACACAGGTAATAACTTATCGTGAGATGAGAATGATGGCGGCTATAATTCCGGCAGCTGAAGCCATGTAACTCTCTCGCAATTTAGCATTAACTACCACCTAAAATGACTTTATTACTGGAAAACCAGGCCATTCGATTAAATAAAGAGAATTTAACAATAGATTAAATATATTTGAAAAAATATTCTGTGGAATTACCATGCCGCTATGGCGAGCGCTGCAGATCCGCCGGCAGCGAATTGAACAGGACAACCGGAGAACATCATGTCCAACAGTAATGCGGGGCTTCCCTCGGAGCCGGCTTGGATCAGGGGGTTTAGACTCCCGCTTAACGCCCGCCGACTGGTTTTGCTTGTCAGCATCAGTCTGCTGATAGTGTTTCCGGATGTGGCTATTCTGATCATCCTGAAACTCGTCTACTTTACGGTGAGCTGGCTGTCCTTACAGTTCAAGCACGCCCTGCAGGATGTCTTTGATCTTTCGCGTCACGGGGCACAGATGATCACAGCCTGGCTTGAAGTTGCGGTGCTGATCGCCCTAAGCGTCGGGCTGTTTCGCAAGCTAAGGAAGGTGCTCCGCGAGAGGTTCAGTCGAAAACGTGAAGAGTCGCGGTGTTAAGCCCTGGCAGTTGATGGCTGGGTTTAACCCGCGCGGCGTGATGGCCGGGCGTCGTAGGTGATGTTGCCCCACTGGCCCGGCCGTTATTACCCTTCCGCCACAATACCCGCTGCCAGCGTGGCGCGGCTTATCGGGTCGATCACGATGAAGCTGCCGGTGGTACGGTTACGCGCATAGGCGTCAACGAACAGCGGGTGTTGCAGACGCAGACTGACCCGCAAGATGTCATTCATGTGCGCCGTCGCAGGACTCGCTTCATGCGCCAGGGTGTTGATGTTGGTTCGGTATTCCAGATCGACAAAGACACCGTTGATTGAGCGCGTGGTGTGCTTGATCAGGTACTTTCGACCCGTCTGCAGCGGCTCTTCGGCCAGCCAGCACACGTCGGCCTTGAACTCGCGTAGCGCCTCGGTCGGCTGTTCGGGGTCAACCAGCATGTCGCCGCGGGAGATGTCGATGGCATCCTCAAGGCCTATGACGACGGACTGTTCCGCCCGGGCCATTTCAAGGGTTTGACCGGCCAGCCTGATTGAGCTGACGCGGCTGATGGCGCCTGAGGGCATGTGCCTCACCGGGTCGCCAATCCGGAGTTCTCCACTCGCAAGAGTGCCCTGGTAGCCGCGAAAATCGGTTTCCGTCGTGATAGCACCTGAGGGGTTTTCATCAGGGGTCGTTATGGCGGCGTTGCCCAGCATGACCCGCACGACCCTCTGCACGGGTAAACGCATCGGCCCACTCACCAAATCCCTGCAGGTGGGAACCTCATGCAAGTGCTCAAGCAAGGTCGGACCACGGTACCAGCACGCTGCCTGACCGGGCTGAACGACGTTATCGCCCGTCAGAGCTGAAAGCGGAATAGCCTGTGGACTGCTGCAGCCCAGCCGGGCAGCAAAGCGGTCAAATTCAGCCACGATAGTGTTGAATACCTCCTGACTCCAGTCCATCAGATCCATCTTGTTGATCGCCAGAACCAGATCCCGAATGCCCAGCAGATGCGCGAGGTAGGCATGACGCCGGGTTTGGGTGACGATGCCCTTGCGGGCATCGACCATGATGATCGCGAGGTTGGCGGATGACGCCGCCGTCACCATGTTGCGCGTGTACTGCTCGTGTCCCGGTGCATCACCGATGATGAACGTGCGTTGAGCGGTGGTGAAATATCGGTAGGCGACATCAATGGTGATGCCCTGTTCGCGTTCTGCCTGCAGGCCGTCGGTAAGCAGCGACAGATCCAGCCCGGCGAAGCCCCGCCGCGCCGAGCTGCTGCGAATGGCCTCAATCTGATCGCTGGCGACGTTGCCGGTATCGTAGAGTAGTCGCCCGATCAGTGTGCTTTTGCCGTCATCGACACTGCCGGCGGTGATTAATCGCAGCAAACCGGAAGCGGAAGGCAGCGCGTTAGATTGTGTATGGCGCGGATAGACAGCGACGTCGTTCATCAGAAATACCCCTCTTTTTTGCGCGTTTCCATGGCAGCTTCGGTGGCTCGATCATCCAGCCGGGTGGCACCGCGTTCAGTGATTCGGCATTCGGCGGTTTCGGCGATGATCGTATCCAGCGTACAGGCTGAAGATTCCACGGGGGCGGTACAGGTAATATCGCCGACGGTTCGAAACCGGCACATGATCCGTTCCACCGTTTCGCCCGGTTTGGCCGGGGTATACGCTGTTACGGGACAGAGAACATCGCCGCGGCGGACCACGTCGCGGACATGGGCAAAATACAGCTCCGGCAGCGGTATGCGCTCGCGCTGGAGATAGCGCCAGACATCGAGTTCGGTCCAGTTTGAAAGGGGAAACACCCGCAGATGCTCGCCCGGCGCGACTGCCGTGTTGTAGAGCGACCAGAGCTCGGGCCGTTGTGATTTCGGTTGCCATTGGCCGAATTCGTCGCGGATGCTGAACACTCGCTCCTTGGCGCGGGCCTTTTCCTCGTCACGACGCGCGCCGCCCAGACAGGCATCAAAGCCAAACTCGGCAATGGCCTCCATCAGCGTGACCGACTGATGGGCATTGCGTGACGCCATGGGGTTCTCCAAGCGCACCGTCCCGCGCCGGATAGAGTCCTCTACACTGCGGGCGTGTAAAGCCACGCCATAGCGGAGGGCCATCTGGTCGCGATAGGCGATCACTTCAGGGTAATTGTGGCCGGTGTCGATATGCAGTAGCGGACAGCCCAGCCGCTCCGGGTAATACGCTTTCCAGGCCAGGTGCAGCAGCACGGCGGAGTCCTTGCCGCCGGAAAACAGCAGCACCGGGTTGCGACACTCGGCAGCAACCTCACGCAGGATGAAGAGGGCTTCGGCTTCCAAAAAATCCAGATGATCCATGACAGAGGTAGCCTCCAGTATCCGTTCATTGTTGACGCCGTAATCGGCGATAGGTCGTTGTACGTTTTGCTCCGGTTCAGCGGCCAGGCGCTCCCGATGCCCAAGGCGGTGGTAGCGATGACAGCCCCCATCATCAGGGGCGACGGTCGCACCGTGTATCGGACATGATCGCGAACATCAGCAGCAGTAGGATCCGCTGAAAACAAGAAGAGCGAATAGCAGGTTCATGGCCCTGCCTCCGGCATTCGTGAAGCGTGACTGCGAACGATATCAAGCGCTTGAATAAGTGCAGACACGTCAAATCGCCTCCTATTTTATCGGGGGAGATACTATCAATGGCGTTGTAATTCATCCAATATATGTATTAGATTCTTTGGTTCTACTGTATGAATGAATAAATGGCCCAACTCAACTATCATCACCTGCGCTATTTCTGGATGATCGCCAATGAGGGTCACCTCACTCGGGCGGCGGAACGCCTGCATGTGTCGCAATCAGCCCTGAGCATCCAGTTGCGGCAACTTGAAGAATCGATGGGGCAGAAGTTGTTCCAGCGGGAGGGCAAGCGGCTGTTGCTGACCGAGTCCGGACGGATTGCGCTGGACTACGCAAATGCCATCTTTCGCACCGGAGATGAGCTCATCAGCTTGATGAACGGTCAGTCGGCCCAGCGCCAACTGGTGCGCATCGGCGCCGTTGCAACGCTTTCCCGCAATTTTCAGATGAAGCTTGTTCGCCCCCTGCTGGATCGTACCGATATCGAGCTGGTCTTGCGCTCGGGCAGCCTTCCGGAACTGCTCAAGCAACTCCAAACCCACACCATCGACCTGGTGCTGTCAAACCGTTCGGTGCCTCGCGACGCGGAAACCAGCTGGGATTGCCATCTGGTCGAGGAGCAATCCGTCAGCCTGGTGGCGCGGCCGGTCGCGGAAGCTGCTCCTTTCCGGTTTCCGGAGGACTTGAGCGATACCCCGCTGCTTTTACCCAGCATCGAAAGTGAAATCCGGACGGCCTTTGATTTTCTGCTGGAGCAGGCCGGCGTTCGCCCGCAAGTGGTGGCGGAAGTCGATGATATGGCTATGCTGCGGCTGTTGACACGTGATTCCGGTTATCTCGCACTAGTGCCACCGGTAGTCGTCTTCGATGAACTTCAACAGGGTAATCTGGTGGAACGCTGCCGGATTCCCGATTTGCGCGAGCGTTTCTACGCGATCATTCCGCGGCGGCGCTTCCCGAACACCATCATCCGGCAGTTACTGGAGCCGGTTTTATCGCAGTCCATCGGCGATCACACATCACCTGAAACCGCCGCGAGCTGATGGTTTTACATCCCAACACCTCTCCAGCCGGGGGATTTTGCTGATTCCAACCGGCCCCCGGGGAATGGGGTGAAATCCGGGGATTGCCGTCGGCGACGCTCACGGTTCTGAGCATTCGGCGACCGTGAGAGGTTGGATAACCGGCTCATGCGTTTATTTAATACATCTATATCAATAACTTAATATAATACTTTCAGGGAACTGCTGTTGTGGGGTTAATACAGCATATCGTCGGATGATCTTCTGAACTCATTTTTGAGCAGGGATAATCTAGGCCGTGGCCCAATTTCAATCCCAGATAAGGTGGTAGACCCATGACCGTAGAAAAGAAACCTCTCAAAACAAAACCGGTGTGCAAAGTGAAGTTTTTACTTTCCGGTCGCCCCTACGATGCAGCGACTTCAGTCACGCTGGTTGGCGACTTCAATGACTGGTCGACAGACCAGACACCCTTCAAAAAAGACAAGGACGGAAACTGGTCGGTTTCCCTCAATCTCGATAGCCAGAAGGAGCACCAATTCCGTTACCTGATCGACGGGGCGCACTGGGAAAACGAACCGGACGCGGACAAGTTCATCCCTAATGGCCTGAGTTCGGAAAATTCCGTTCTGGTGCTCTGATACCCACCCATTCAATGGGCCCGACGGCCACCGGTTGGCGGGCCCCCCTCAAAGCTCGTGGCTACGGTCGGTCCTGGCGGCCCGGCCCGTCAATCGGACCTTGAGCCGGGCATTGCCGATGCGCATGGAAGACATGGCCAGGAAAATTTCCCTCAGAAAACACAGCAGGCCGACAATCAGACAGGTCATGGCCATGATGAAGATAATCGCCACCTCGTAAGAGACATCCCAGCCAGCCAGTCCCCCAATGAAGTGAATTGCGATCACGATACATATCAGCAGTTCAGAGACGGTACATAGACTGATAGCTGAAAGGGAGTACGTCATACGTTTGCTCAGGACGGCCAGTTCCTGTACCCGGGAATGCTGATGGTCATCCGCCGGCCCCTCGTAGGCTGCGGCCAAAGACTGGGACCGTTCAAACACCCGTCCAATCCGGCTGGAGATCACGGAAATAATCCCGCCGATCCCCGCCAACAGGAACACTGGCGCGACCGAAAGCTGGATGAGATGGGCGACATTGGCGCTTTCAGTGGGCAACGGCATCATGCAGGATCCTCAATGGTACGAATACGGCGCGCCATCTTAACCAACTCGCGCAGATTTGGGCGATATATGGTGTCATCCGTGATCTGGGCGAGCGATACCCGGCTCTGACCACTGTCATGCCTTGCTACCTTTGAAACCAAGCTATCGCTATTGCAAGACATTGATATGGATTAAGCTAGTGTTGCCCGTTCCTTTCACTGCCTGAAGGTGTGAACTCATGAAAACAGCATCCCTACTGCTTACGCTATCCCTTGTAGCCACCAGCCTGTTACCCCATTCTGCCCTGAGTGCGACGGTCTCGGGTCGAATCAAGGATGGTGGCGGCATGCGGATTGCCGCCATCGGCCTGGACGGCACTGCAACATCGGCGACGATATCTGCCACGGGGACATTCAAATTGCGGGTGCCGGCTACCCGCGCTAAAAACGCCAGCCTTCATCTTTTTTTCAACCACGGGTGAGTATTTCGGCCCGGTCATTCTGGCCAGGAAAGGGCGCAATGCTTATGTACGACTCACCGCCAAACAGACCGCTCTCGGCAACATCACGCGCAACTCGGGTTTCGCCCGTGTGAGCGGCAAACTGGCTGGCGGCCTGTATTACAAAACCGGCGCGGTGCAGTTGGATGCTCAGGGGGTTCCGCTGGGCGCCGGCAGGCTGGGCCTGGTCAAGGTAATGGCCGCCTCCAGCCAGCGAGCTTTGCGGGTCTCTGCCAACGCCGATACGGGAGCTACCAACCCCAACGACCCCTGCGGAAAGCTGGTGGGCGCTGATTGTGATCGGGATGGCATCCCGAACTCTATTGATGTCGACGACAACGGCAACCAGACCATCGACATGACTGACCCGGTCTCGGTCTTGACCACGGCCCGCCTGCTGACCTACAGCGACGTCAGGCCCAGTATTGCCTATGCGCTCAACGCCAATACCAGCCCCATACCGGATCGCGAATCGATCAATGCCTTCCTGGGATCCTCGGCAAACAGCAATGGCTTGACCCTGACTTTTTTCTACAGCCAGTATGACCTGGTGCCCAATGGCGGGCCGAACCGGCTGGATGCGGTGTGGGTCGAGTGCGCGACTTCGGCGCGTTGGTGTGCCTCAGGAACAGGTACCGCGACCGCTAACGGGTTTAGCGAGGCAAACCGGATACTTCCCGAACTGCCGGAATGGGGAGGCTTGCTCTGGTCCGAGTTCCATGGCTCAACCTGCGATAGGGGCGTATGCATCGGTCGTCCTGCGAGCTATCCAACCCATGCGCTGCTGAACTACTCGCCATCCGGTGGCCCCACCCAGGAATTCATCTGGGCCGCCTTCGTAAAGCCTAACGATGCCAGTACGCTGGAGCATGTAACTCCGGCCCATGTGCTAACACTGAAGTTCCGCGCCTCTGAAACAGGTACGGTGAGTGAAATTCCAGTCAGCCTCAGCCCTTATTTTGTGACTACACCAGCCCTGCAGTCTTATAGCGCCAATGGCGTGGTGACCACCGTCAGCTACCCGTACTCTACTGACGGACCCGGAACCAACGACAGTGCAGCTATCGCCCTAGGCTCAGACGGAAGTTTGAGCATGACGCTATGGCGACCCCAGCGCCTCCCTCTGCCGGGCGAATCAGCGGCCTACTATGACGTTGGCGGTCTGCACTACGGTCTCACGGTAGACAGCGTGACATCGGGTTCCGGAATCGAGCAGCGGCCGACGTCTGAAGCCGGTTGTCCTATGACGGCTGTAAACGGTGTTCGGACCGACACCGCGGGACTCAGCACCGGGTTTGCCACGCTGGCACCGCTGCGGGATGAGACCCTGACTGATCAGGCCGCAAGCGCCGCGCGCACCATTGCCTTCAGCGCCGACATCGCTGGCTGTGTCCGTAACTACTTCCCGGGTATCAGTACCGACGGCCTGAAAGCCCGTGTCTCCCTGTTGGCGATGGGTGAACCGCTGCCCCACGGTGCCAATCGCACTGGGCTGTCGTTTACGGTCAGCCTGCCATAAGAGGGCGTAGTCAGTTTCGCTCGAAACAGACAACCTGCGTACGCCCTTACTCACTTAAACGTACTTAAGCGTAAATGGACCGGGCCCTGGGGCCCGGCTCGATCGGCTATTTACTGGTCCAGTAAAAAAAGGCAGCCCACGCCAGCAGATGCATGGCGATGATGCCCCTGAGGACGTACAGGTAGGTGGACAGGCGGGTTTTGTGGCGGAACTGGTTTTGGGCCATCAGGGCACCCGGCCAGCCGCCCATCAGTTCCAGCATGTGGAAGTAACTTTCAGGGATACGCCATTTACGGGTGGCGGCATTGGCCTTGTCGGTACCGTACAGAATCATGGTCAGGATGCTCATGATCATGTAGGAAAAGAACGGGATAGGATTTTTGGCCATCAACAGCAGATAGCCGGACAACACCAGTGGCGTAATGATGAGCAGATTGATCAGCCAGGAGCGCTGTCTGGGATTCAGTTCAAACCGCCGGGGCGTGGCATCCTCCTGATCCAATGACTCGACCAGCGCGAATGAGGCCCGCTTTTTTCCGGCATCCTCATCGGGACGGAAGTGGACGACATCACCCATTTCCGGCCTGCGCGACATACCTTTCTTGAACTGGCTGATATGAACAAAAAAGTCTTCCTCGGTGCCATCGGGACGAATGAATCCAAAGCCTTTCTGATCATTCCACATGACCAGTGTGCCCTTTTGCATGGAAGGTGCCTTGCGGGAATTTCGTTTTTCGTCAGCAGCCATGTTAAGTCCGAGAGGAAAGTCAGATCGGGGGTGAGATTATCGCAAAACCCGGGCGTCCGTCATGCATTGGCAGCGTTCCGGCTAGCGAAGAGCGAGCATTCCGCAGAAGTTGTACCAACGGAAGAAAACCTCGCAGACCCGGTAGCCGTTTCGCAGCAGGAGTTCGCGGTTCTCCTCGAACTGATAGGGGATCAGGACGTTTTCCAGTGCCTCCCGCTTTTGGGCGATTTCCATCTCGGAGTAACCATTGCGGCGCTTGAACGCGTAGTAATGCTTGATGAACAGGCGATTCAGCCGGGTGTCCTGCCCCAGAACCTTTTCAACCAGTAGCAGACATCCACCCTCAAGCGTACCTGCAGCAATTGTCTGAATCAGCTGATCACGATAAAGCGGTCGGACAAACTGCAGGGTCAGATTCATGACGACCACCGAGGCCTGCGCCAGCTGTAAACCCTCCTCGAGATTTTGGCACTGGAGTTCGACAGGATGAATCATGTGTTGCCGGGCAAACTTGTCGCGGGCTGCGGTCAGCATATCGGACGAGGCGTCTATGCCGATAAAGGCCACTTCCGGGTGGACCACCCGATCAAGCCCCGCCAGCGTGGTGCCGGTTGAGCAGCCAAGGTCATACAGCCGACTGCCGGGGACAGCAAAATCGGCCGCTATTTCACCCAGCATGCGCTGAACTTCGCTATAGAAGGGTATCGATCGATCCAGCATGTCATCAAAGACCCGAACCGTCTCCTGACCGAAATTGAAATCCCCGATCAGGGACTGGGGTGTCTTGAAGTTTTCGTCTTTAGCCATGGCGCATACCGCGACGGCGGTTCATGAAATAAAAGGTCAGCCCCATCAGCAGCGTCACGAGCGATAGCCAGGACGCCGACAGCAGGCCGATGAAGGTGTCATAACTGCCGACCAGGAAGGCATAGTCGGCCTTTGGGTTGAAATAGGTCAGCGGCTTTCCCAGTTTGATGACGGTTACCCAGCCGGCATGGAGACCTATGCAGTAACCCAGCCCGCCGGGAACGATCACCCGCACACAGCCCAGCATTATTCCTGCCACAAACAGGCCCAGCCAGGCATCTGGTGGTGCCTGTAGCAGATGGGAAAAGCCATCAGCAGCGATGCGAAATCCCGTATCCCAGCCAACATCCGCCAATCCGGTGCTCCAGAAGGTGCCAATAAAATGCAGCGAAGCGTAATAGAAGGCACTCACCAGGATGGCCAAAAGCGACCCCGCATACTTTTGCACCACCCCCAGCAGCGCGCCCCGAAAGATGGTTTCCTCCAGCATGGCTACTGCAAGTCCGGTCAGCAAGGCCTTACCCAGCGCCGGCAGTAGCCAGCCCAGGGTAAGCCTGGTCCACACCACCTCACGAACGTCCAACGCAAGCAGGGCCAGCACATGAAGGCTCAGCATGATAAAACCTGCCGTCAGGCCGATCAGTAGCTGACGCAGAAAACCTCGACCAAAGCCCAGCGTAGCGACCGGCAAACCCAACCCGCGAAACAGTGGCAACAGGCCGAGGATCAAAAGACCTTGCCCTCCGCGACTGACCAGTGAGCGGAAAAAGCTGATGTCATCTGCATCGCTCACGACAAAAACCGGATAGGCCAGCAGGGCAGCGAGGGCTGCCGTCACCAACAAGTAAGCCAGTGGCCCGCAGCAGGCGCCTACCAGTATTCTTGGAAAACCGGTCATGCGGCGTCCGGGCCAGTGCCCTCGGCAGGGTAGCCGTCACGCCAGACCGAGATCAGAATCGCCATGAGGGTCGGCCCGAGAAACAGACCCAGCAACCCGAATGTCTCAATGCCACCGAGTATGCCAAGCAGGGTCCAGATGAACGGCAGTTTCACCGCATCGCCGATCAGTTTGGGCCGCAGGTAATTATCCGCCGTCAAAATGATGATCAGACCATACATGATAAGGCCGATGCCTGCCCCTGTATGAGAATCGGCAAACAGCACAAGCGCCGCGCCGGTGAACATCAGTTTGGCGGCGAAGGGAATGAAGGCCACCAGACCGGTCAGAACTCCCAGCAGCGTCGCATGCTGCAGGCCCGCCGCCGCGTAGCCAAAGCCGAGGGCTACACCCTGCCCCAGCGCGACCAGAACGATACCGTTAACCGTAGCGCGAACCGCCTGCGCGGCGTGAAGAGCGTAGCGACTGCCGCCTTCTCCAAAGGCCCGATCACACAGGACCAGAACTCTCAACCCTATCGACCTCCCGTAACGGTAAACAAAAAACAGCACGACAATAGTGAAAAAGGCCGCGGCGTAACGATGCAGGATTTGAGCCGCAAACTTACGGGTATAAAGCAGGAGGTCGCTGGCCAGCAGGTAACGAATCGACTCCCGCACCGCATCCGAGGTCCCCAGCCAGTCGGTCCATGCCTGCGCTGCAGAGTCACCGATTTTCGGTAATTTCCCCAGCCACTCGGGGGGCGGCAGGCCATTGAGCAGTGCCTCCTGTAGCACGCGGGAGAACGATTGCGACTCGTGACCAAACTGCACCAGACCATAGGTCACAGGACCAAACAGCATCCCGCCGATGAACAGCGTTAGAATAAGTGCCGGCAATCGCGACTCATCCGAGTCCCTGAAGAGGCGCTTGATCCACTGATACAGGGGCCAGGTGGTCAGACCCAGAATCACAGCCCAGCTCAACGGCACCAGGAAATCGTGCAAGATCCACAGCCCCAGCAGAACCAGGCTGGCAGCCGCCGCGATACGGGCTTTAAATTGGGTTTGGGTCATCGTAGTCATGGCTGGGGTCGGCTGAATGAACAAACAGGACGTGTCATTAAACCATTCCTGATCGGCTGCCGAAGTCTAGTGTCGCGGCCCTCAAGGCGCAATCCCTGCAAAGCACGGAGCAAATGAGTTTTTCAGCCAGCAATCAAGGTGATGGCCAGGACAGGGTAGCAAGGCGTCCAGCGCCCGCGGCCGACTCTGGCGAACAACCCTTTGCCGTTTCCGGTCATAACCGTGTCGATTGGGCCGCATTTCAGGCCGACAGCGCACGGCTCGGACAGCAGCTTCCGGACCGGGCCTATGTCATCAACCTGTGTGACGACCGCTATGCTTTTGCAACCGGCTTTGCCGCCGCGATGGCGCGGCGGCAAATCATGCTGCTGCCGCCCGACCGCAGTATGCTGATGCTGGAGAGCATTGCCAACCACTATCCCGACGTCTATTGCCTGACAGATGCTGGCACTGCCGCACCCGGCAGGATACCGACCTACTGTGTTGAGCACTTGTTGGGTGCAGAGCCTCCGCCGCCTTCCGCGGTCAACCGGAGTGACCGCGGGGTTGTTGCCATACCCTTCACTTCCGGCAGCACCGGCCAGCCCCAACCCTATCCCAAACGCTGGCATCATTTCCAGCAGAGTGCCCGGTTGATTGCCGCTGCTGCCGATATCAGACCGGGAACCGCCCTTATCGCCACGGTACCGGCCCAACACATGTATGGTCTGGAGCTCAGCGTGCTGCTGCCGCTCTGTTGCGGGGCCGTGCTGGATGCAGCCCGACCCTTTTACCCGCTGGATATCCGCGATGCCCTGTCGCGGCATCAGGGCAAACGGGTACTGGTCACCACCCCTGTTCACCTGCGCGCCCTGCTGGCTTCCGGGCTGACCTTTCCTCGGCTGAGCGGGGTGATTTCAGCTACAGCACCGCTGGATCCGGCACTGGCGGTTGAGGCCGAACGGCAATTTGGCGCACCGTTGACCGAAATTTACGGCTGTACCGAAGCGGGTTCACTGGCCAGCCGCCGCCCGGCCAGAGAAACTGAATGGACCTGGTTTGAGGGCATCTGCGCCCAGGAGCACGCGGGATTGACCGTGGTTGAGGCCGGTTACCTGCCGGGCCCGGTCCCTCTGGCCGATGTGATTGAACAGGTTGATAGCCGCCATTTC
>JBKCCF010000142.1:0-2598 GCA_046305255.1 Methylococcaceae bacterium
GTATATTCCATTGCTTCGACATGGTTATAAATCTGCACGGAGACGACGCGTGTGCTGCCGGGAATGTTGCCGCCTATCATGAGCACGACACCAAACTCACCGACAGTATGAGCAAAGCCCAGCACGGCGGCGGTCACATAGGCCGATCGCGCCATCGGCAAGCTGATGCTGCAGAATCGGTCCCAGGGCCCGGCCCGCAAAGTGGCCGCCACTTCGCTCAAACCCGGCGCCAGCGCCGCAAACGCATCACGCAGGGGCTGAACCACGAACGGCAACGAGTAGATCAGTGAAGCGAACACCAGGCCGGTAAACGTGAAGGGCCAGGGATCCAGATGGAGGCTCTGCATCAAGCGACCCATCGGACCGTCTGGCCCCATCGCCAGCAGCAGATAGAAACCCAGCACCGATGGCGGCAGGAATAGCGGCAAGGTCACCAATGCCCCGACCGGCATCCTCAGCCATGATCGGCCATGCGCCAGCCACCATGCCAGGGGTGTACCGATGAGCAGCAAGAGCAGGGTCACCAGACCCGCCAGTTTCACCGTCAGCCAGATCGCCCCGAGATCATCAGTATCCAGCGGGAGTGCGGTCAACAACCCACCTTCATCAAGGCCCATAGCCATTCGCCTTGATGAGTGTCTGAGCGTGCTCGCCACGCAGATAGTCCATCAGTGCCAACGCACCAGCCTTGCCCCTACCGGGTCTCAACAACACGGCATCCTGGCGAATGGGGGAGTAGAGTTGCTCCGGAATCCGCCAGACTGAACCCGTTACAATCCGCCCCGCCTGCTGGATTTGCGAAAGAGCGATGAAGCCCAACTCGGCATTGCCGGACGCTATGAACTGTTGGGTTTGAGCGATGTTTTCACCCTGGACCCATTTTGGTTCCCAGGCCTTGAGTACACCCAGTCGGCTCAGTACTTCAATGGCCGCCGCCCCGTAAGGCGCTGTTTTCGGATTGGCCAGTGCAAGATGTCGATAATGGACCGTTTTAAGCACCGCACCCTGAGGGTCAACGATACCGGGTTTTGCACTCCAAAGTACCAGTTTGCCTACGGCATAGGTGTACCGGCTGGAAGGATCGGCAAGGCCGTCTGCGATTAGTTTTGCTGGCGTGGATTGGTCAGCCGCCAGCAGAACCTCAAACGGCGCGGCGTTGCTGATCTGAGCATAGAGTTTGCCGGTCGCACCCGACACTATGACCACCTTATGACCGGTGTCACGCTCGAATGATGCGGCCAAGCCCTCCATGACACCGCTGAAATTGGACGCCACCGCCACCTGCACCGTGTCGGCGCAGGCAACCGAACCCACCCATAAGCCTAAAACCCAGATTAATATCCCATTCATCAGCCTGACCTCCTCTCTGCGCGCCCACACGACCGCCCCACTCGGAACCCGAGTTCTGGCGTGAGATCAGGACCGCGCCGGCGAACCGCACACTGAAAGATATGTGGGGAGTTGCAACGCAACTTCGTTATCACCAAAATATCACAACGAAGCAACACAAACCTAGTGCCTCATGTACCACATAAAGCCTGCCTGCCTAAAGCTGTGCATTCTGCTCTTCGCCACCACCGCATGTGCAGACGGGTCTACAGGGCTCTCCAGCCTGAGCCGGCAGAATACCGCCCCCCCTTTGATACCCTCGCCTTCAAGCGCAAAAAAGACCAGTACTCATCCCGAAAAAATCGCCACACCGACAACCCGCGAGGATAACGAGGATAGGAAGGGGGCGACCCCACCCGAATATAAACGCCCCAGTCGCTGGGGTCTTACAGCGGGAGGCAGCCAGCGCAAAGATTGGCTGAGCGGCAAAAATCGTTATGAACTTCACGAAACAATCAATGCCAGGACATGGCTGGACATGCCGGAATGGCTGGACGGCTCACTGGAACAGCGAACCCGCTATGAGACGTTCGACACACCCTGGCAAAAGGGGCAGACAGGCGGTCAACACCAGATTCCCCTTCAGACCGTGCTCTGGCTCGAAGCGCATCATAACGGCTACAGGGCGGGGTTCGAGTTTTGGGATGCCCGGCAGTTTGGCGCAGAGCCGACCTACCCTCTCAACAACACCATGGTGAATGTCGCCAATTTCGCCCAGATGTATGCGGCCTGGTCGGGCCAAAATCTGGCCGACAGCGGAATGGGCTTCGAGGCCAGGGGGGGTCGTTATACGCTTGATCTCGGCAGTCGCCGACTGGTTGCGCGTAATGTCTTTCGCAACACCACCAATTCTTTCACAGGCATCCACCTGCGACTGAGGGAAGATAACGGTAATTTCCAGATCCAGGCTTTCGCCAACCAGCCAGTACTGAGGCTGCCGACCGACAAGACGCAACTGCTGAATAATGACTGGGCCTGGGATCAGGAGTCCTCCGGCGCGTTTTTTACCGGGGCCATCGCGGAAACGGCCGCCCTCCCATGGGACATACGCGGCGAGGTGTATCTGTACTATCTGAGCGAGGACAACAACAGCCCACTCAACCGGCAGCTCTTCACGCCGGGTCTAAGACTTTATCGTGCCGCCAAGAAAGGCGAACTTGATTTCGAGGCTGAAACCATAGGCCAAACCGGCAGCGCCCGCCCTGCCCT
>JBKCCF010000143.1:0-7577 GCA_046305255.1 Methylococcaceae bacterium
GCCGGCCATCACGAAGGATCCCCCGTCGAACACCAGTTCATCCTGACCGCCCACCAGATTGGCATAGACCAGCGGAATCCGCGCTACCGCCAGCCGTTCCCGCACAACCCGCTCGCGTTCGCTGGGCTTGCCGGCCTGATAGGGTGAGGCATTGAGATTGAGGATCAGCCGGGCCCCCGCGGCGGCGGCCTGCTCAACGGCGCCTTCGGTCCAGATATCCTCACAGATGGTCAGGCCGACCGGCATCCTGTCGAGCGCGAATACACAGGCGGAATGGCCCGGCTGAAAATAGCGTTTCTCATCAAACACCCCGTAATTGGGCAGTGCCTGCTTGCGGTAAATGGCGCTAATGGCGCCGTCTGCCAGCACTGCGGCGCTGTTGTAAACGGCGCCTTGATACAACTCGGGAAAGCCGACGACGGCGGTGATACCCCGCAGTTGCGCCGCAAGCTCATGCAGGGCCCGTTCGGCCGCCATCAGAAAGTCCTGCCGCAGGATCAAATCTTCCGGCGGATAACCCGACAGCGTCAGCTCCGGAAACACCACTGCCTGTGCAACCAGCCGGTCGCGGGCATCGACGCTGGTTTCCAGGACACGGCGGGCGTTGCCCGTGATGTCGCCGACCATAAGATTAAGCTGGGCGATGGCTATGCGTAATGTCACGGTAGGCTCCGGGTTGGCGTGGGCTGCTGGCGCTCAGTCGCGCGAGGGCGGGGCAGCGTCATAGTGGACGGCGACGATGGACCAGATGGCGGGGCCTTTGGGTGTGGCCACCGTGATGTCATCATCCACATGCTTTTTCAGCAGGCTGCGCGCCATGGGAGCATCGACACTGATCCAGCCCTGCTGGCTGTCAATCTCGTCCGCGCCGACAATACGAAATGTGCTTTCCCGGCCGGCGTCATCTTCCAGTGTCACCCAGGCGCCGAAAAAAACCTGATTGCGGTTGGAAGGCAGTTGCGACACCACCGTCAGGGTGGGTAACCGGTTCTGCAGGTAGCGGATACGGCGATCAATTTCGCGCAGTTCCTTTTTGCGATAGATGTACTCTGCATTTTCGGATCGGTCACCTTCCGCTGCGGCTGCGGCCAGGTGGCGGGTGACATCGGCACGACGCGCCCACAGCGCCTTGAGTTCGCTTTCCAGCCGCCGCGCACCGTCGGCGGTGATATAGGGAGAAGATTTGGGTAGGGCGGGGCGCCAGCGGGACATGGGGCTCGGGCAAACAGTGAGTGGAAGTTGGCGGGCTGAAGTATACCAGCCGGTCTGCCTCCGAGGCGGGAATGAACGCCCGTCTGCCGATGTTCAGGACCCGTCTGTTTGCCGCCCGTGACAGCCCGAACTACTTTCGCGTCAGCTGCAAATCCCTGATAAACCGCAGGATATGCAGACAGTCTGCCGGTTTTTCCTTGAAGTGCTGGATATTGACCGATTTACCCAGGGGCTTGGTATGTCCGTAGAGGCCCAGCAGGTCACCGCTGTTCAAATCCTGAAATCCCATGGACCAGACGGAAAACTCCCGCTCTGCAATCGGCCCCTCCTCCAGAACGTCGATATGCCGATGACGGCTGTCGCGCCGGATGATGTCAAGGAGGTTGCGCACCACAGGCTCATCGCCCTCCAGCACCTGGGCAAAGCGATCATCCTTGTGGAGCAGCATACCGGTCACGCCGGCAAGCCGGTTTTTGGCCCTCGACCGGGCATGCAAGTCTTCAAGTTGCTGTTTGTTATAGGCTTGGGATGCTTCGCTGATATATACGATATGGAACATACTCGCCCTGTTTTTTTCTGCTTCTGCAATCGTCGCGCACGGGAACCATTCACCCGGTGAAATTATACGTCACCCGTGGCACCACCATTCAGTACAGGGCGCCTTCCGGATCGGGGCGTGGGCCCTGCCCCCAGACCGGGCCGGCCACAAAAAAAGAGGCCCGACACCGAGTGATTCGGCGTCAGGCCGGAGAGGATCGGCTGACTCAGCCGAGAGGTCGCAGGTTACGCGTTACTTCACTCGCCAGGCATCCTGCCAGTGACTGCCAACGCCCGGCTCAAACTGGTTGGCGCCCGGACTCCACTGCACACAATAGCCGCTGTAAGGCCAGGGTTTGCACTCGTAAACCCGGCCATCACGGGTTTGCAGCACGCGGGTTCCGGCCTTGTAGCCCTTCAATCCATCGGGGAACACATAATCATGGCTGACCGGGGCAGGCGCCCCGGTGAGGCTCACGCTGTAGGTTTTCTGGATCAGTTCACCGCCGCCTTTGGCGACCGCCTTGACAACCAGCGAGTAGGTTCCCGCTACTGCCTGGGCTACCGACAGGCTCAGCGCACGGGTCTCATTGTTGAGTGGTGCCGTCACATAGCCCCTGGCAACGCCGGCGGCATCGAACAGCGATCCACTGATATCAAGATCGCCCTGCGCCGCAGCCGTAAACGACACCTGCGCCACCCCGCCGCTAATCGGATAGCTTGATTGAAGGTCACTGATGCTCACATCGTTAACGATCGGCGCCGCCTTCTTTTCGATCTGGATCTCGACCGAACTGATGCCGCTGCCGTTCTGGGCGTAAATCAGATTCTGACCATAAACGGGATTGATACTGCCGTTGGCCGCCATCTGGCCGGCTTTTACCAGGGTCTGTTCAGCATTGATGCGGCTGGCTAACAGATAGGCCCAGTTGGCGGCCTTGCCATCAGCATCGTTGATCACATCCAGCCGGGTTTCCAGCTCGGGCCGCTCACCCTGGGCATCAAACACGCGGGTGCGAACGGCGTCTCCGCCGGTCAGATCGGTGGAAGGATAAAGGGTGCCCGTGCGCGTCCAGCTCACCGGCGGCGTGGTGGCGCCGTCCTTGAACATAACATCGATGACATCGTAAAAGCTCATCGCCGTATCGCCCACTTCCCACACCGCCAGAATGACCTGATAACCGGTGCGGGATGGGACGGTACAGCTATGGGTCACCGTCATCGGTGGGCGCTGCATGCCGCCATCCGCTGTGCAGAACGGTGTCAACTCAAAGGAGGCGCGGGTTAGCGTCTGATTGGGGTTCCAGTCGGGCCGGGTGATGTAATACCGCCACTGGCGGGCCACATGGTTGGCGGTAAAGGTCCAGCTAAAATTCGCAAGGCCCGCCGTGATCGGCGTCTTGGCCCAGCGACTGCTGGTTTGCTCATCCAGCTCTGCGAACTGCGTCAGCCCGGCGCTGGCAATCCGGCCATCAGCCGGCCCCTGTGCGGGGAAACCGGAAAAACCCTCAAGGCTTTGCGGCTCCCACTGCACGGCACCGCAGCCGCTGTTGCCGCCCTGTTTGCACAGCAGGCCACGCGCTGGCGGCGAGCTGACATAGCCGTGGGCGAAGGCCGAACCGGTATACAGCAAGGCAGCACCCAGGGTGCTGATGGCCAGTACGCCAGCGGCCTTCTGCCGGATCCGCGATGTGGCGGGGTGCCTGTAATGGGGGTCAATACGTCGTTTCATGGGAATACTCCTAAGCTTGTTCGGCTGTGACCTTACGCCGCGCACAAAGCGACATCCAATGGATATTTGATAAGTCGGCTATAGGTCTCTTTATATGTCGCGGCCTGCTGCTACCGCCAACGCCTTCCCAAGCCTAGTGCCTGCGGCTGAATTGAGCCTGAACATGCGATTGGCTGGGTCAAGGCGGCCGGGAGCGGGAGGGCAGTGGCTTGACATTGTTTCCATGATTCGACGATCATGAAAATATGGAATCGAAACACGTCACCATCGCGCTCGCCGCCCTCGCCCAGGAATCTCGCCTCGCCATCTTCCGCCTGCTGGTGCAGGCGGGGCCGAACGGGCTGGCGGCTGGCAAGATTGCTGAAGCACTGGGTCTGCCGCCGTCATCGCTCTCCTTTCACCTCAAGGAGTTGAGCCATGCCGGTCTGGTTGATTCACGCCAGGAAAGCCGCTACGTCATCTACTCGGCCCGCTTTGACACCATGAATGGCGTCATCACTTACCTGACCGAGAACTGCTGCGGTGGCGGCAGTTGTCCGCCCCTCTGCACCCCCGATTGTTCACCTTCCCCCGAGGATCACTCATGAAAAGACTGCACATCCATGTCTCCGTGAACAACCTGTCCGAGAGCGTCCGGTTTTACTCGGCGCTGTTCGCGGCTGAACCCAGCGTCCGTCAGACCGATTACGCCAAGTGGATGCTGGAAGACCCCAGAGTCAACTTTGCGATTTCCCAGCGCGGGGCCCGACCCGGTGTCGATCACCTGGGCCTACAGGTGGAGTCCGATGCCGAATTACAGGCCATCAACCAGCGCCTGCTGGCGGCCGCCCTGCCTTCACAGGCGCAAGCGCAGGCGGCCTGCTGTTATGCCGAGTCTGACAAATACTGGACCATCGACCCGCAGGGCATTCCATGGGAGGCCTTCCATTCGCTGACCAGTATTCCGGTCTTTGGCAAGGATGCTGCCCTGCCGATCCAGCAACCGGCGTCATCCTGTTGCGGCCCAAGCCAGGGAGGATCGTGCGCATGAGTTCACGCATCTACACCATTCTGGTGCTGTGTACCGGCAACTCCTGTCGCAGCGTGCTGGGGGAAGCCCTGATCAATCACCTGTGCCAGGGCCGTTTCAAGGCTTACAGCGCGGGCAGTCATCCACTGGGTCGGATCAATGCCGGTGCACTGGCCACCCTCGCCCGCCATGGCCTGCCAACCGAAGGCTATCAGAGTCAATCGTGGGAGGACTTTGACGGCATCCCCATCGATATTCTGATTTCGGTCTGCGATAACGCCGGCGGCGAGACCTGCCCGGCCTACCTCGGCACTGCCGTGCGCGGTCATTGGGGGCTCGCCGATCCGGGCCATGTCGAAGGCACCCCGGAGCAGGTCATCGCGGCCTTCGAGGCGACCTACGCCAAGCTGGAACGCCGGATTGAAGCCTTGCTGGCCTTGCCGATAGAACGCATGAGCCGCGAGGAACTCAGCGCAGCGCTGAACCGCATCGGCCTCGAAACGCCTTAGCCGGGGAGTCGCCACATGACGCAAACCAAAGCCTCTTCCAGCCGTCGCATGAGCGTGTTCGACCGCTATCTGACGGTCTGGGTCGGACTGTGCATGCTGGTCGGTGTTACGCTGGGCAGGCTGCTGCCGGAGCCGGTGGCAGCCCTGCGGGCCATGGCGATATCGCAGATCAATCTACCCATCGCCGGCCTCATCTGGTTGATGGTCTACCCGATGATGCTCAAGGTCGATTTTGGGTCAGTGATGACTGTCGGCCGTAATCCCCGCGGCCTGATGATCACGCTGATCGTCAACTGGCTGGTCAAACCCTTCAGCATGGCGCTGCTGGGCTGGCTGTTCTTCAAGCAGCTATTTCTGCCCTGGCTCGGGCCGGAGGCGGCGGAGCAATATACTGCCGGCGTCATCATTCTGGCGGCTGCGCCCTGCACGGCCATGGTGTTTGTCTGGAGCTATCTGACCGATGGCGACCCGTCCTATACGCTGGTGCAGGTGGCGGTCAATGATCTCATCATGCTGGCGGTATTCGCCCCGCTCGTGAAGTTTCTGGTGGCCGGCACCGCCGGGCTGGCCGTGCCGTTCGATGTGCTGCGTGATTCGGTCGTGGTGTTTATCGTGATTCCGCTGACGGCCGGTGTGCTGACGCGGTGGTGGTGGCTGCGCAGCAGGGGTAGCCTCTGGCTGGAAACCGTGTTGCTGCCTCAGCTGCACCCCATTGCCCTCAGCGCCCTGCTGCTGATGCTGGTGCTGATATTCGCATTTCAGGCCGATAACCTCCTGGGGCGCTGGTTCCATGTGGGGTTGATTGCGGTGCCGATTCTGATTCAGGTCTATTTCAATTCGGGGCTGGTGTACGGAATGATGCGGCTGCTGAAGGTCGACTACACCATCGCAGCGCCGGGCGCCCTTATTGGTGCCAGCAACTTTTTTGAACTGGCCGTGGCCACGGCCATCACCCTGTTCGGGCCCGAGTCGGGCGCGGCCCTGGCCACCGTGGTCGGGGTGCTGGTCGAGGTGCCGGTAATGCTGTCGGTCTGCGCCCTCTGCAATCGGACGCGGGGCTGGTTTGCCGCCCGCCCACCCGCCTAGGCGCGGCTACAGCCTGTCAACCTTGCCGAGGACAATGGGCTCAGTCAGCGCTGGCTGGCTAGTACCTGCTCCAGATCATCCAGGGCAAGCGGTTTGGCAAAGTGCTGATCGAATCCGGCCGCAGCCGATTTCTGCCGGTCATCATCCTGATCCCAGCCGGACAGCGCGATGATATGTATCGCTGATCCCCCGCTGAGGGTCCGGATTTGGCGGCAGGTATCATAGCCGTCCATACCCGGCATACCGATATCCAGAAACATCAGCTGCGGCTGAAACGTCTGCGTGATCGTGATCGCCTCATAGCCATCGGCGGCGAGCCTGACCTCACACCCCATCAATTCCAGCAGTTGTGCCAGCGCCGACCCTGCATCATGGTTGTCATCCACCACCAGTACCCGCTGATGGCTGTAATGTCGGGACACCGTCTTAACCGTCATCTTTTCCTGGCTACCCTGATACCTCGGCAGACAGACGGTAAACTCGCTGCCTTGACCCAGTCCCGCGCTGAAAGCATCCAGGCGTCCACCGTGCAGGGTGACAAGATGCCTCGCTAAATGCAGCCCGATGCCCAGGCCATCATTGGAGGTCGCTGCCGACGGATTCATCTGTTCAAACAGACCAAACACCCGCTGCAACGCGGCGGGCTCTATCCCCACCCCGTTATCCGTGATCCGGAGGGTTACCGCGGTGTCGCTGGCCTCAACGGTCAGGCCGATGTGTCCGCCGGAGGGGGTGAACTTTGCCGCATTGTTAAGCAGGTTCGACAGCACTTGTGCCAGCCGAACCGCATCTCCCTCTACCCATAGCGGTTCGGGCGGCAGTTGCAGGGCCAGTTGATGATGGCCGGCATCAATGCGGGGGCGGCTGATTTCGAGACACCGCTCAATCAGGTCGCCAATGTCGAGCACCTGCTGATCCAGCGTAATGAGGCCACGCGAGACCCGCGAGACCTCAAGCAGGTCATCGACCAGCCGGGTCAGGTGACGGGTCTGGCGGGCGATGGCCGCGTGACACCACGCCACCTGATCCGGACGCAAACCGCCCTCTTGCAGCATATGCGCTGCGAGGCTAAGGGGCGCCAGCGGATTACGCAGCTCGTGGGCAAGTTGGGCCAGGAACTCATCCTTGCGGCGGTCGGCCTCCTTGAGTTGCTGCATCTGGCAATTGACCTGCTCTTCCAGCGCCTTGATGTTGCTGATATCCGTCACCATGCCCAATGCGTCACCATAGTTGCCGTGCAGGACAAACGGGGTGCAGCCCATCAGGGTCCACAACGGCGAACCGTCCTTGCGCCTGAATTTGAACTCATGCTTTTCCGCGATGCCGTCACGGGGGTCCCTGATCCTGGCCTCGACCAGGGGCGCCCATTCCTCGTACATGAAATCGGTCAACACACGCCCCTCCATTTCGGCGGCGCTATAGCCGAACATCCGGGTCAGGCTGGCATTCACGAAGGTGGTTCGGGTCTGGCTATCAATCAGCCAGATCCCCT
>JBKCCF010000144.1:0-11962 GCA_046305255.1 Methylococcaceae bacterium
GTACATTGACTGACCTCGGCTTTCAACTGTTGCCAATCGGGCAGACCCGAGGGGCAGACCGGTTCAACCCTATCGGTCACAGGCGTAAGCGACAGGCTGCCGACCGCCTGCTGACTCGGCATGTCAGCCTTCACCGCGCCTTCGGGTTGCCAACGGGGCAACCAGACTTCAATGCCCATTTTTGCAAGGTACTCATCTGATCGACCCATGGCAGGCTGCGTGCAACGATTTGGTTATATGAGTTTAAGTGGCTAGGGGTGGCGCCATTCAGACATCGCCGGCCACCTGCGGATGCATCCGCAGGACCGGCGTCAGCAATTTATTGAGGGCATTGACATAGGCTTTGGCTGAGGCGATGACGATATCGGTATCGGCACCCAGACCATTAACGATGCGACCGGATTTTTCCAGGCGGACGGTGACTTCGCCCTGAGCATCCGTACCTGTGGTGATGTTGTTGACTGAGTAGAGCAGTAATTGAGCCTTGGAATCAACCACTGCTTCAATGGCTTTGAGGCTGGCATCAACTACGCCTCCCCCTGATGCCACTCCGGTAAACTCCTGATTTTCAACCCGCAACGTAACGGTAGCGCTAGGCACTTCGCCGGTTTCCGAACAGACCTTGAGAGCTACCAGCCGTATCCGCTCATCCGCTGACGCGCCAGCGGCATCGGTAATCAACGCCTGCAAATCCTCATCAAAAATCTCATGCTTCTTATCGGCCAGGGCCTTGAAGCGGGAGAAGGCATCATTGAGTTCGGCTTCAGATGGGAACTCTATCCCCAGTTCAGCCATGCGAGTCTTGAAGGCATTTCGGCCGGAGTGCTTGCCCAGCACCATGCGGTTGGCGGTCCAACCAACGTCTTCAGCGCGCATGATTTCGTAGGTTTCCCTATGCTTCAACACGCCATCCTGATGAATGCCGGATTCATGCGCGAAGGCATTGGCGCCGACGATGGCTTTATTGGGTTGAACCGGGAAGCCGGTGATATTGGATACCAGCCTGGAACAGGCGACGATTTCGCGGGTATCAATTTCAACATGGCAGGGAAACACGTCCTTTCGAGTGCTCACGGCCATCACTATCTCTTCAAGGGCAGCATTCCCGGCCCGTTCACCGAGCCCATTGATAGTGCACTCTACCTGGCGAGCGCCATTCAGTACGGCGGACAGTGAGTTTGCCACCGCAAGGCCAAGATCATTATGGCAATGCACCGAGAAGATGGCTTTGTCTGAGTTGGGAATCCGTTCTCGCAGGCGACGTATGGTTGCCCCAAACTGGTCCGGCAGGCTGTAACCGACGGTATCGGGGATATTTAGCGTAGTGGCGCCTGCCTCAATGACCGCCTCAAGTATCCGACAAAGAAAGTCTTCCTCAGAGCGACCCGCGTCCTCTGGTGAAAATTCAACATTGTTGGTGTAGTGTCGCGCCCGCTTGACCGCTCTTACGGCGTGTTCGATAACCTGATCCGGCTGCATCCGCAACTTGAGTTGCATGTGGATCGGAGAGGTGGCGATAAAGGTGTGAATCCGCGACTGCGCCGCGTCCTTGAGAGCCTCGCCAGCACGGTCGATATCCTTATCCAGCGCGCGGGCCAGACCACAGACTATGCTGTCGCGCACGGTTCTGGCAACGGCCTGCACCCCCTCGAAATCGCCCTGACTGGCAGCGGGGAAGCCGGCTTCAATGATATCCACCTTCAGCCGCTCCAGCGCGCGGGCGATGCGTACTTTTTCATCGCGGGTCATGGATGCGCCGGGACTTTGTTCACCGTCGCGCAAGGTGGTATCAAAAATAATGAGTTTGTCGTTCATGAAATTACCGTATTCAGGGAACTGGCCTTGGGGCTGAAACTATGGGTGTTGGTGTCTGACCTATGAACAGTGCTGAATAGTGCCCTGGATACTGCCCTCAGGGCAGTATGGGCATATCGCCCAGCCTGAGCGGCGGGAACACGAGGCCATTGCGAACCACCAGTCGGTCAGAGGGGTGCGGGCAAAGATCACGAACGGCAGCGCGAGTGGTATGGGTGTTCATGGCCGAACTATAGCGCCCCCAGCCACCCCGCAACAAGACTCAGACCCGTCTTTCAGCCCGCATTTTCCGCAGCCTGCCCAGGGTCAACACGGGACCGGACACAGCGTAGGTCGCAAAGAGGACAAACAGCACCAGGGGCGGGTTAGTGAACATGAAGGCGAATACCAGCATGATCAGTATCGCCCAGAGGAATGAGACCCGACCATGAAGGTCTATATCCTTGAAACTGTAGTACCTGAAATTGCTGACCATCAACAGGCCAGTAGCAATGGTCAAGCCCATTGCCACGTAGATGATGCTGGTTCCCAACAGGTCATATTTGGTACAGACCCAAATAAAACCAGCCAATATGGCGGCGGCGGCAGGGCTGGGCAGCCCCTGGAAATAGCGCTTGTCGGCGGTTGCAATCTGGGTATTGAACCGGGCCAGTCGCAAGGCCGCACCTGCGGCATGCACGAATACCGCCACCCATCCCAGTTTGCCCAAGGTTGAGAGTGTCCAGGTATACATCACCAGAGCGGGTGCAGCTCCGAATGAAATCATGTCGGCCATACTGTCGTATTCAGCACCAAAAGCGCTTTGGGTGTTGGTGAGCCGCGCCACCCGGCCGTCAAGGCCATCCAGCACCATCGCGATAAATATAGCGATAGCAGCCACCTCAAACTGTTGGTTCATGGCGGAGGTGATGGCGTAAAAACCGGAAAAAAGGGCTGCTGTGGTGAAGAGATTGGGCAGAAGATAAATGCCCCGACGACGCTTAGCCTTAGGCGTATTCTGTTCCATGATCAATCCGGAAAGCGGGTGGAAAGGGTCAAACTTAACACACCTGAGTCGAACCTTGACGACTTAGCTCGGGCTCAGATCGGCTCGATCGACAAAAATGCTGTGCCGCCGATGCAAACAATAAGGGGTGGGCAATGCCCACCCCTTTTGGCGTCCGCGGGTTGAATCAGGCTCAGTTCTTGTTCTTGTCGACAATCTTGTTGGCCTTGATCCAAGGCATCATGTCACGCAGTTTGGCTCCGACCTGCTCAATCTGATGCTCACGACCGAGCCGACGCTTGGCCTTGAGGGTTGCCGCACCCGCCTGATTTTCCAGAATAAAGTCGCGTGCGAATTCGCCATTCTGAATTTCAGTCAAGATCTTCTTCATCTCCCTTTTGGTTTCGGCGGTAACAACGCGGGGACCGCGGGTGAGGTCACCGTATTCGGCAGTATTGGAGATGGAGTAACGCATGTTGGCAATGCCACCCTCATACATCAGATCGACAATCAACTTGAGTTCATGTAAGCACTCGAAGTAGGCCATCTCGGGGGCATAACCGGCTTCTACCAAGGTTTCAAATCCGGCTTGCACCAGCGCAGTAGCACCACCACAAAGCACCGCCTGCTCACCAAACAAATCTGTTTCGGTTTCTTCCCGGAAATTTGTTTCGATAATGCCCGCGCGGCCACCGCCATTGGCAGAGGCATAAGACAGTGCGAGCTCTTTCGCGAGACCAGAGGCATCTTGATAAACTGCGATTAGGCTGGGAACGCCACCACCCTGAGTGTACGTTGAGCGGACCATATGGCCTGGACCCTTGGGAGCAATCATGATGACGTCGAGATCGGCACGCGGTTGAATCTGCTCGAAGTGGATATTGAAGCCATGGGCAAACGCCAGTGCGGCCCCCTGCTTGATATTAGGCTCAATCTGCTCTGCATAGAGTTTGGCCTGATGTTCATCGGGGGCCAGAATCATGACAACGTCGGCGGACTTGACTGCCTCTGCGATCGGTGCGACTTCAAGTCCGGCGTTGGTCGCCTTGATGGCTGATTCTGAACCAGGACGCAGGGCAACCACCACGGAGACGCCGGAGTCTTTCAGGTTGTTGGCGTGCGCATGACCCTGGGAGCCATAACCCACAATCGCCACCTTCTTGCTGCGAATAATGGAAAGGTCGGCATCTTTGTCGTAGTAGACCTGCATGGAATGTCCTCGAGTTGGTTATTTTGTATTTAGATGAATGAACTGTCAGAGGTGCAAACCGCGCTCACCGCGCAGTATGCCTGTCGTGCCGGAACGCACAACTTCAATAATGTGGTCTTCGCCGATGGACTGGAGATAGGCATCAAGCTTTGTTTTTTCCCCAGTAATTTCTATCACGTAACTGTCTGCAGTCACATCCAGAATGCTGCCACGGAAAATCTCGGTCAGCCGCTTGGCTTCCTCACGCATAGTGCCTCGGGCACGCACCTTGACCATCATGAGTTCGCGTTCTATGTGGGAGGATTGGGAAATATCAATGAGCTTGACAACATCAACGAGTTTATTCAGTTGCTTGGTGATTTGTTCAACGATTTCATCGCTGCCAGATGTGACCAAGGTCATGCGCGACATGGACGCATCCTGGGTCGGGGCTACCGTCAGGGTTTCTATGTTATAGCCTCGCGCCGAAAACAGACCGGCGACACGTGAGAGCGCGCCGGCCTCGTTCTCGATCAGGATGGAGATGATATGCCGCATCATGAAAGCTCCCTGTCGACAGACACGCCAGGCGCCAGTCTCATATCGTTATGTGCCTTGCCCGCCTCAATCATCGGATAGACGTTTTCCGAAGGATCCGTCAGAAAGTCCATAAATACGGTGCGGTCCTTGAGTTTAAGTGCTTCGTCCAGCGCAGGCCGAACATCGGCGGGTTTCTCAATACGCATGCCGACATGACCATAAGCCTCCGCCAGTTTGACAAAGTCCGGGATGGTCTCAAGGTAGGAATTGGAATAGCGGCTCTCATAGGAAAACTCCTGCCACTGCCTCACCATACCCATATAGCCGTTATTAAGGTTTACGACCTTGATGCCGGTGCGGTATTGCAATGCGGTAGCCAATTCCTGAATACACATCTGGATACTGGCCTCACCCGTAATACACGCTACGTCTGCCTCGGGATGGGCGAGCTTTACACCTATGGCCGCCGGCAAGCCGAAACCCATGGTGCCAAGTCCACCAGAGTTGATCCAACGACGTGGCTGATCGAACTTATAGAACTGGGCAGCCCACATTTGATGCTGGCCGACATCGGACGTAACAAAAGCTTCGCCACGCGTGGCCTCATAAAGCTGTTCAACCACGTACTGAGGTTTTATCCGAACGCTGTTCCGATCGAAACTCAGGCAGTCGATGGCGCGCCACTTGTCAATCTGAGCCCACCACGCTGCTAGCGCTTGCGGGTCAGGTCTTGCGTCAGATTCTTCCAGCATCGCAATCAATTCATTCACAACCGGCCCGACCTCACCGACGATAGGCACATCCACCCGAACGGTCTTGGAGATGGATGCGGGATCGACGTCAATATGTATGATCTTGGCGTGCGGACAGAAATGGGCAAGCTTTCCGGTTACGCGGTCGTCAAAACGGGCACCGATTGCAACCAGAACATCGCAGTCATGCATGGCCATGTTGGCTTCATAGGTACCATGCATGCCAAGCATGCCGACAAACTGCCGGTCAGTTGCCGGGTAGCCACCAAGACCCATCAAGGTGTTGGTAATGGGGAATTTTAACAGTCGGGCCAACCGCGTTAGCGATTCGGCTGCATCACCCAGTACCACCCCACCACCGGTATAGAGCATGGGTTGCCTGGCTTGTAGCAACAGGTCTACCGCTTTCCTGATTTGCCAGCGATGGCCTTTGACCAGGGGATTGTAAGACCGTATGGAGACAGATTCCGGGTAGTGATATTCGATCTTGATATTGGGGTCGGTTATATCCTTGGGGATATCAACCACAACCGGCCCAGGACGGCCGCTGGTAGCGATATAGAAGGCCTTCTTGATCGTTTCGGCCAGCTTTGACAGGTCCTTGACCAGAAAATTGTGCTTCACGCATGGCCGGGTGATGCCGATCGTGTCGCACTCCTGAAAGGCATCACTGCCGATCACCGGCGTTGGAACCTGACCAGTCAGAACCACCAGGGGTATTGAGTCCATATAGGCAGTGGCAATGCCGGTGACGGCATTGGTAGCACCAGGACCTGAAGTGACCAGCACGACACCGGGTTTACCCGTAGACCGCGCATAGCCATCGGCTGCATGGGTTGCCCCCTGCTCATGTCGGACAAGAATGTGCTTGACGTCTTCCTGCCTGAAGATAGCGTCATAAATGTGCAGCACGGACCCACCCGGATACCCGAAGATGTACTCAACACCCTCGTCCTTTAGACACTGGACAACAATTTCAGCGCCACTGAGCTCCACGTTTCTCACCCTAGTAGAAAAGGCTCAGGGCGCCGCAACGCCCCGAATCTGATAAGAAAAAATAGCAGAGTAAGTTACTAGGACTCAGCACCATCGTCAAGGTAAGCGTCTGCACCAACAGGCAGCGAGTTACCGCCAACCCAAGACGAGGCGGCACAGGGCAAACCGGATCCGCTATTTCTGCTGACGCCAGCGGTAATGCAGTGTGCCGTCAGCACAACGCCAACCCCCGCGGTTGCTGCCATCAGCAGATGAGACCGGTGAGCACTGATGCTCCCTGACGAATTGATCCCACGCCTCGCCACCCTCCGGCGCTGAAACTATCAGGTAGGACACATAGGCCATGGCGATCACCAAAGCTGAAAAAGCCAATATGGACAATCGACTCATTGCGACGTCAACCTGCCCCACCTGGGTAACGCATCAGGTGGGGACAGCAGCTGCATCTCAGGCGGTTTGGGGCTTGGGGTAGAAGGGCCAGCGCACCACATGCAGGTACCTGCGGATGGGCGTTTTGATGACAGAAAGACAGAGGGCTATTGAGAACAGGCACCAGACCGCAGCATATTCATTGGGATCGGAGGTGGTCAGTTCGGATAGCAGGGGTCCTATCAGAATGTGGAAAGCCACAAAGCGCCAAGACCCGTAGACGACGGGCATCACGAAGCCCACGAGGATATAGGTTACGCCATGCAGGCCATAGATGAAGCCAGGAATCAGGTGGGTCAGGTCGATTCTGATGCCGTTCAAGGGCAATTGCCACGCGATATGCCAGTCACCCGACACCGAACACGCCTGACTACCGCAGAAGGCTTCCAGCCCCACAATGCAATTTCCGGCCCATGCGAACGGGTACATCTTGACCATCATGGAGACCGCACCAATCGCACAAATGGTATAGACCACTGTGCTAATTTTGTGCTTCACCTCGTCAGGGATGAAGTACATGGCGACCATGTTGACGAAAAAAGGCTGGAAAGCAATATGCAGGTAGCCAAATAAGGTCAGAATCTGGTTGGGTGGGGAATCACACAAATCAATGTAGACATACGTTGCAGCCTGCAGCAGTTCCATGCAGGCAAAATAGGTCAGGGGTATCCACAATTCCTTTGACTCGCCTTTATAAGCGACATAAGCAGCTGTTCCGAAACCGATTGTGGCGAGTACCGCCGACGCTTCTCCACTCCAACACATAGTGATTCTCTCTTTATAATTTTGGCTTTGTTCAGCATACGGGGCGAAGGAAGGATCCGCGCATGCTTGAATGTTCAAGTATGGATTGTGTTGCCGCACTGATGCAGACAAGGTCGCAAGTCTACAGCATCAGCCTGGTGATCTCGACGTTTACGAACAGCTTTGGAAAACAGCGACCAGACAGGACCTGGCTTGTAACGCCGTCTCATCAAAAACAGCCTGGTGGTTTGGGCAGACCTGCGACCAGACAGGCGAACCTCACAGGGCTCCCGGCAAACAGAGCATTGAGATAGACGGAATTACCCTTGGCCTCCCCCAGCATCAGGCTCACACCCTTCACGAACATCCGGTTATTGGGCAGATGTCTGAATTTTTGGTAGTACTCCCTGATGTATCGGATGATCTCCCAATGCGCATCAGTCAGAAGAATGGGGACAGAACCCGCCAGGGCGACCGCCACTGTCTCATTCCAGTCGGACGGATTTACCAGAAACCCGTCTTTTGTGGTGACAATTTGCTGACCGTTGGACTGCAACACAGGGTTCACCATGTCACTATGGGGTTGTACTCGACGGTAAGCCGGACAAAAGCCGGGTAGTCGAGTTGTGTCCACCCCGCACGTAAACGGGCAGGTGAAATGCCCCTAAGCCGTAAATCTTCGACCAGCACGAATAGCCTGGGCGGTGCCGTCGAGGCTTTCAGGTCGGACAACGTGCTCGCATAGACGCCATCACTCAGCAGGAGGATGGCATCAGACTCCCCCGCCCGCGCCAGACAGGTACCCAAAATGTCGGCTCGACTCACGAGATGCATAACACCCATCAATCAGCACCCCAAAACCAGATCAAACCCCTGCAACAGGGCAGACAACCGGGCGCGATCAACAAGCTCGGCGTTGATCACCAGGTCCGACGGGGTCATATCCCGACTCACCAGCGACTCTGACTCCACCCACACACTTTCCACCCCGTAGAGGCTGAAGGCTTCCAGCATCTCGCCGATCACCGGCTGGCCGTTCTCTGCCTGCTGCCCCTGCCTGAGTTGGTAGATGCCATCATCCAGATAAAGCACACTCACCGCCTGATCAAAAGCAGCCATCGTCAGTACCATGTCCAGCGTCTCCCGCGCCCTGAGACCCGCTTGCGGCGGGGTCCTGATTATGAACAGAAAGCGCCGGGGCATGCTTTTATCCACCAAACACCATTACCCGGTCGGCCGCAAGGCAGGCCTCCACCCATAGACCCAGACCACCCGCCCGAAACCCCACCAGAGTAGGCACCATTATCCGGTCAGCAGCGTGCTCCAGCATCCCTCGCCGCTCTGCCGCCGTAATGCAAAACACAAGATCCAGATCGGCACTATCGGCCAGTGCAGCCCAGTCGGGGGCGGTCACTCCATCTGAAGACAGAGCCGGAATCCACGCATTGAATACACCGTCACCATAAAAAAATACCCTGATGACTGTGTGGCCGTTGGCAAGGGCTGCTCTGATAAACTGGTAAGCCGAACTTGCGGAACCCGACTGATGAGGGGCAGCGTTGATCTGAATGGCATATTTCATGGGCGATTCTTGAAACTGCGAGACCGGATCCCGATCATCTTCACATTAAAGGTTAATTTCCTGGCGCATATTTCAGCATGAAGCTCAAACATTTCCTGACCTGCCTGCTGATCCTCGCCCAGATGGCGCTACCCTTCCGTTGCGTACTGGCCGAGCTGAAGATTATCGAATTACCGGATATTGGCGATCCCACCGGCACCCTGATGACACCGCAGCAAGAAGCCGAACTTGGCGCTGCATTCTACCGAAATCTGCACAACCAGATGGAGGTAAACCAGGACCCGGAGGTTCTGGACTACATGCAGTCGTTGGGTTCGCGGCTTACCGCATCCAGTGACAACCCCTCCCAGCCCTACACTTTTTTTGTGGTAAACGATCCTGTCATCAATGCGTTTGCAGGGCCGGGAGGCTACATCGGGGTCAATTCAGGGTTGATACTGCTGTCCGAGGAAGAAAGCGAACTTGCCTCGGTACTGGCGCATGAAATCTCCCACGTCACCCAGCGGCATTTATTCCAGACATTTCAGGCAGCCAGCCGTATGTCGATCCCTACTGCCCTCGCCATGCTGGGCGCAGCCCTGATTGGCGCCAAAGGGGGTGGCGGTCAGGCAGCGACGGCGGCCATGATGGCGGCGCAAGCGGCCAGCGCGCAGTATCAGATAAACTTCACCCGCGACAACGAAGCAGAGGCCGACCGTGTCGGCATGCAGATCCTGTCGAAATCAGAGTTTGATCCCAGGGCGATGCCCTCCTTCTTTGAGCGAATGCAGCAGTCGACCCGTTTCTCAGGCAATCATATCCCCGAATTCCTGCTGACCCATCCCGTCACGGTCTCGCGCATCTCCGATACCCGGGACAGGGCCGAGCAGTTTGCCTATCGGCAATATGCTGACTCGATGGTTTACCAGACGATCAAGGCCAAGCTGCGTCTGCTTACATCGCCAAGCCCCCGCATGGCATTGGACTATTTCAAAACGATGAGCGGTCGCGGCACCAAAACCCAGCAGGATATCAATGCCTACGGCCTGGCGATGGCCCAGTCAAAATTAGGCCAGACCGAGACCGCCAAGGCCAGTTTGCAGCGACTTGTCCAGACATACCCTCATCAGTCACAGTTCATGAATGCGCTCGCCAACACCGAGATGGATGGCAAAAATTATACGAAGGCGGCTCAACTGTATGACCTTGCGCTGCAGCGATTCCCGGGCAACCAGGCCATGACCCTCAACTATGTCAGGGCGCTGCTCAATACCAATGACGCGGCCAAAGCCCGCAAACTGCTGCATGAATACACTCAGCATCATCGGACAACGCCGGATGTTTATGAACTTATGGCAGAAACCTACAGCAAACTGGGTAATGCCGGTGAGTCGCATCGCTATTATGCTGAAGGCTATTACTTGCTGGGCCAGACCAAGTCGGCCCTGCTGCAATTGCAGCTTGCCAAGCGCGCGGCGGGTGGAAACTTCTACCTCAATTCAGTCATTGATGAGCGGATGAGCCTTTGGAAGGCGGAAGAACGCGACCAGAAGGATTGAGCGTTCGCACTCACTTTACTCGACCCAACAGGAAATCAATCATGATGTCCCGCTATAAGCCCTTGCCACTGCTGGCCCTGCTGGCCGTGTTGTCAGGCTGCCATTTTCTAAATCAGCACTCGGCGTCTTCGCTCAGGGGTGGCGTCACCATCAAGAACGAAATCGCGACGGCGACAGCCCCGAGCGCCGGCCCGGTAAACATTTATGTTGCCGACTTCGATCTCACTGCCGCCAACATCAAA
This sequence comes from Methylococcaceae bacterium, assembly GCA_046305255.1. GTDB lineage: Bacteria > Pseudomonadota > Gammaproteobacteria > Methylococcales > Methylococcaceae > UBA6136. Next base: position 10,813 of record JBKCCF010000144.1, read on the forward strand.
ACGGACCCCGGCATCGGCGGGCTACCCAATCAAATTGCCGACTCTGGCGGGCTCTTGGGCACGCTTGGCAAACAGCTACCGGGTTCAAGCATGACCGGTAACGCTGAAGAACAGGCTCCGCAAATCGTATCGGCCATGGCCGAAGATCTCATCACCAGCCTGAGCCGGAAGGGAATCCATGCTGAACGGGTTGCCAGTGTCAGTAGCCCGCTCCCGACTGCAGGTTGGCTGATACAGGGTAGATTTATCGACGTTGATGAGGGCAATCGGCTGCAGCGTTCAGCCATTGGTTTCGGCATGGGCGCAACCCAGCTGGATATTGAGGTACGGATCAGCGACCTTGCCGGCAAGCAGCCGACACAGCCCTTCATTGTTTTCGGCACATCCAAGCAAGCCAGCATGATGCCGGGTGGGTTCAACCCCTATGCTATAGCCGCAAAATTCCGCATGGAACGCAAGGCAACCGCAAAGGATATTCAACAGACAGCCGACCAGATCGTTGCAGAAGTCCTGAAATATCAATCGAAATTTCAGGAGCAGGCATCCTCCCGAAGCGCAGGCCGGTAATCTACTGATCCACAACAGAGTAGACCCTTGCTTATACTTGATTTCAATTTGGGGCGTGAGTCATTGGGGGCTGGCCTGTAGCAGTCGCCGGCCACACTCAGCGGTTCAAGAACCTTTGTCAGCCCGCATGTGTCTGTGAAGCCGAGGCATAGGACCCGGGTCTATAACGCAGCGCGAGGATTTATGAACAAGACTGTCACCGCCGACTTCACCCCAGCCTGGTGGTTGCCGGGTCCTCATGTGCAAACACTCTGGCAGCCCTTGTTCAGAGTCAGACCCAAACCCGCAGCATATCGTGAACGACTGGCGACACCGGATGGCGATTTTCTAGATCTGGACTGGTTCGGTCCAGAGGGCCGGTTCCTGGTCATTCTGCTACACGGTCTGTCAGGTTCGTCCCGTTCACCCTATATCCGTGGCATGCAAATGGCCCTCGCGAATCAAGGCTTACAGACGGTAGCGATCAATTTCAGAGGCTGCAGCGGTCACCCCAACCACACGTCACGCGGCTACCATTCGGGTGAAACACGGGATTTTGATCACGTTGTGACCACTCTGAGCCAGCGCCGTCCGGAACTGAGCC
>JBKCCF010000145.1:0-8760 GCA_046305255.1 Methylococcaceae bacterium
ACTCAAGGCGGTGCTGTCGGCCGAGGAACTGGCCGAGCTGAACGACGGCGGCGACATCAGCAACGAGGACATCCTCGCCGCGCAGATGGCCCGCCGCGCCAGGGATTCGAACATCACCTACATCGCTTTCACCGCTACGCCCAAGGCCAAGACCATGGAGCTGTTCGGGCGTCCGCCCGACCTGACCCAGCCCAGCGGCCCGGACAACCTGCCGGCGCCGTTCCATGTGTACTCGATGCGGCAGGCCATCGAGGAGGGCTTCATCCTCGACGTGCTGAAGAACTACACCCCCTACAGCCTCGCCTTCAAGCTGGCACAGGCCGGCGAGCAGGGCGTGACGGAGGTGGACAAGGACGAGGCCACCAAGGGGCTGGTGCGCTGGGTCAAGCTGCATCCGTACAACATCGCCCAGAAGGTGCAGATCGTCGTCGAGCACTTCCGGCAGAACGTCGCCCCGTTGCTGGATGGCAGGGCCAAGGCGATGGTGGTCGTCACAAGCCGCCTCGAAGCCGTGCGCTGGAAGCTGGCGATTGATGCGTACATCAGGCACCGGCGCTACCGCATCGGCACACTGGCCGCGTTCTCGGGTGAGGTTAACGACCCCGACTCGGGGCCTGACCCCTTCAGCGAAACATCGTCCAGCCTGAACCCCACGCTCAAGGGCTGGGATATCCGCGAAGCCTTCAAGACCGACGACTTCCAGATCCTGCTGGTCGCCAACAAGTTTCAGACCGGTTTCGATCAGCCGCTCCTCTACGGCATGTATGTTGACAAGCGGCTGGCCGGCATACAGGCGGTGCAGACGCTGTCCCGTCTCAACCGGGCGCACCCCGGCAAGGACACGACCTATGTGCTCGATTTCGTCAATGATCCCGAGGAGGTCTTGGCGGCATTCCGGCTCTATCACACCACGGCGGAACTGGCAGGCGTCACCGACCCGCATCGGGTCTTCACGCTGAAGGAAAAGCTCGACGCCGCCGGACACTACGATGATGGTCAGGTCGATCGGGTGGTCAATGTCCTGCTTGATCCCAACGCCAAACAGAGCGAGCTGATCGCGGCGCTGGAACCGGTGGTCGATCCGCTCATCCGGCAATACCGGCAGTGGCAGGAGCAGCTCACCACGGCAAGGGCGCGGCATGACACCCCTGCCGAGCAGGCGGCACAGGATGCACTCAATGCCCTGTTGCTGTTCAAGCGTGACATCGGCAGCTTTCAGCGGCTTTACAGCTTCCTGTCGCAGATGTTCGATTACGGTCATACCGCCATCGAGAAGCGCCATCTTTTCTTCAAGCCACTGCTGCCTCTGCTCGCGTTCGGACGGGAGCGTGAGGCCATCGACTATTCGACGCTGACGCTGACTCACTATGGGCTCAGGGATAAGGGCACGCGCCATCTCGCTATCGACGGCAAGGAGACGCTGAAGCCGATCACCGATACCGGCTCCGGTCAGGTGCGCGACACGGAAAAAGCCCTGCTCGATGAGATCATTGCCCGTGTCAACGCGCTGTTCCAGGGCGAGCTGACCGACGATGACAAGCTGGTTTACGTCAACAACGTGCTCAAGACCAAGCTGCTGGAGTCGGAGATTCTGATTCAGCAAGCAGCCAGTAACAGCAAAAAACAGTTCGCCGAATCACCCGATCTGGCCGGGGCCATCCTCGACGCCATCATGGATGCCTTCGACGCTCACAGCGTCATGAGCAAACAGGCGCTGGACTCGGAGACCGTTCGCCACGGCTTGCGGGAGATTCTGCTGGGACCGGGGCAACTGTATGAGACGTTGAGGGCTCGTCAAGAGACACGGGCAGCACGTTCCCACGAGTGAGGATCGTGGAGCGCGCCTTACAAAATCCACCGATTGATGGATCGCCCTCCCGGGATGAGACGGTTCCGGCACGCGCCACCGGAGCGGTTTTTCGGGAACACCGCAGACGGTACCCTTGGGGCGGATGCGGGGGCTTTACCGATTGGCCCGAGGGCACACCGCCCAACCGGCATCCTGCCGCATAAATCAAAGGAGAGGCTATGAATACCCAGTGTGATTTTGATGTCCTGATCGCAGGGGCCGGCCCCACCGGTATGTCCGCCGGTATTGCCCTGCACGACTTTGGCTTTCGGGTGGGGCTGATTGACCGTCATGAAAAAGGGCTGGATTTCTCACGCGCCATCCTCTGCAATGCGCACACACTTCGGGCCTTGAAGCCCTTCGGGATCGCCGACAAAATCGCCAGGGCCGGGTGTCCGTTCATGTCCATGGCCGTACGGGGTCCTGGCGGGGTCATCCTTGAAGGAGCGGTTGGCGAACCCGAGGCCGACGGGATTCGACCAATATCCCTGCCACAACTCGACACCGAGCGGTGCCTGCAGGAAGGACTGGCCGAGCGTGGCATCACGGTCATGCGCCCGCTGCGGCTGGTGTCATTCACCCAGAACGACACCCATGTCGTCTCGACGGTCGAGGGGCCGGAGGGGCTTCACAGGCTCACCTCGGCCTATCTTCTCGGGGCCGATGGCGCTCACAGCAGGGTCAGGGAAGGTCTCGGACTCGACTATCACCAGACGGCGAAGCCGCTGGCGATGTATAGCCAGGATGCTGTCCTTGCCTTCGACGGTCAGCCGGATCTTGGCATCTGGATTCTTGATTCCGGGGCCGTCATCGCCATGCGACTGGGTGACAACCGTGTACGGTTTGCGGCGACAAGCCGCCTGAGCTTCGAGGCCCTTGGCTTTTCCGACCTGATCCAGCAGACGACCTGGGAGAGTGAGTTTGATGTTTTCTTCGCGCAGGTCACGCGCTATGGCGAGAAACGCGTCTGGATTGCCGGAGATGCCGCTCATATTCACTCGCCCATCGGCGGGCGCGGCATGAACATGGGTATTGCCGACGGGATCCGGTTTGCCGAGGCCGTGCGAGGGGGCGATTTCGTGGCTTATGCGGCCGAACGGCATGCGGTGTCCTCAGGCTGGGTCCGCAAGAACCGTCTGTTCACCACGCTGATCTCCGATCAGTCGGTCAAGGGCCGTAACGTCAGACGCCTGTTGCGCGGCGGCCTCGGGCTCCTTTCAAGGCTTCAGGGGAATCAGGCCGCGCAAAAAGTCTTCACCGCCATGACCCAGGGCTAAACGCCAGCCCGCCATGTGCTGCCAGCGGGAAGCCACGCGCCTGAACCCGCCCACTTCCGTAGCTGTTCAGGCGGCAGGCCGGTGGAACCCGCCGAGGCCACCGCCGGAACACGTCGACTGAGAAATACCCGCCTGATCGACGTTCCGTCATGTGACCATGATGGCCGTAAAGCCCTCAGGACGGGCTCGGGGTGCTGAGTCCCCGTGGGACCGGCGAAGGTCGACGCAGTCCGCTACCCCGCAATCACCCCGGCTTGACAGTCCATCAGGCCCTTGCGTAAATCCTGATCGGCCGGTGCAGAACACTGAACGCGCCGGCACCCCCCAACAATCGCACCCGGGAGACGGCTCAATGAATCTGGAAAAACAACTGACGACCCTTTTCGCACGCAATTGGTGGGTTCTGCTGTTACGGGGACTGGTGGCCATTGCCTTCGGTCTGCTGGCCTGGACTCAACCCGGCATTGCCCTGGCGTCCCTCGTCCTGCTGTTCGGCGCCTTCACCCTGGCAGATGGCATTCTCAGCGTCTGGGCGGCCATTGCCGGACGCCATGAGCATGAGCACTGGATTCTGCTGTTGCTGGGCGGTCTGCTCAGTATCGCGATTGGCAATCTGGTTTTCTTTTCACCCGCCTTGAGCGCGCTGGCGTTGCTGTTTGTCATCGCTGCCTGGGCCATTGCCCGGGGTGTGCTTGAAATCGTCACCGCCATTCGCATCCGCAAGGAAATTGAGGGCGAATGGATGCTGATCCTGAGCGGCATGGCCTCGGTGATATTCGGCTTCATTCTGATGACTCAACCGGAAGCAGGCGCCATCGGCCTGCTTTGGCTGATTGCCTTCTACTCGCTGCTGGTGGGTATTGCCATGGTGGTGCTCTCGTTCCGCTTGCGCGACATCGGAAAAAAAATCCCACCCGCGGCCTGAAGGCTGCACGCTCACCGGATCGACCGGTTCAATCCGGTGAGTTCAGCGATCACCGACCGGTGCACTCCAGGCATCGGATACCAGCACACCGACCGAGCGCCCTGTCAGCGACGCCAGAAACGCTACGAGTTCGCCGGCTTCCCGGTCATTGAGTCCCAGCGGCCGGATGAGCGGGTCCAGCCCTTCGTTAGGCTCGCCGCCCCTGTTGTAGAACGCCACAACAGCCGGCAGATCCGGTAGCGATCCATCGTGCATATAGGGCGCCGTGAGGGCGATATTACGCAGGGTAGGGGTACGGTAACGCCACCGATCCTCAGGCCGCTGGCTGATTTCATAGCGACCAAGATCATCCGGCCGCGGCTCTGCAACCTGAGCGATGCGGGCGGCGTCGAGCGCAAATTGAATCCCGGGCGCTACCTGTACCGGCGCCGCCTGTGGGGTACCGACCATGCTGTGCCGGTAACCCAATCCCGTATTGTGGAGGCGCTGATCAGTGAACAGTGCGTATTTTGGCCCAAGGGTATGGCACGCACTGCAACCGGCTTTGCCGGTAAAAAGCGCATAACCCGCCTGGGCTGCGGGCGATAAGGCATCGGCCTGTCGCCCATAGTGCCAACGGTCAAAGGCCGAGTCCCCGGCAACCAGCACCCGTTCATAGCTTGCCAGCGCCTGCCCTACCGTCTCCATGTCGGGGCCATGGCCGAAAGCACGCTCAAACAGTCCCCGGTAATCGGGCAGGGTTTTCAGTGTGTCGATCACGAATCCGACCGAAGGATTGGCCATTTCGTTGTGCGCCAGCAAGGGGCCCCACACCTGATGTTCAAGGCTGGACTCGCGGCCGTCATGGAACAGCGTCTGCAGGTAGCAGACGTTATACAGTGTCGGGGCGTTGCGGCGCACGGTGCGCCCTTCAATGCCGATTGCTGTTGCCTGCTCCTGACTGGTGAAACCCTGTTCGGGGATGTGGCACATGGCGCAGGAAAAAGTAGCGTTCAATGACAAGCGGCGATCAAAGAACAACTTGCGCCCCAACTGGATTTTCTCACGGCTGAGGGGATTGGCCGAGGGCGGCGATAACACCGGCAACCCCGGCACAGGCCGGCGCGCCCGGGCCAGTAAATCGACCGGCCGGCCGGTTCGCTGCTGGAGGGCGGCACTGCGGGTCTGGTAGCCGGCATCGGCATAACCCGATTTGTCATCACCCGCCCGCTGCGGGGCGGCGGTCGCAGGGGCCGACTCTGCGGCCGGACGAATGGGGGTCGCGGGCGCCATGTGCAGCGTCTTGATATCCGCCATCACCAGATCAGGATGCAGAACAGATGCCGAGTAGATATTGCGGATGCGCCGATCCCGATCAATCAGAAACACCCGCAACAGATGTGAAAACCGGCCGGTCTGCCGCCCTGCTGGATTGACCTCACGCTCAATCGGCTGCTGATAGGCGCGCATGATCGGCTCAATCTCCGCGCGTGAGCGGGTCGTCAGAAAGCGCCAGTCCACCCCGCCGGTCTGGAGACTCCGCCCAAATCTCGCCATTTCGGCGGGCGTATCCTGTGCAGGGTTAAAACTGAGGGTGATCAGACGCAGCGACGACTCAAGTCCGGGCGAGTCCTTGATTGCAGCCGCCAGCCGGTGCAGTACGGCAGTGGCGAGCGGACAGCCGTTGACATCGTCACAGGTCGAATAGATGAAGCTCAGCACCACCAGCCGGTCACCCAGCAGCGAATGCAGTGTCAGCGGCTGACCGGTAGTATCGAGCACATCGCCATCGGCCGCCTGTCCCAGCACGGGCAAGAGGTAACTGCCAGGAACCGGGGCCGGATAAGGTAGCGGCCGGTAACCGGGCGCCAGCGGTGTCGGGCTATCGGCCCGCAGCGGCAGGCTCAGGTGCAGCGCCACAACAGCCGCCGCCAGCATACGGGCGGTGGCGGCTGTCGGTTTCATGGCCATGCGGTACTCCCGAGGGGTTCAGGCCGGTCGCAAAAGACAGGCTGACTAGCCTATTCTGCTCGCGCCAGTTCTGCCTTGGCCGGAACCTTGACTGCTGCGACGTCGGTATAGAGTGAGTGCGCACCGAATCGCATCTGATGCGGACGCCCCAGCTTTTCGGCATAAAAGTCGATGGTGAAGGCCGGTTTCAGCGCTTTACCATCCCAGTCAAAGACCTTGAGGAACTGCTCATTGTCCTTGCCCTTCTTGTCCCAGTTGGCAAGTAGCGAGGAGGTGAAGTAGAGCCGCTTGCCATCCCAGCTGGACGACACCATGTTGAGCTGGGCGCCGATGTGCTGTTCAAACACCTGCACCGGTTTCTCGGGGTTGCTGATATCGAAGGCGCGGGTGTTGCCATCCATGAAGGTATTCACCCACAGCAATTTGTCATCGCTGGAGATGGAAATATCGACCGGTAACGGAATTTTGGCAGGATCACCAATATTGCCGACTGCCTTGGCCTGCCATTCACCCCTGGCATCCTCGTGAATCAGCCAGATCTGTGAGGTCAGCGCCGTGGTGGTAAAGCAGTAATTGTGGCTTTCGCCCCAGGCACAGCGAATTTCCAGCGGCGCGCCGGGAACATCGAATACCTTTTTGGGCTGCTTGGTATGGAGATCCCAGGTCACGACCGTGTTGCCGAAATGCTTCATGGCTTCGGGATCCTGCAGCATCTTGCCGAAATCCATCATGTAGTTGTTCCAGCCGGTGAAAGACGAACTCACCAGCAAATTCTTGCGCGGCAGGGCGCGAACGTCGTAGTTGTAGCCGTCGGCATATTTCCCTGTCTTGATGGCTCCGCGCAGGTCGCTGTCGGTCGGCATCCAGTGGGTTGCGATGTAGTCACCCTCATTGCTGTATTCCACCAGTGCGGTCCGGCCGCCGTGATCCTTGTTGTTGGAAAGGCCCGTGATGATCATGCGACCCGGCAGCGCATACATCGTATGCGGACCTACTACACCGCCGCTCTTCGCGACAAAATCGGTGAGCGTCTTGACCAGCCTGGGCTTGGCCGGATCGGTCTTGACGTCAAACACAAAGATCTTGCTGGTATCCAGCCCGCCAGCCCAGAGAAACTGGCGGTCATCGGTGAAATCGGAGTGATGGGCCTCGTTACGCCCCCCTACGGAGACGGCATTGATCACTTTGCCGTAGTGGCTGGATTTCGGATTCACATCCACGGTGACCAGTTTGTCCTGGGTATCGCCGATGCCCTCGGCACCGAGGGTCCAGACGTAAACATAGTCCTCCTGACCGGTGATCTTTTTCATATAGGGAGAAGCACAGGTCTCATCAGCCTGCAGGGGCGTGGGGACGGTGGCGGCAAGGCCCAATGCTGCGATCAGGCCGGCGACCAGAGCGCTTTGGCGGGGGCGATGCGGTTGGGCGGTAAGTCGGTTCGGTGTCATCACGGTGCTCCTCATGAATTGTTATTGTCGTGCTGTGTGGGCCGGCCTTGCGCTGTGACGCCAACGCATGGTCGGGTCAGGGCGCGGAAAAACCTGCCGGCAAGGCCCTGCCCGACGCCGAATCATCCTCCGTTTTGAGGGGATGTAAACAGCATGTTGCACCCCACAGCCCGCGATCAGCGTGGCCATGACAGGCAGACGGAAGGCGGGATTGCGGGTGCCCGCGCATACTAGGCGACCGGTCGTCTAGTGGTCAAGCGGTTTGCGTCGGCAGGAAGTAGTCATGCAGCAGAAAGTCGCAGCACTCCTGAAGGGGCGCCACAGAAAGCTCTATCTTCATCCGCAATAAAGCCCCCTGCCAGTGGTTCACCAACAGGTCAGCCATCCTCTCGGCGCTCTGATCGGTACGAAAGCAGCCTTCGCGCTGACCACGGGCGATAGCATCACGAAAGGCGTCACGGTAGGCCGTAACCGCCTCATGCAGGGCCTCGCGGCAACGCTCGCTGGTATCGCCAATTTCGCCCATAAGATTGCCGAGCAGACAGCCGCCCTTGAAATTGCGACGCTCGGATTCGTCAATCAGCGACTGGAAATAGGCTTCCAGCGCCTGCAAGGCGGTCGTCTCCGGACGGCTGAGATGGGTCTCAAGCAGACCGATGAAGGGCGCAATGTAATGCTGTATGACCTCCGCACTGAATGCCTCCTTGCTGGCGAAGTAATGGTAGAAAGAGCCCTTCGGCACGCCGACCGTCTGCAACAGGGTCTGCAGACCGACGCCATGATAGCCCTGCGCCATCAGCAGGCTCACGCCCTGATCAAGCAGTTTTTCGCGGGTGGAGAGAGTGGCAGCCGGTGGGTTCATGCCTGCCATGATACGGCCAGCCACGGGTTATCGTCACCCATCCACGGCCATCCAGCCGGTCCCGCGAACGGATGGTCCATCCGCGCCCGGCATAACGTGCCGGGTTCTCGTACCTTGTTGTTTCGGTACAGCGTTGCCCGCCGGCACCCCCCGGAGCGGGGGATGACACACTCAGTGCACAGGCCGACTAACACCTTGTTTTCTAATGGTCGAACCCCGCATAAGCCGGATAAATAAAAAAGGATCAATACGTTATAAACATGAAAACTTTATGACCAACCCGGCCAAGGCCGCGAAATGCCTTGATGACAGCAGTTTCCCCACAGACTTATCCACAGCTTTTGTGAATATCGACACGCGCTGATATTGCCGGAGGTGGCCGGTAGCGCGCGGGCGCCCCCTCCCGGGCACCCCCCCCATGCCGGTCCGCCCGTCCCACCCGTTCGAGC
>JBKCCF010000146.1:0-19521 GCA_046305255.1 Methylococcaceae bacterium
CGCCTCGCTCATCGCAAAATGAGCAGGTGTAAGCAATGGGTATACCAGACTATATTGCACGGATATTGTCGTCACGGGATCAGCATACTTTGGCGATCAGACTTGTGTGTAATGGCATGATCTAGATGTTGGCATGCTCGAAGACTGCCTTGAGTTAGGTTTGGTTATTAAGGTTGGTGATGCCGTTGATTATTTGTCTATGCTCAGCAGTGAAAGCGTGGTTCTTATATCGGCATTTCATGTGGTTGAACATATTAGCTTCGAACGGTTGCGAGTCCTAATTTCTGAGGCTTTGAGAGTGCTCAAACCAGGGGGGATGTTAATTATGGAAACTCCCAATCCTGAAAATTTAGTGGTTGCAACGCGTAGTTTTTATATAGATCCGACTCACTTGAAGCCAATACCACCAGAGCTACTTTCATTCATACCGGAATATTGCGGTTTTAAACGAATTAAGACAATAAGGTTAAATGAGGCTAAATCTTTTTCAATGCCTGAAGAAGAGCCTTCGCTTCGAGATGTTTTTCATAGTGTGAGCCCAGATTATGCCGTGGTGGCTCAGAAAGCTGCACCTCTGGTGATGGAAGCTAATGCGCTGGATTTCAAACCAGATACGGGGATTTGTTTGGAAACGCTAATCGACAGATATGACCAAGTAATTCAATTGAGAATTGCGGAATCTAGTAAAAAGGCTGAGCATGCGGAGAGGAAGGCGCAGGAAGCTGAGATGAAGGCTCAGGAAGCTGAGAACGGAGTACGACGAGCCCAGGCCAAACCCAGAAAATGTTTGAGCTAGCTCAAAGCCTTGTGCAAGATATGAAAAAAATGATTACCAGTAAATCTTGGATGTTGACCGCACCCATGCGGGCATTGGTCCGGATGATTAGACTGTACATAAAGCGATGAAAATTCTAATACTCTGCACCTATCCTATCGAGGAGCCCACTCATGGCGGACAGCTTAGAGTGCGTAATATCGTTGACGCTTATCGATCTGCAGGACACGATGTTCAGGTAGCCGGAGTGTTGGGAAGTGAGCAATATCCGAAAGAAGAGGGGTTTATTAGCTTTCCGGGGTATGAGACGCTTGCATCGATATATCCAGATCCATTTCTTATGGAGGATTATGCTATAGGAAAGTTGATGGTCGGAGATGCCGAATGGTTCAAAAAAATATCAGAAAAGATAAAGATAACACCCGACGTAATTGAGGTGGTGCAACCATGGTTGTCACTGTTTTGTGAGAGATATATCAGTGAAAATGGTATAAATCCAGTTGTTATCTACAGTTCTCAGAATGTAGAGTTTATCCTTAAAGAGAAGATTGTAAGCTCATATCTTGGTGAGGTTTGTGGGGCTAAAGCGAGAGAAGAAATTCTTGGTTGTGAATTGGCAGCCATAGAAATGGCAGATGCCATAATAGGCGTATCTAAAGATGATGTGACATGGTTGCGCCAAATAACCAATAAACCTATTCTGCTTTCCCCCAACGGGGTCAGGCCGTGGCAGGCAAGTGCTCAAGGCGTGAAGTCTGCAAAGGATATAGTACAAAACAAACACTATGCACTGTACTGTGCGAGCGCTCATCCACCCAATGTAACAGGTTTCTTTGAACTATTTGGTGGTGGGTTTGGTTCGCTTAATCCCGATCAGGCTATGGTGATTGCAGGGGCAGTAGGCTACTGGATAGCTGGGGATCAACGTCTACATCAGTCTGCCAAATTGGCTGAAAGAATTGTAGTAGCCGGTAAGGTGAGCCAGCCATGTCTGGAAGGTTTGCTGGAAATGGCTCATACGATTGTATTGCCCATAACCCAAGGTGGCGGAACCAACCTTAAAACTGCCGAAGCGTTGTGGTCTGGAAAATATGTTGTAGCGACAACGGTTGCCATGCGCGGTTTTGAAGAATTTATCGGTGACCAAGGTGTGTTTGTGGCGAATGATGCGTCTGAATTCAAAAAGACAATACGTCATGTTATGGCTATGGATCCGCTCCAAATCTCCGATGCCAATCGCGAAAAGCGAAAAAGGGTACTATGGGCTGACTGCCTGAAGGATTTGCCGACGTTTGCTGAACGCTTACTGAAAGAGAAGGTGGAATAATGTCTAGTGGACGGCAGCCGACTATTTGGATGAATGTAACGACGAGCGCAAAGTGGTTCAGACCGGCAGTCGGAATTGTTCGTGTTGAGAAAGAGCTTAGGCACAACCTGGCGATGCTATATCCAGAGGGGCAGTTTAAGTGTTGTATCTGGACAGGTGATGGATTCGCAGAATTGGGCGCCACTAATGAGGATTTAACTCTAGCAGAGGATCTACAAAAAGATGACCTTCCACGCCAAATAATCTCGCAGGAATCACATTATCTACTGCCAACACTTCCTAAACGGCGAGCAGTACTGTCAATTTTGCAGGGATTCTTTTCCTTATCTCCCATTCGTTTGAGGCCGTATATTGATCGTGCACTACGTCGTTGTAAGCCAAAAATTGCCAAGCACATGCGCGGTATATCTGTTTGGCTGGATAGGCGTAGAAGCAGAGGCGCGGTTGAGGATTCATTATTGCGGCCTCAGATCCTTGAACGAGGATCGGATAACCCGCTAGTTGATAGTCTATCGCATCCTTTCTCCCCGGGTGACGTTTTGATATCAGTGGGTCTGGATTGGGATGAAGGCTTCTATAAGAGTTTTTATTACCTTAGAACAAGAGAAAATATAAAAATCGTAACCTGCTGTTATGATCTCATTCCTGTCCTTTACCCTCAATACTGTGTCGGTGAAGTGGCTGCCCTTTTCACCTCATACTTTCTTGATGTTGCTGAAGGCTCTGATCTAGTGTTGTGTATCTCAAGGCAAACTCAGAAAGATCTCCTGGAAATGCTCGATAGGACAGGTGGAAGGAGGGTCAAGACCCAGGTGTTTTATTTAGGGAGCAACCTTCCAAGTAACGTTGGAGGCGTGTCAACTGAAGTGGAAGGATTGATCACGAAGCCCTTTATTTTGTACGTTTCGAGTATCGAGCGCCGCAAGAATCATGAGGTTCTCTACCGAGCCTATCATTTATTATGCAAGGAGGGTAAGCGTGATCAGTTGCCTATCCTGGTCTTTGTCGGTATGCAAGGTTGGGGGGTGGGTGATTTACTGAAGGATATTGAGTTAGATCCGATGGTTAAGGGGCTGATCGTCCAGCTCAATCATGTTAATGACGCGGAGCTCCTAAAGCTCTACGAAACCGCCATGTTTTGCGTGTATCCATCGCTTTACGAGGGTTGGGGGTTGCCCGTGGCAGAGGCACTGTCTTTCGGTAAGGTAGTTCTATCATCAAATAAAGCCTCGTTGCCCGAAGTTGGTGGAGATTTGGTTGCTTATCTTGAACCTTGGGATACGTCAGGGTGGGCTGAGGCGATTATTCGTACCGCAACTAATGAGGAGTCAAGAAAGCAGATGGAAGCAGTTATCCGTGAGCGACATGTTTCTAGGAAGTGGTCCGATTCTGCTCGCGATGTCTATACTGGAATAGGCGAACTATTAAAATGAAGTCATTTATTTATATTTTAATGCTTTATGAAGATGGCTCATTGGAGCGGTAAGTCGTTTTGAATCGCTTGAGAGTGCAATAATATTTTGTATGGAGCTGGTTGCAGCATCTTTTCTGTAGAATTCAATATTATGATGTTTGGTCTTTATGATGATAAAAAATAGCAATCACAATTTTGTTGCGGTCGTTACAGGTATAACAGGCCAGGATGGTGCATATCTGGCACAGATGCTGATCGAGAAAGGGTATGCCGTATACGGCACATACCGTCGAACCAGTTCTGTCAACTTTTGGCGGATAGAAGAATTGGGTATTGATAAACACCCCAATCTACATCTCGTTGAATATGACCTCACTGATTTGTCGTCCAGCATTCGGTTGCTGCAGTCAACGGGGGCAACAGAGGTTTACAATCTTGCTGCACAGAGTTTTGTTGGGGTCTCTTTCGATCAGCCGGTGACTACCGCCGAGATAACCGGTATCGGTGCCCTGAATCTGTTGGAAGCGATTCGGATAGTAAATCCTAAAATACGCTTCTATCAAGCCTCAACCTCAGAAATGTTTGGTCTAGTTCAGGCTGTGCCGCAGAATGAAGATACTCCTTTCTATCCGCGCAGCCCCTACGGTGTCGCTAAGCTATATGCACACTGGATGACAGTAAATTATCGTGAGTCTTACGATCTATTCGCCTCTTCCGGCATATTATTCAATCATGAGTCGCCGTTGCGAGGACGGGAGTTCGTTACCCGTAAAATTACTGATACCGTCGCAAAAATAACTTGCGGTCAACAGGAATGCCTTGAGTTGGGTAATATGAACGCCAAGCGTGATTGGGGGTTTGCCAAGGAATATGTAGAAGGTATGTGGCGCATGTTACAAGCAGACGAGCCGGATACTTTCGTTTTGGCGACCAATCGAACCGAGTCGGTTAGAGATTTTGTTCGTATGGCATTCAAGGCTGTAGGAGTCGAGCTGGCATTCAAAGGCGAGGAAGAACAAGAGCTTGGGGTAGTAGCATCAGTATCACCCGTTTTATTGGAAGGTGTGGGTTCTGTTGTGACCGACAGTTTTAAACTCGGCCAAACAGTAGTGCGGGTTAATCCTAAATTTTACCGGCCAGCCGAGGTGGATTTGCTGATTGGTGATCCCTCCAAGGCCAAGAATGTATTGGGCTGGGAGCCTCAGACTACACTTGAGGAGCTTTGTCATATGATGGTTGCGGCTGATCTGCGACGCAACCAAATGGGGTTTAGCTTTTAATCTCTGCCGCATCAGAGAACCTCGATTAACCGTAAATCTTTGAAATCGACGCAGGATAAACCCGTGCGTTAGCTTCGAGGTTTCGGTGAGTTAAGGTGGGCTTTTCGATGTGCCCACATGGCAAATTCAAAAACATAAGGTAGACATGTGAGAATTCTTTTGACTGGAGCGAGTGGATTTACTGGCTTACATTTCACCACTCTCGCGAAGTCCAGAGGTCATACCGTCATACCCCTCAAGGCTAGGCTAGATGATGCTTATGTGCTAGCCACAGAACTGCGGTCATTGGACTTTACTCATATTGTCCATCTAGCGGCGATAAGTTTTGTGGGCCACACCGATCCGAAGGCATTTTACGATACAAATCTCTTCGGGACGCTGAACCTCCTGGAGGAGGTTACTAAGTATAGTGTAGTGCCGAAGATGGTGCTGCTGGCCAGTAGTGCCAATGTCTATGGTAACGCCCTGACATCCCCAGTGCCGGAAACAGCTATACCAGCACCCGTCAACCACTATGCTACAAGCAAGTTAGCTATGGAGTGCATGGCTCGGACGTATGCTGAGCGGTTGCCAATTTTGATAGCAAGGCCGTTCAATTATACCGGGCCCGGGCAGTCTGTATCTTTTCTTATTCCGAAATTGGTGCATCATTTTAAGCAAGCTTCACCAGTAATTGAACTCGGTAATCTAGATGTGGAGCGCGAATTTAATGATATTAGAATGATATGTGATGCGTATCTTGCTTTGCTAGACCGTGGCGTTGCCGGTGAAGCCTATAATATCTGCTCAGGTATACCTTATTCACTGAGGTCTGTTATGGATGCATTAACTGGTTTGACCGGCCATCATATGGATGTGCATGTCAATCCGGCGTTTGTTAGGAGTAATGAAATTAAGAGATTATATGGCGATCCCCGGAAGTTATTTGCTTCAGTCGGCCCTGTTTTTAATGCTTCTCTAGAGGAGACCCTATCTTTGATGTTGAAGGGAACTCTGGTGTGATTTTCTCTCTACTTGGCGAAGGTTTTTCGTGAAAATTGCAGTTAGGGCTACACCATTGCTAAATCCCCTATCGGGGGTAGGCCAGTATGTTCTGCAGCTTTACACCCAGATGTTGCTTTTGAGACAGGAGTGCCGTTTTTTCTATGGACATCACTGGTCCAATCAATTGTTAGTAGGTCAAACTGACAGGGCGAGAGAATTTTATGAGTCTGCCAGTAGATACTGGGTTTCCAGCCGGGCAGTTGCTCTGATGCGCCGTGTTATTTTTAGAATAATGAGCGCCAGAAGCTCTGTTGATATATATCATGAGCCCAATTTTCTACCCTATTCCTCGCATTCTCCTTTGGTTCTTACTATCCATGATCTATCGCCCTTGAGATTTCCCGAAACTCACCGGCCTGATTGGGTGAAAGCCTTTGAGAGGCGATTACCTACAGCAGTGGCCAGGGCAAGAGCGATACTTGTAGATTCAGAATTTGTTAGGTCTGAAGTGCTGGAATATTTTCCAGAATCTTTGGGGAAAGTTACGACCACTCTATTGGGTGTTAGAAACGGTTTTAGTCCTTTGTCTGATTTACAATGTCGTTCTGTGATAGCTTCGTGGGGATTAGAGCATGGCAGTTACATTCTTATGGTAGGTACTCTTGAACCCCGCAAGAATTTAGTTACAGGCTTGCGCGCTTATGCCGGCTTACCAATTGGTTTGCGATCTAGGTTTCCATTGGTAGTTGCTGGTATGAATGGATGGTTAAACAAGTCATTTGAGTCTGAAATGGTTTCGCTTGTTAACAAGGGGCAACTTCGACTGCTGGGCTTTGTACCAGATGACTTACTAAATGCCCTTTATTCGGGCGCGAGAACTCTACTATATCCTTCTTTATACGAGGGGTTCGGACTGCCGCCACTAGAAGCCATGGCGTGTGGTACCCCGGTGATTACTTCAAACCGTGCCTCTCTACCTGAGGTTGTGGGGGATGCAGGGATTCAGGTGGACGCATTAAATGTCGATGGTCTACGTATGGCCCTGCAAGAACTCCTTGAGGACAATGAGTTATGTGTAAGGCTTGGGCGATTGGGTGTTCAACGTGCCGCTACGTTTACTTGGCGAAGAACTGCTGTTGAGACATTAGATGTCTTTAACCGCGTATTAGCATCATGATGTTGAGGCACTCGGGGCTGGTGTCGCCTCTTAATAAGGTTTTTACTGAGGCTATGATCAGCGATGATTATTGGGATTGATGGCCGCTCATTTTATGGTCGGTATGCGGGTACGGGACGATATGTGGCTGAAGTTTGCAAGGTCCTCAACGAGCATATGCCAGAGGCGCTATTTCTAGTCTATGGAAATCGCTCCTTGTCGTTGCCAATCTCCAGTAAGCGTTGGATTCATCGGGGTGATGAGGTTGGGTCGAGTCGGGTACCATCATCCCTTTGGTATTTTTGCAGGGCAGGGCTTTTAGCTAACAGGGACGGTGTAGATGCCTTTTGGGGGGCAGCTAACTTTCTTCCTTTATCGCTGAATACTCATATCTTATCTATTTTGACAGTGCATGATGTGGTTTTTCGTCTATTCCCGGATACTCTCACTTTGACGCATAGGTTGGCATACCGTCTGTTTTTTAAATATGGCCTTACAAATGCTGATTTTCTGGCTGTAAATTCTCAGGGAACTTTGGAGAGACTGCATGAATTATATGGTGTTAATGCTGACGTAATAATGAGGCCATGTGTCTCCGATCATTTTATACCTCAAACGACTCAGGCAATAACTCTGGCACGAGAACGGTTCAATATTAATCACCCTTATTTCCTGTCTGTATCTACGCAAGAGCCAAGAAAGAATTTGATCTCGCTGATAGAAGCATTTGTTCGTTTCTGTAGAACGTCACGCGAGGCTGAATTAGTCTTGGTAGGACAAGACGGATGGAAAAATACAAAATTGGACAAGGTAATAAAGAAGGCTAGGGATCAAGGTGCTACTATCAAGCTAACAGGATATGTTGAGGATCGTTGGTTGCCTTCCCTATATAGCGGCGCCCAAGCGGTTGTGATGCCTTCGTTATATGAGGGTTTTGGAATGCCAGTGGCTGAGGCGTTGTGTTGCGGCGCAAATGTAATAGCTTCTGATGTTCCTGAGATTCGAGAGGCTGGCTCTAACGCTGTGACCTATATTAGCCCCACGGTGCAAGGGATTCTGAAGGCGCTGACTGATGCCATGAACACTCCAAAAGGTGTTCATAATTCGATGTCTACTGGAATTGACAAAGATCGGCACAGTAGTAATTGGCACTCAGAGGCATTCAAACTCATTAAGTTACTTAAATCTAGAGTATGAGGATTTCAATTGATGCAACGGGGTTGGGTAGTCCTAGAACAGGTACTGCGGTCTATGTTTCTGAAATACTCTCTGCCTGGAACCAGATGGACTTTGGACATGAGATTCTAATATTCACTAGCCGCAAGGCGATGTGGCATTTTGACGCCTTAGGCCTAGACTCCCGCTTCACATTCATTATCGCGCCAGACAATAGAGTACTTCGAGCGCTGTGGCAGCATAGTGTTATGTCATGGCATATTAGCCGTTCTAGGATCAATGTTCATTGGGGTACTGCATTTATTTTGCCTGCCTTTTGCAATTGTCCCGCAGTGGTGACTATCCATGACATGACTTATCAGTTATTTCCTGATACTCATGAATGGTTTAAGAGATTCTATTTTCCGGCCATGATTGGCCGTGCTGTGCGTCAAGCTAGAATCGTCATTGCTGTGTCAAATTCCACACGAGAGGATGTCGAGAAACTTATACCAAACAGTAGCGGAAAAATTATAGTCACCCTTGAGGCTGCGCGAAATCTGGTTACATCAACCAAGCTGTCAGAAGTAAATTTACACAGCTATGTTCTGGTTGTTGGAACATTAGAGCCAAGAAAGAATTTAGAACGATTGCTTACCGCGTGGTGCGGATTGAGTCAAATCGAACGATCAGGGGTCAAGTTGGTGATTGCGGGCGCTCAAGGTTGGCTGCTTGGCGATCATTTCGCCCGCTCTAGCGAGAAGGATGGTATTGACTTTATTGGGTTTGTTTCTGATTCTGAGTTAGCTGATCTATTTCATGGTGCGCTCGCTTTTGCGTATCCGTCATTGTATGAGGGCTTTGGTCTGCCCGTGCTTGAGGCAATGTCCAAAGGTGTGCCAGTCTTGACTAGCAATGTGTCCTCCATGCGGGAGATAGCTGAAGGTGCTGCATTACTGATTGAGCCTACAAATGTGGATTCCATTCGTCAGGGATTAGCCAGGATTATTAATGATTCATCTCTGCGAGCGGAATTGTCTCACCAAGGCAGGCTTCGCGCTGCTAGCTTTTCATGGGGAAGAACTGCTTCTCAAACGCTGAGTGCCCTTGAGGACGCGATCAGTGCCTGATTTATCTTTTGGCAATTCTCAGTCAGATATACTTACCAGCCTATAGTGTCTAACCGTTGCCAGTCTATTTACATCTCCCAGGAAAGAGCGCAGGCGATGGACACGGGTGTCATGGATGAACGGATTGGTGCGGTGAAAATGATAGCGAATTTTGCTGCTGTCAATTATGGATAGTTGTATGGATTACTTGGCAGTATGAGTAAAATATATCTCCATATCGGGTCTGAGAAAACAGGCTCTACCACCTTGCAAAGATTTTTAAGTCTTAACAGGGATAACCTGGAGTCGGATGGCTTCACCTATTTCTGTGGCGAAAATCAAATCTGTTATTCGCAGGGAAGATATGGGCATTTTCCCATAGTTGCTAGTTTCTACGCGGTGACGCCCGATTTTATCTCTACAGCAGAACATTATGAAAATACAACGATGCTCTCTAGTATTCAGCAGGAGTTAATAAGTGAGTCACGTCATGTGATACTCTCGTGCGAGCACTTTTCATCTAGGCTGACCAAAGTCGCCGATTTAGAGAAGCTTGCTGAGGCATTACGCTCACATGAAGTCTCTGTTGTTTTTTACATGAGGCCACAGTCTGAATTGCTATTGTCTGCTTATTCAACTGCCGTTCTTAACGGCAGGCGTACACCGCTTTCTGTCGATGAGATAAATGCCGATAATCCCTATCTTAACTATTACAAGCTATTGGACGTCTGGGCGTCAGTTTTCGGTCACCATAAAATTATGGTAAGGGACTACAAAAAGCTCAAGGCTGGTGATATTTGTGAGGATTTCATGCATCTTCTTGGTATAGAAGACTTATCGCACTATGAACGACCAAGAAATAGAAATAAATCTATGCCTCCCAAACAAGTCGAATTTGTAAGACGTCTAAATGCCTATATTCCGACCTATGAAGAAGTAGGGTCTGACTGGCATAGGGTGTTAGTCAGATTTCGAAAGATGCTGAGGTACGCCTGGTTTATATTTAGGAAAAAGGACGAGGGCTCTTCTGATGATTTTATTCGGGGGGTCGATGCTGTATTCGAGGAATCTAATGCAAAACTGTCTCGATTATTTATCAATCGAACCTGACGTGGTATCCCACACCATAAAATACGAAAACTCAGGTGTTTGTTTCACGAGAACAATACCGGTTCAATTCCCCAGTTTCCCATCATCCAACTGCAAGGTCGTATCCATCCGCCGGGCCAGGCTAGGGTCATGGGTGACGACGAGGAAGCTGACGTCGTATTCCCTGTTCAGTTCCAGCATCAGTTCATAGACGTGATCGGCGGTTTTGCGGTCCAGATTGCCGGTGGGTTCATCCGCCAGCACGCATTTGGGACGGGTGACCAGGGCTCTTGCGATGGCTGCGCGTTGGCGTTCGCCGCCGGAGAGTTCGCCCGGTTTATGCGCCATTCGCTTGCCGAGGCCGACCCGCTCAAGGATTTCGGTTGCCCGCTGGCTGGCTTCCATAATGTCGCTATCACCAATCAGCAGGGGCATGGCGACATTTTCAAGCAGGGTGAATTCACCCAAAAGGTGGTGAAACTGGTAGATGAAGCCCAGTACCTGATTGCGCAGTTGCGACAGGCGGCGTTCGTTCAAGCCAATCAGGGCAGTGCCGTCGAGAAATACTTCGCCAGACGTGGGCGCTTCGAGGCCACCCAACAGGTGCAGCAAGGTGCTTTTGCCTGACCCCGATGAGCCCATGATGGCGACCCTTTCACCGGGTGCAATGGACAAACTGACATCTCGTAGGACATCAACGTCAAGGCTGCCCTGGGTGTAGCGTTTGCTCAGGTGGCGGCAGGCCAGTACGGCTTTACTCATAGCGCAATTCCTCTGCTGGCTTGATGCGGGAGGCCTGCCATGCCGGATAAATCGTCGCAAGGATCGACAGGACGAAGGCGACGCCGGTTATTCTGAAAACGTCTGACCAGATCAGTTTGGAGGGGAGTTCGCTGATGTAGTAAACATCAGCCGACATGAACTGAACGCCAAACAGACGCTCGATGGCGGGGACCACGGTTTCGACGTTCAGGGCCAGCAACACGCCGCCGATGCCGCCGATCAATGTTCCCATCACACCAATAATGGTGCCCAGCACGATGAAAATACCCATGACCGAGGCTGGGGCCATGCCCTGGGTGCGCAGTATGGCGATGTCGGCTTTCTTGTCGGTGACGACCATCACCAGGGTGGAGACGATGTTGAACGCGGCGACGGCGACAATCAGCAGCAGGATGATGAACATGACCCGCTTTTCGGTCTGGATGGCCTTGAAGAAGTTGTTATGGGCCTGGGTCCAGTCAGTGATCATGAACTGTCCGGGCAGTCTTGGGCCGATCTCGCGGGCGATTTGCCGTGCATAAAAGACGTCGTCGACCTTGAGCCGCAGGCCGGATACTGCGTCGTTCAAGCTGAACAGTCGGGCGGCATCATCCAGGTTGATGAGGGCCATGTTGCGGTCGTATTCGAACATGCCGACGTGGAAGATGCCGGTAACGGTGAATCGCTTGAGGCGTGGCAGGATACCGGCCGGGGTTGCGGTGATCTGTGGGGTGATGACGGTTACCTTGTCGCCGGGTATCACCCCCAGGTGCTCTGCCAGTTCAGCGCCAAGGATGATGCCGAATTCGCCAGCCTTGAGTGAGCTGAGATTGCCGGCGGTCAGCCGGGTGGCAACTTCGGAGACCTTTTCTTCATAGCCGGGAAGGATGCCGCGCAGCATCGCGCCACTGACGCGCCGGTCGGAGTTGATCATGGCCTGGCCTTCGACGTAGGGTGCCCAGCCCTTGACGCGCTCTTCCTTTCCGAGTGGGGCCTCCAATTTTTGCCACTCCCTAAGTTCACCATCGACGCCGGTGATGGCGGCGTGGGAGGTCATGCCAAGGATGCGTTCCCTTAGTTCGGCTTCAAAGCCATTCATGACCGAGAGCACGGTGATCAGCGCGGTCACACCTAGAGCGATGCCGAGTACCGAGGTCAGGGTAATGAACGAGATGAATCCGGTTCGTCGTTTCGCCCGCGTGTAGCGCAGACCTATAAAAAAGATGAGTGGTTTGAACATGAAGGGGGACGGGCTAGGGCGACCTGCAGGACGTTAGGATTGAGGGCGGGGAGGGCGGCGTCAGGGTTGGCGTGTGGGGGTACTGGTTTGGCAGTCTGCGCAAATGCCGTAGAGGCAGAGTGAATGATCCGTCAAGGTGAAGTTATGGCGGCTGGCGATCTCTTTCTGCAGCATTTCGATGGTTTCGTCCTGAAATTCCTCGACCCGGCCACATTGGGCGCAGACCATATGGTCGTGATGCTCGCCCCTGTTGAGTTCGAATACGGAGTTACCGCCTTCGAAGTGGTTGCGCTGAACCAGGCCCGCAGTTTCGAATTGGGTCAGCACCCGGTAGACGGTGGCCAGACCGATTTCCTCACCCTCGGTAATGAGGCACCGATAGACGTCTTCAGCAGAAAGATGCCGCTCTCCCGGTTCTCGTCGTTCGAGAATTTCGAGGATCTTGATGCGTGGCAGGGTGACCTTCAGGCCCGCGTTTCGTATGTCTTTGGTTTCCAGAACGATAGCCCCGTGCAGTGTGTTCAACCGACCTATAGGGTATCATTTATCCCATCGCTATTAGGCCTTGGCTTCATAAATCATGCCGTTTTTTCGTATCTTGTTGGGCTTGAGCCTGGCGCTGTTTCTTGCCGGCTGCTCCCTTGAGTGGTTGCCTTTTGTCTACCGGCTCGATGTCCATCAGGGCAATATCGTCTCGCAGGAGATGGTAGATCAGTTGCGGCCGGGAATGACCAAGCGACAGGTGACCTTCATCATGGGCGCGCCGTTACTGGTGGATCCTTTTCATGACAATCGCTGGGATTACGTCTACTCCAATCAGCCTGGCGGTGAACCCAGGGTTCAGAAAAACATCAGTCTGATTTTCAAGAATGATGAACTGTCTGCCCTGCAAGGTGACTTCAAGCCCGGTAACCTGCCATCGATAGAGATGAAAAAGGACACATCCGTGATTGTTCCGCGCATAGAGCGGGAGAAAACCATCTGGCAGAAGATCAAGGGATTGTTCATGGATGATGACGGATAGTTCTCGTTATCGCTTTATTTCCTCAGAGCCCGCGCCCTACGGGCCATCATGGGATCGACACGCAGCGGTCGGTAAATCTCCACCCGGTCGCCCGGGCGCAAGCGATGATTCAAGTCGCAAGGCCTGCTGAAAACACCGATCTGACCATCTGCCAGTTTTATTTCCGGGTAGCGTGCAGTGATGCCCGAGGCCAGGATTGCTTCGCCGGCAGTTGCCTCTTCAGGCATTTCCAGCGTGAGAATCAGTTGTTGCTCGGGCGTGGCGTAGATCACCTCCACGCGCATTCAGATTACGCCCATGGCGCGCATGAAGATGACGATGACCGCCAGCGGCGAGAGATAGCGGGTGAGTTTCAGCCATAGGGCGTAATGCTTGCCCATTTCCAGTTCGGATTGGCTGTGTTGCCGCTTCATTACCCAGGCTGCAAACAAGGCGATGAGTATTCCGCCCAGCGGTAGCAGGATGTCAGAGGTCAGGAAATCGATAAACCCGAAGAAGGTTTTGCCGAACCAATTGGAACTGGCCCCGTCGCTGAATGAAGACAGGCTGCCCAGCCCCAGCAGCCAGCACATTGCACCGGCCCAGGCGCTAGCCTGTGGGCGCGTGATGTTGCGATTTTCAGAGAGCCAGGCAACGGCAGGCTCAATCAGCGCAATAGCCGAGGTGATCGCGGCGAAGAATACGAGGATGAAGAATAGTGTGCCGAACAGTGTACCGCCGGGCATATTGCCAAAGGCAATCGGCAGGGTTTCGAAAATCAGTCCCGGGCCCATGCTGGGTTCCAGGTGATGCGTGAATACAATCGGGAATATGGCTATGCCGGCCATCAGTGCGACCAAAGTATCGGCCGCCGCTACGACTACAGACGATTTAGCGATGGAGACCTGCTGCGGTAGATAAGCGCCGTAAACCATGATAGAGCCCATGCCGAGTCCCAGCGAGAAGAAGGCTTGCCCCATGGCAATCAGGACGCTCTCGCCGGAAAGCTTGCCGAGATCGGGGGTGAACAGAAAGCCCATGCCACGACCAAAGCCATCCGACGCCACGGCATAGAAATCCAGCGCTACCAGCATGATGAGTAGCCCCGGGATCATGATGCGGGTGACTTTTTCAATGCCTTCGCTCAATCCGCGCCCGACGATCAGCAGCGTCGCCACCATGAAGGCGGTGTGCCATATTAACTGGACGTCGGGTGCGTTTTTGAGGTCGATGAAGGTCTGCTGGGCGACAGCCGCGTGGGTGTGGTCAAGAAAACCACCCGCCATTTTCAGGATGTAGGCCATCGACCAGCCGGCGATGACAGAGTAATACGACAGGATCAAAAAGCCGGCGATAACGCCAAGCCATCCCACATAGGACCAGGCACTTGCAGCGCCGGATTCCTTGGCAAGTTTGGCCATGGTGTTGATCGGGCTTTGCCGGCCCCGTCGACCCAGCATGGTTTCGGCAATCATCAGCGGGATGCCGATGCCGACCACGCAGAGCAGATAGACGATCACGAAGGCACCACCGCCGTTCTCGCCGACCAGATAAGGGAACTTCCAGATATTACCCAGACCGATGGCAGACCCGCTGGCTGCGAATATGAAAGCGAGTCTGGACGACCACTGGCTGTGACTTGGGTGTAGATCGGTCATGGGCGTACCTATGCGTATTTCTGAAGCCTGGTGGGGAACCCGAGGCGGTGCTTAATACGCTAAAATACCAATAATTCTAGGACGCGTCAGGGATTCTTAAAACGCTTATGGCTGCAAAAAAGAACAAGGATTCATCCGGTAGTTCGACGATCGCGCTCAATCGGCAGGCCACCCATGAATATTTCATTGAGGAACGCTACGAAGCGGGACTGGTGTTGCAGGGTTGGGAAGTCAAGAGCCTGCGGGCGGGGCGGGTGCAACTCAAGGAGAGCTATGTAGTGCTGAAGGGCGGGGATGCCTGGCTGCAGGGTGCCCACCTGTCGGCGCTGAGTACGGCGTCCACGCATGTCGTACCCGATCCTTTGCGTACCCGTAAATTGCTGTTGCATGACTATGAACTGAGCAAGCTGATCGGCCATGTTGAACGGAAAGGTTATACTTTGATACCTTTAGCTCTTTACTGGAAAAAAGGCCGCGCCAAGCTGGAGATCGGTCTGGCCAAGGGCAAAAAGCTCCACGACAAACGAGCCAGCGAGAAGGATCGTGACTGGCAGCGTGAAAAACAGCGGGTCATGAAGCACGGTTAATCCGTCGCAGAGTCCCTGCTTCCATATTTGATCGGGTCCCGCCGCCGTTACCTCACTGAGTGGGTACCGATCGGCCGCTCTGCCTCTATTTACATTCCACGCGGCTCAGTCCGCACCGCAAGCACGATGAACCGATTGATTCAGCCGATATTCCTGGTCGCAGGACTGGTCCTGTCGTTCCACACCTTCGCCCGTGACTATTCTGCCCTGGTGGTAGAGCCCGAGTCCGGACGGGTCCTCTATGAAAAATATGCCCATGAACTGCGGCACCCCGCTTCCATCACCAAGATGATGACGCTGTATCTGGTATTCGAGGCCTTGGAGCGGGGCGACATCACGCTCAATACGCCCTTGACCGTCTCCCGCTATGCCATGCTGCGTCCCCCTTCACGGCTGGGATTGACGGCGGCGGACAGCCTGAGCGTCGAGGACGCCATCCTGGCGCTAGTGACCCGATCGGCTAACGACGCCGCGTCGGTCATTGCTGAAAATCTGGGCGGCTCGGAGCCCGCCTTTGGCGACCGCATGACGGCCAAGGCTCGTAGCCTGGGGATGAAGGACAGCGTGTTTCACAATGCCTCCGGCCTGCCGGACCCCGAACAGGTAACCACCGCCTGGGACATGTATCGGCTGGGGCGGGCGCTGATTACCGATTTTCCCCGCTATTACCCGTATTTCTCCACCCCACGGTTCTACTATCAGGGGCGGAGTTTCGATAACCATAATCACCTGATGGAAACCTATCCCGGCATGGATGGTATCAAGACCGGCTTTATCAATTCCTCCGGTTTCAATCTGGTAGCCTCAGCCAAGCGTAACGGCAAGCGTCTGATTGGTGTCGTTTTTGGCGGTCCCAGCGCGGTGAGGCGCGACCGCCACATGCGCGATATTCTGAACGATGGGTTTGCCCAGCTCGAAGGGGCAGCCCCGGGGCTTGTCATGGCCGATTTTGAGCGTGCACCGGAAGCCCGGCGACCCCGTTTTGACGATGGTGCAGGACTGGATGCGCCAGAGCTGAGTTTTGCACGCCCCCGGCGAGCGCGGCCGGCGGAACAGCCGGTGACCAGCCATCGGGGAGGGCGATCTGCTCGCTCGCCTGTGCGGGTGGCGACTCATTCCGCGCCAAAAGGCAAGCACATCGCAACACATGCGCCCGCCAAGGCGGCTCACGCCGGCCCCGTGACTGCCAAACCCAGGGCCAAACCATCAGGAGCCGTTGCGTGCAAGGGGGGCAGGGACAAGAAGGGTAAGTGCCTGTCACGTTGATGGCATTGCCTCAGCACGCAAAAATCCGTCTTGCCCGGAATGGGGTCTACTCCGGACTGTTCTCCCTACGGTCAACATTCGAACAGGTCGGACTGCTGTAATGACACTTCATCCCCGAGCCTGATCTGCCCGCCGCTGACCACCGCGGCAGTGATGCCGCCTAAACCGCCCATGGCGGCCAGACCGCCGGGGCCGAGTCGCAGATTCATCCTGGGGCAGGGGTGGCAAAGGCCGGTGCCGGTCAGTATGACCGAGCCGATGCGGAATGACTGCTTGCGCAGGCTATGCAGGTCAAGGCCGCGGATCACCAGATTCCGGCGGGTCAGGTCTGCCGTTACTGCCCGCCCCAGTCGCTCCGCGATCAGGTACAGATGATCCTCCTGTATCAGACTGATCTTTCGGTTCCGGTTGCTGCTGGCGCCTGCTCGGTCACCCAGCAAGCCTTTGGTGGGATCGACCCAGGCCGTTTCGACACTGAGCATGGCCGCTTCACGGTGTGGTCGAAGACCGATCCAGGTCAGGTAGCCGGTCATGGGGTTTGGTGCGGTCGCAGAGAGTGTTGGCATGTGATGATTATGGGCCGGCGTCGGCCGTAGTGGGTAGAATGAGCACTAATTGATAGCGTGTAATTCATGACTTCACCTCCGAATCTGTCACCTTATGAGCATCTGGGCGGCGCTGCGGTTCTCCGCGATCTTGTAACCCGATTCTATCGCTACATGGATGAACTGCCCGAAGCCGGTGGCATTCGAGCCATGCATGGCCGTGATCTGGCCGATGCCGAGGGCAAGCTGTTCATGTTTCTATCCGGCTGGCTCGGAGGCCCCAATCTGTACTGGGAGGCATTTGGCCACCCGCGTCTGCGGATGCGGCATCTTCCCTTCAGTATCGGTGCCAGCGAGCGAGATCAGTGGCTGGCCTGCATGGGGCGGGCTCTTGACGACACGGTCAGCGACCCGGCGTTACGGGCGAGTCTTTACGCAGCGTTTAGCCAGACAGCGCAACACATGATCAACCGGGCCGAGTGAGCCGGAGCGTGTGCGTTTCAACCGTATTAACCCATCTTATGACAGGCCGTTTCGGAGACCGAATATGAGGATGAGCCCCGCCGAATTCAGGGACAGCGAGTACAAGAGCATCACCTTGCTTGGGATGTCGGGCGTTGGGAAGACCACGTTGGCCGACAAGTTGCCGAAAAAAAACTGGTTCCACTATTCCGGTGATTACCGTATCGGTACCCGTTATCTGGCCGAGCCGATCTCCGACAACATCAAGCTGCGGGCCATGGAGGTACCCTTCCTGCGGGACTTGCTGCAATCCGATTCCATCTATATCCGTAGCAATATCACGGTGGACAACCTGACGCCGGTCTCGACCTTTCTGGGCAAGCTGGGTGATCCGGCTCAGGGTGGGCTGAGTCTTGATGAGTTCAAGCGAAGGCAGGCCCTGCACCGCCACGCCGAAATCAACGCCATGCGCGATGTGCCGGAATTCATGCGGAAGGTGGATGCCATTTATGGCTACCGGAATTTTATTAACGATGCGGGTGGCAGCGTCTGCGAGCTGGACGATCCGGAAACCTTGCAGGTGTTGGCCGAGCAGACGTTGATCATCTATATCCGCACGACACCGGAGCTTGAGAGGACACTGATTGAGCGCGCCAAAAATGATCCGAAGCCGCTTTACTACCGCGAAGCCTTTCTTGATGAGCAATTACCGGTCTTTATGGCGGAAAGGGATTACCTGTCGATTGATCAACTGCCGCCGGATGAATTTGTATCCTGGGTTTTTCCACGGCTATTCCGCTCGCGCCTGCCCCGTTATGAGGCGATAGCGGATGAATACGGTTATACCGTGGATGCCAATGAGATTGCTGCGGTCCGGGATGAGCATGATTTTCTTCGGTTAATAGAGGTCGCGCTGTCACGTGAGGCCGCCGCATGACGGTCGGGAGCATCTGATGCCTTTGGTTGCCCATAATGATTTGCCGACCTTCAAGCGTCTCAGCGAGGAGGGGCAGGAAGTCCTGAGTGTGGAGCGTGCCCGCCATCAGGATATCCGCGAAATGCATATCGGCCTTCTCAACATGATGCCGGATACGGCGCTGGAGGCGACGGAGCGGCAGTTCTACCGATTGGTGGGCTCGGCCAACCCCATTGTTCAGTTCCATATGCATCCCTTCACGATTGAGGGCCTGCCGCGTGGTCCCGTGGCGCAGTCCCATATTGATCGCTATTACGAAACCTTTGACCGGCTCAAGCGTGAGGGACTGGACGGGCTGATTGTGAGTGGTGCCAACGTCACCCATCCACACCTGCAGGATGAGCCTTTCTGGGCGCCGTTGACCGAAGTGTTTGACTGGGCCCGCGAGAATGTTACCTCGACCCTCTGCTCCTGCCTTGCAACGCACGCCCTCATCCAGTACGGCTATGGCATTGAACGTAGCCCCCTTGGTTTCAAGCGTTGGGGTGTCTATTCGCACCGCGTCGTAGAGCCGCGTCATCCGCTGGTCGCAACCATCAACACCCGGTTCGATGTACCGCATTCGCGCTTCAACGAGATTTTCAGGGAAGATCTCGAACGCAGAGGGGTTCGGGTGCTGGTCGAGAGCGGTGAGGCAGGCGTGCACCTTGCTGTCAGCGAAGATCTGCTGCGAGTCGTTTTTTTTCAGGGGCATCCCGAATACGACACGATCAGTTTGCTCAAGGAGTTCAAG
>JBKCCF010000147.1:0-7613 GCA_046305255.1 Methylococcaceae bacterium
GGCTGCGGTTTGATCCCCTGTTTCGGTGGCTTAAGCCCTGCTTAGCGCGATTTTCCGATAAAATGCCAGCCCATTCGACATCGGCCCCCCAGAAATACGGGTCGCCGTTTTTATCGGTAATCTGTTCCGCCTGACTCCTCATGCATCACCTTGATAACGCATTTAATACCTCCTACCTTGTTGCCTTGCTGATGGGGTTGTTCAGCAGCCTGCACTGTCTCAGCATGTGTGGCTCCATAGTGGGGTCGCTAACCCTGAGCCTCAAACGCGATATTCGTGAAAACAAGCGCCTGCTGTTACCGTTTGTCGCCAGTTACAATGCCGGGCGGATTATCAGTTATACGATAGCGGGGCTCTTTGCCGGGTTGGCCGAGCATGTTCTGAGTGCTCCCTTCGGCGAGGGTCATGGTCACCGGATTTTGCAGATGATTTCGGCATTGGTCATGCTGGGCGCAGGTCTGCACATTGCCGGGTGGTTTCCGCGCTTTGCCTATATAGAGAAATTCGGGCGGGGCTTCTGGTTGCAGATTGAGCCCTATGGTCGAAGGCTGGTGCCGGTCGAGACTCTCCCACGAGCCTTTATATTCGGGATGATTTGGGGTTGGTTACCCTGTGGCCTGGTCTACGCCGCACTGGCCTTGGCAGCCACTACGGGTGATGTCGTGCGGAGTACCTTTACCATGTTCGCTTTTGGGCTGGGTACCATTCCGGCGGTTATGGGCGTGGGTGTTATGACATCTCTGCTGGTACGTTTGTCGGGTATGACAAAGTTCAGGCAGGCTGCAGGCGTTACCCTGATCCTGTTGGCCCTGATGGCGGCGTTTCCGGGCCTTAACCCTCTGGTGCGCCATACGGTTGGTGCCTGACTATGGCGAAGACTATTGATATGTTCGATAAGCTGATCGGGCAGGCACCTAACTTCGAATCAATGCTGCGCAGCGCAAAAATGGTGGCTGCCACCGATGTTACGGTTCTGATCATGGGCGAAACCGGGACCGGCAAGGAAGTGCTCGCACAGGCGCTGATGCACAGTAGCCCGCGGGTGAACAAACCGTTTATAACCATCAACTGTGCGGCCTTGCCCGAATCGTTGGCGGAATCTGAACTGTTCGGGCACCGCAAGGGTTCGTTCACCGGAGCGCTGGGTAATCAGAGCGGTCGGTTGACGGCGGCGGATGGCGGCACGGTATTCCTGGATGAGGTCGATTCCCTGCCGATAGCATTGCAGGCGAAGTTACTGCGGTTCCTTGAGACAGGTGAAATTCAACCCGTAGGCGAGACGTCCACCACCAATGTTGATGTTCGCATCATCGCGGCGACCAATGCCAATCTGCAGGACAAGATCAACCGTGGCGAATTTCGCCGGGATCTGTATTACCGTCTGAATGTTGTTCCGCTGGAGATTCCGCCACTACGTGAGCGAATAGGTGATGTTCATGTCCTGCTGCAGCATTTTATGGCTCAGTTCACCCACGAGCATTCCCTGCCGACTTTTTCACTCAGCAAGGGGGCTCTGACCCGGCTGGCAGCCTACCCCTGGCCTGGAAATGTTCGCGAACTCAGAAACATTTGTGAGCGGCTGTGTATACTCGGCGCCGGTCGCGTGATTGACGAGCATAATCTGCCCGCTGAAGTCACCAGCCGGGCGGCCTTGAAAAAGCCTGAGATAGAACTGCCGGAGGCGGGTATCAATCTTGAACAGGTCGAAATCGATCTGATCAAGCAGGCGCTGGAGCGCACCAGTGGTAATCGAAGCCGTTCAGCGAAATTGCTCGGCATTTCGCGTGATACGCTGCTTTACCGTATGCAGAAGTACGGTATCAATTAGGCGATTGTGTTCGTTAGCATGATCCGGGCCGCCCTTCAGGTGGCTTTTTTATGGGTCGTCGGGGTTCCAGATAACCCTTGAGGCTGGTACAGAATCAATTTGTGAATTAAAGAGGCAAATACCATGTGTTGGAGTGGAGATGCATCGGCAGTACTGGCTACCGCCGGTTTTGCAACAGCCGCTTATGTGGCGCACAAGGGTGAGTCCCGGGAGTTATGGATTCCGTTGACCTACTTCGCCTGCATGGAATTGCTGCAGGCCGCGACCTATGTCTACATTAATCTCTGCGACGGGGCGCCTAACCAAATCCTCACCCTGTTCGGCTATCTGCATATTGCCTTTCAACCCTTTTTCGCCAACATGGTGGCCATGTATTTCATCCCGGTCGAGGTCAAGAAGAAGATAAGCACAGTCGTTTATACCGTCTGTACTTTGGGTGCGATGGCTATGTTGTTGAAAATGTACCCATTCGCCTGGGCAGGGAAGTGCATCGTTGGCACTGAAGGCTTCTGCGGTGAGCGGATATGCTCTGTCTCTGGTGATTGGCATATCGCATGGCAAATGCCGCTTAACGGGCTCTTGTCAGACTACTCCGATAACCCCTATGCCTTCCGCTGGGGGCTCCATGCTTTAACCTATATTGTCACGGCATTCTGGATGCCGATCATCTACGGTTCGTGGCGATTTGTCGGATTCCATTACATCGTTGGCCCCCTGATTTCCGATATCTTGACCACAGATCCCAACGAATACGCTGCAGTATGGTGTCTGTTCTCGATAGCGCTGTGTGTTTCAGTGATCAAAACCCCAATCCGAAAGTATCTTCACGTCGAGACTTGGCCGTTTTACCCCAAGACCCCGTCGGCTGGACGAAATTAATCTATGGTTGGGCCAATCGCTCAGGTTAGGGTAGGGATGCGTTGTGCGGCAGGCGTTCTTGCCGTGAGTATCATCATGATTCTGCAAGCCTGCGCCGTCCCGCTTCGGTCAGGAGCAGACAACGTGATCGTCACGGCAGATAACAGCGGTGCCAGGATTGAGCTCAAGCGCCCTCAGCTATTATCAGTGAGGCTGCCCAGTAATCCCTCCACCGGATTTACCTGGTCACTGGTAGATATCAATCCTGATGTGCTCAAACTGAAAGGTGACGGGGCCCGCTTCGAGCCAGATCGTTCCGGGGCAGGTTTGCTCGGTGCCGGCGGCACTGAGGTATGGGAGTTCAAACCGGTTGCCGAGGGTGATACGGTAGTCCGTTTCGAATATCGCAGGCCCTGGGAGCACGGCATAGAGCCAATACAGACTGCGATGTACACCGTGAGGATCCGCTAACCGGCTTCATGCTTGAGAGGTGAGGCAGCGGGTTTCGGCCCACTGCCCCAACAGCCTCTAGATGAACTTGGCACCTTTCTTCGCGGCTATACGCATTCTCAGCGCATTAAGCTTAATGAAGCCTTCCGCATCCTTCTGGTTATAAGCGCCTTTGTCATCCTCGAAGGTCGCAATATTCATGTCGAACAGGCTGTTGTTGTCCGACTTGCGGCCGACGACTGATACCGAACCTTTGTAGAGTTTGACCCGAACCTCTCCGTTCACTGAAACCTGTGAGCGATCAATCATGTCCTGCAATAGCAGACGTTCCGGACTCCACCAGTAGCCGTTGTAGATCAGGCTGGCATAACGTGGCATGAGTTCGTCCTTGAGATGGGCTACCTCCCGGTCCAGTGTCAGCGACTCGATGGCCCGGTGCGCTTTCAGCATGATGGTACCGCCGGGCGTCTCATAACAGCCGCGTGATTTCATGCCGACGTAACGGTTTTCGACAATATCAAGACGGCCAATGCCATTTGCTCCACCGATCGCGTTGAGTCGTGCCAGTACTTCGGCCGGCGACATCCGGACGCCGTCAAGTGTGACGATATCGCCCGCTTCGTAGCCAAGCACCAGATAGGTGGCCTTATCGGGGGCATTTTCAGGTGCAACGCTCCAGCGCCACATGTCCTCCTCGGGTTCTGCCCAAGGGTCTTCGAGAATTCCGCCTTCATAGGAAATATGCAGAAGATTGGCGTCCATAGAATATGGTGAGGCTTTGCCCCGCTTCATTTCAATGGGAATGCTGTGTTTTTCGGCATAGGCCAGAAGCGTCTCGCGTGAGGTCAGATCCCATTCGCGCCAAGGTGCGATTACCTTGATGTCAGGCTTCAGCGCGTAGGCACCCAGTTCAAATCGAACCTGATCATTTCCCTTGCCGGTCGCGCCATGACATATAGCATCACAATCGGTTTTATTCACAATCTCGATCAAACGCTTCGCGATTAGCGGGCGGGCAATTGAGGTGCCGAGCAGGTATTCTCCCTCGTAAATCGTGTTGGCCCTGAACATCGGGTAGACGAAATCACGGGCAAATTCTTCAGTAAGGTCGTCAATATAGATTTCTGTGATGCCCATCGCCTGAGCCTTGGCGCGGGCGGGCTCCACTTCTTCACCCTGTCCTATATCGGCGGTGAAGGTCACCACTTCGCAGCCATAGGTGTCGCGAAGCCACTGCAGGATTACGGAGGTGTCCAGCCCACCTGAGTAGGCGAGGGCAACTTTTTTGACGGTCTGGTTCGACATGCACTTTTCCAAGGGGTGTAACAAAGTCTGGATTATAAGCGCTGCCGATTGTTTCTGGACTGGGAACAGCCGTTTTTTAGCCGAAAATCCCTGCAAACCGGCTAAAATCCCGGAACATTAATACACCATTGATGCGCCATGAATCGTCCCACTTTCCCAAGCCAAGGGCTCTATGCCATAACCTCTGAGGGCTATCCGCACCTCGTTTCCCTCATCAATGCCACGCACTCCGTCATCCGGGGCGGCGCCCAGGTCATTCAGTATCGAAGGAAGTTGGTTACCGACCCGCTGTCTGAAGCACAGGCGTTATTCAATATCTGCCGTGCCGCAGCGATTCCCTTCATCATTAATGATAATGTCGCGCTCGCTGTCATGATTGGCGCCGATGGGGTTCATCTCGGCAAAGACGATGCTGACCTCGGTTGGGCGCGGGAGCGGCTGGGCCCAAACGCCATTATCGGGTTATCGTGCTATAACTCGGTCGAGCGCGCGCTAGAGGCGCAGGCGCAGGGTGCTGACTATGTGGCATTCGGCCGGTTCTTTCCCTCTGCGACCAAGCCGAATGCACCTTGTGCTGATGTGACGACACTGGTTGAGGCCAAGAACAGGCTGGAGATCCCAATTGTCGCTATTGGAGGGATTACTCCTGCAAACGGTCCTGGTCTGATTGCTGCCGGTGCCGACGTGTTAGCGGTGGTAGACGGTGTGTTTGGTCAGGAGAACCCGGAGCGCGCTGCCGCAGCGTTCCGGGTTTTGTGGTCAGGCTGAGCGGTTGAAGACTGCTTAGTTCTGGCGCCCTAATCCCAATTCAGTGCGCCGCCGGTCTGATACTCGGTAACACGGGTCTCGAAGAAATTCTTTTCCTTTTTGAGGTCAAGAATCTCGCTCATCCATGGGAATGGGTTTTGTGCGCCAGGGTACTGTTCAGTCAGCCCGATCTGGTTGCAGCGTCGGTTGGCGATGAATTTCAGGTAGTCCTCGAACATTGGGGCGTTCAGACCGAGTACCCCTCTCGTCATGGTGTCATGAGCGTATTGGATTTCAATCTCGACGGCTTCCCGTATCAACTGGGTGATCTCCTTCTGGAAACTTGTGCTCCAAAGATGCGGATTTTCGATCTTGATCTGATTGATCACGTCGATGCCGAAATTCATATGCATCGACTCGTCGCGCAGGATGTACTGAAATTGTTCGGCAGTGCCGGTCATCTTGTTGCGGCGCCCCATGGACAGGATTTGAGTGAAGCCCACATAGAAGAAAATGCCCTCGAAGATGACATAAAAGGCGATCAGATCCCGCAACAGACGCTGATCGGCCTCCGGCGTACCCGTGTTGAAGGTCGGGTCACCTAGCGAGCGGGTAAAGGGCAAGGCCCATTCTGCCTTGCGTGCCACTGCAGGGAGTTCACGATACATGTTGAAAACCTCCCCCTCATCCATACCCAGCGATTCCACGACGTACTGATAGGCGTGGGTATGTAATGCCTCTTCAAAGGCCTGGCGCAGCAGATACTGGCGGCATTCCGGATTGGTGATGTGACGATAGAGGGCGAGTACCAGATTGTTGGCCACCAGTGAGTCAGCGGTCGAGAAAAATCCCAGATTACGCTTGATGATTATCCGCTCGTCCTCAGTAAGGCCATCGGCGCTTTTCCACAGGGCGATATCGGCATTCATGTTGATTTCTTGAGGCATCCAGTGGTTAGCGCAGGCATCAAGATATTTCTGCCAGGCCCAACTGTATTTGAAAGGCACCAACTGGTTCAGGTCCGCGCGGCAATTGATGATTTTCTTGTCATCCACTTGAATGCGTTTGGCACCCATTTCTATGGTTTCTAGCCCCGTAGCACCATGATGGCTCGTGTGCTGGTTCGAACATCCGGTATCCACGCCTGTGAGCGGTCTACCCGATTCGACTGTGGATGGGGGTTGAGACTGAACCCTGGTCGTAGCCCTTCCGGGACGTTGTGTTGGCAAAGTGCCTATGGGGTCTTCCCAATTTAGCATGACTGTTCTCCTTATACGGTGTGGCATTGAGAGACTTCAGAAATCAAGTTCTGGAAGTGATAGAGCGTATGGGGGTGAAAAACACCACATATTGTTACTAATGCAGAAGCTAAATACAAGATATGGGCTCTATCAACCACATGAGAGGCCGAGGCGATGCCCGGTGGCGAAAACAATAGGCTGATTATTGGAGTTCTGTTGCTGACGGTATAGAAAGCAATGTCACTCGACGGCGTATTGGCAATCTTGATGACTGAAGAATGACCTAACCATGTGAGGCATTTCTGCAGTGTTCTCAAACAGGAAAGTACTACTTCAGTGATGAGTTGGTGGGCTACGCCATGTCCGAACGGATGAACACCGACGCGACCTGGTATTGCAGGCACCCTTTCGTGCGGTTGCCACCAAGCTGTCAATCAGCATGGAAAACTTACCAGGGATCCGGAGAAATCAGCGTTTTCGGCTCATGCTCCCCAGAATCCGGTTGGCCTTCAAAAGCCATCGGAACTCATGACTCGCATATTGAACCCCCCGGTCAGAATGAAAGATCATTCCTTCCTCGGGTCGCCGGTTCCAGATCGCCATCTGCAGAGCATCACAGGCGAGACGGGCATTGATTCGGTGACTCATCGACCATCCCACAATCTTGCGGGAATAAAGGTCAATCACCACCGCCAAATAAAGCCATCCCTCGTGGGTCCACAAGTATGTGATGTCACCCGCCCAGGCCTGATTGGGCCTCTCCATCTTGAAATTCCTTTCCAGCCGGTTCGGAAAAAAGGGATGGCTATGTCGGCTATTCGTTGTTACTCGGTATTTCTTCCGATATCGAACCCAAATTCCCGCTTCGCGCATCAGCGTTCTGGCCCGCCGTCTACCCACCTCATATCCCAACGCCTTCAAGGCTCGAGACATGCGGCGCGCTCCATATGTGGGCACCTCGAAAAACCTCCCTACTTTGGGACGCTCCGGTAAAATTAGCGTCATTTGGGGCCATATGGTGCGGATGAGATGAGAAGCTCTCAGCGATCAAAAACGACCTCTTTGCCTCTCATCAGCGTGAGAGCCAGATTGATCACATGGGTGATCCTCTAGCGGGGATTGAGGCCTGTATCGATTTCAAAGCACTGGCTGCTTCGGTGTATCAGGTGGCTCCGCGTGGGGAG
>JBKCCF010000148.1:0-17524 GCA_046305255.1 Methylococcaceae bacterium
GACGGACGTTCGCCCTGTCCACCGCCGTCTCGCACCTGCGGCAAGCCGTGGCCGCACGGCTGTCACCGCCTCTCGCATCTGAAAGCCCACCCAGCCTGAACCTGACCCCTGCCCTCGCCTTCCTGCGGGACACGATCGGTATTTCCGAGGCCGCCAGTCAGCAGGCAGTCAATTATCTGGCAGCGGCGAAACAGACCCTGGGCGTATTGCCGACACTGGATACCCTGGTCTTTGAGCGTTTTTTCGATGAGTCCGGCGGCATGCAGTTCATCATCCATGCGCCGTATGGCAGCCGCGTCAACCGCGGCTGGGGCCTCGCTCTGCGCAAGCGTTTTTGCCGCAGCTTCAATTTCGAGCTGCAGGCGGCCGCGACCGAGAACGCCATCATCCTCTCCCTGGGCACCTCGCAAAGTTTCGAACTGGCCGAAGTCGCCCGCTACCTGAACGCCGCTACAGTCAGGGACATCCTGATTCAGGCCGTGCTTGATGCGCCGATGTTCACAGTGCGCTGGCGCTGGAATGCCGTCTGCTCACTGGCGCTGCGACGCTTTCAGGGCGGGCGCAAAACCCCGCCCTATCTCTTGCGGATGCAGGCCGAAGATCTGGTCACGGCGGTGTTTCCCGATCAGCTCGCCTGTCTCGAAAACATCGCCGGTGACCGGCAGATTCCCGATCACCCACTGGTCGGTCAGACCCTGCACGACTGCCTGACCGAAGCCATGGATATTGACCGGTTAACCGGCATCCTCCGCGACATTGAGCGGGGCGCCATCCGCATTGAGTGCCGTGACCTGATAGAGCCCTCGCCACTGGCGGCGGAAATCGTCAATGCCCGCGCCTACAGTTTCCTCGACGGTGCGCCGTTAGAGGAACGCCGCACCCGGGCGGTTGCCAGCCGCCGCTGGCTGGACCCAGCCGAGGCGGGTGATCTCGGGCGTCTTGACCTGGCCGCCATCGAGCGGGTACGCAGCGAGGCCTGGCCGGAGGCAGGCAACGCCGATGAGCTGCACGATGCCCTGCTGATGGTGGGCTTCCTCACCCGTGAAGAGGTAGCACCGACCTGGGCTATCGGGTTACAGGCCTTAATCCAGCAGGATCGTGCCGCGGAACTGGACTTCGGGCAAGCGCATACGCTCTGGGTCGCCGCCGAGCGTCTGCCGCTGTATTTTGCGGTATACCCGGGGCTGCACCTTCAGCAGCCTGCCGCCCGTGCTTCGGCCAACGGTCCGGCCCTGAGCCGGCCTGACCTCATCGCCCGGCTGCCCAGGGAATATGCCTCTGCGACCCTCACGCCCGAGGACGCATTGCGGGAAATCGTGCGGGCACGGCTCGGCTGTTGTGGACCGATCTACGCGACCGCTCTGGCCGAGACTCTGGCGTTACCGATGCACCAGATCGAACAGGCCCTGCTGGCGCTACAGTCGGACGGAAGCGTGCTGCGGGGTCAGTTTTCCACCCCGACCGGATACCATGACCCGACCCAGGCGGGCGATGCCGAATGGTGCGATCGACGGCTGCTGGCCCGAATCCACCGCTATACCTTGAACCGCCTGCGGCAGGAGATCGAACCAGTGGCCACCGGCGACTTCATGCGTTTTCTGTTCCGCTGGCACCACCTGCATCCCGACAGCCAGCTACAGGGCGCCCAGGCGCTGACGGCGATACTGGCTCAGCTGGAGGGCTTCGAAGCGCCGGCGATGGCATGGGAGGGCGATGTGTTGCCAACGCGACTGGCGGATTATGACCCCGCCTGGCTTGATAACCTGTGCTTGTCCGGCAAGACAGTGTGGACTCGACTCAGCCCCGCCAAGGGCGGTCAGGGACCGGTAAAGGCGTCCCCCCTGAGTATTCTGGGTCGTCGTCACCTCCCCTACTGGCGCCCTTGCGGCGCGGTCAGCGATGTGGCTGATCTGTCAGCCACGGCCCGCCATGTGGCGGAGGTGATGTCGGTGCGGGGCGCGTTGTTTTTCGAGGAGTTGGCCGATCACTGCCGTCTGCTGAAAAGCCCGCTGGAATCTGCGCTGGGTGAACTGGTGGCACGCGGTTTTGCCGCCTCCGACAGTTTTAGCGGGTTGCGGGCCCTACTGGTGCCGGAACGGCGCAAACAACGCTACCGGCACTTGTCATTTGGCATGGAAGAGGCAGGGCGCTGGACCCTGCTGCAACCGTTGGAGGCCACTGTGCCGGCAAAGCCCTCACCCGATGGGGCTGACACTGCCCGCGCCGGATTGGAGCATGTCGCAGGGGTATTGCTGGCGCGCTATGGGGTGATGTTCCGGGCGCTCTTGACCCGCGAGCATTCGGCACCGCCCTGGCTGGAACTGCTGCCCATCTATCGCCGACTGGAGGCACGCGGCGAGATTCGTGGGGGTCGCTTCGTGGCGGGGCATTTTGGCGAACAATTCGCACTGCCTGCCGCAGTCGACACCCTGCGCAACATCCGCAAGCAGCCGGACCAGACACTGATCACGCTCAGTGCCGCCGATCCGCTTTGTCTGGCCGGGATCGTGACGCCGGGCCATCGTCTGCCGGCGCTCGGCGGTAACCGGATACTCTATCAAGGGGGTGTTCCCATCGCCCAACTGAGCGGAAAGACGATAGCGTTTCTGGTCGCCGATGTCGCGGGCGAGGACGCCTGGGACATCAGGAACCGCCTCACCCGGCGGGTGCTACCCCCTCGCCTCAAGGCCTATCTGAGTTAGCGCCGGGTTGCTCAAGGGCCAGCAAATCGTGCGGGGTGTTGATATTAGTGAAAAGCTCGGGCCGGTCGCTGTAATCAACCCGGATCGAGGGCTGCGATTCTATGAAGACCTGCACCTTGCGTTGACCGGTTTCAAGGTAGCGCTCAAGAGCACCAGCGATACGGGTTTTTGCCAGCAGAAATACCGGATGCAAACGGATGCCGTCATCGGCTACAGCCAGCTCGGCATCACTGGCAGCCAATGCCACGGCAAGTCGCCGCAGCATCGGGCCGGTCATCAAGGGCGTGTCGCAGGGTAGGGTCAGCGTATACGGTGTCGTTGCGCTATGCAGGGCGCTGAGCAGCCCCGCCAGGGGGCCCTCGTAGCAGTCGGTAGCATCGGTGATAACCCGATGCCCGAGTTGTCGGTAGCGGTCGAGATGGCGATTGGCATTGATCAGCACATGCCCGGCGACCTCATCAAGCGCGGCCAGCCCATGGCACACCAGCGGCTGACCGCGAAACAGCAGCAGCCCCTTGTCTGCGCCACCCATGCGCC
Source organism: Methylococcaceae bacterium (assembly GCA_046305255.1). GTDB lineage: Bacteria > Pseudomonadota > Gammaproteobacteria > Methylococcales > Methylococcaceae > UBA6136. The sequence goes on from JBKCCF010000148.1 coordinate 3,240, forward strand.
GTCCCTGGCCGCCCGCCAGCACGACACCCGTGATGTGAGCCCTGTCTATCATGACGGGCGGGTCAGCTGAAAACGGGTATCGGACATTGGACTCTCCATCATGACGTTACGCCGAGGTGTCGGCGACAGCGGGCAGAGCGGCCTGTTGTGAGGGGGCTGTGGCCTCCGGCACTGGATCCCCCTCCTATTGGAACCGCCATCAGCACAGAAACGGCCTGGAACATTCAACAAGCAGAATTGCGACGGTTAGCAAGGATCGGTCGCGGGGCGTATGGGTCACGCAAGGCGCCATAGCCGCCGGTACTCGCCACCCGGGTCGTGTTCAGCCGCCTGTTTTTCTACGTTGAAACGGCGCCCTCCCCTGGGGTCAGTGCCCCGTCCGGCAATATATAGCCAGTTGCCCTGATTGCTGTAGACATCGTAGTCCACTAACTGCGATTCGAACCACGCGGCACCCGCGCGCCAGTCACCGCCAAGATCATGCAACAGATAGCTGGCCACTATCTGACGCAGCCGGTTGCTCAGATAACCAGTGATCATCAGTTCCCGCATGGCCGCATCCACCAACGGCTCGCCGGTCGTCGCCTGGCACCAGCGATTAAAGGCCGGCTCATCGTGCGGCGGATGGGGGGACTGACCCAACCCACGGGCATGGTAAAGCCTGGTGCCATGCTGGAGATGCAGAAAGCGGAAGTAGTCGCGCCATAGCAGTTCAAACCAAAGCCAGTAACTACCGTCGCTGATGCCGTGCAGGTGCTCAAACTGACGAAGTTCGGCGAGAATGAACCGGGGAGACAAGGCACCCGAGGCCAACCAGGGCGACCATTTACTGGAATAGTCCACACCGGTCAGGCCATTGCGCGTGCGTTTGTAGCTGTCGGGCAGCTTGCGCGCCAGATACTGAGCGAGGTGCGCCAGCCCCGCTGTTTCGCCGCCGTCATATTCGGCCCGGCCATGCGGTAACGATGAGCGCGGATCCGCTAGCCGACGTTCCGGCAGTAGCGCCTGTGGCGCGCTGCACAGGTGCGCGGGTATTTCGATACTCGGAGGCCAGGGAGGCAATATCAAGGGTGGCGGTAGCGGCGCTGGCGGATGTATTGACGCCCGTTCCACCGCCTGTCGGAAGGCGGTATAGGTCGCGGGCAAAGCATCCGGATCCCATGGCAGTTGGGCCGGATCCAGCAAGCTGCTCTGCCAGACAGGCCGCACCGATAGGCCGGCAGCACGCAGTGCTTCGACGTCGGCCCGTTCATCTGGCGCTGCAATGTCTTCGCATACCACGGTGCTGGCGCCTACTGCACGCGCCACCAAGGGTAATGTGGTAGCGGCAGCCCCCCGGCAGACCAGCAGGGGGCACTCCAGAGCAGCCAGTTGACGGCCAAGGTCATGCAATCCATCGGCCAGCCACCCGCGTCGATTGGATCCCATGCGAACGAAGCCCCAGCGGCTCGTTTCCTCTACATTGGGCAGGCAGTACACCGGCACCAGATGGCGGGTGTCGCCCGAACACGCCATTTTAAGTGCCGGCTGGTCATGCAGGCGGAGGTCATTGCGGAACCAAAACAGCACCGTGCTCATTGGCTACCCTGGGTGCCATGGGGCTGTCTGAGTAGGAGACGGTATCGCAGGGAATTGTTTTTTACATCCATCGGGATCTCTCTATTTTCTGAGACACGCAAACAGTTTCTGGTGCAGGGTCTGCAACCGGTATCACGGAGTTTCCACCCAGATGCCGCTCTCCGCCGAGGTGATGAACTCGGGACCCAGGAGGTCATCCGTTGCGATGATGTGCTTCTGGCTGATCGCGGTGGTGAAGCGCTGGTAATCCTCGGCGACCTGCCCGGCATAGTGGTTACCAAACTCAGCAGCCAAATGGTCGAACTTATCACTCCTGCCAAGGTAACTGCTGATGGCGATGCTGTCACCGGTTCTCGCATGGCAGCGCGCCAGCACTTCGCCACACAGCTCTGCGTAGGTGGAAAGGCCCTTCAACTTCATTTCTTCAATCAGGGGCGACCACTTTTTGTCACGCAATTGCCGGATATAGAAACTTCTGCCCAAAGGGGCCTCGATCCAGCCCAAAAAGGCATCATGGGCGGCTTGCATGAGACATTGTCCGTGAATGACGCGCAGTCCTTCGGACCTTAAGGGGTTGGCCTGGGTATAGCGTTCCAGAACGGAAGGGACAGCCTCCTTGGCTTGCAAGACCAGAAGGTCATTTTCATCCCTGCCCTGTAGCAGTAGCACGTAGGCCAGCAGGCCGACACTACCGACGCCGACTACCTTGTGGCCAATATCCACGATGTCATAGCGGCTTAACAGGTGATCGGAGGCCACGGGCAGTGTTTCCCGGTAGGCCTTGAACATTTGTCGAAGTTTGTCACGCACCGGCTCGGCGTGAGGGATTCGGGTCAGCACGGGAGGGATATGTTGGAACTGGCGTATCCCGTTGTGGACCTCGGTAAGCTTGTTGATGGCGGACCATTGATCGCGCTTTTCGGCACTCGCCAGATGACGGGTCAGTCGGCGGGCACCATCCTTTCCGTTGAGGTCGACCAGCCAATCCCTTAATCGGGTTTCATCCATGCGTTCATAGAAAATCTCGATTTGGTTCATCCTTGAAAATCGATGCATAGCCCTTCTATAGCCTCGGGCCGCGTGGTTTGCCGCTGTCGTAGCCTCTTTTGAGGAAAAGCCCTTCGCGTTTGCGCCAATCACGAATGAGGTGACGAGTCTTAGCAGATCCCACTCAAAGGGCCCTTGATGGGTTTCATCAAAGTCATTGACGTCAAAAACAATTGAACGGTCATGTACGGCAAACAGGCCGAAGTTGGCAAGGTGCGCGTCACCACAGAGCTGAACATTCAGTCCGCTCCGGGGCCGGTTTACGGCGAGATCGGCGGCCATCAGAATGGCCGAACCCCGGAAGAAAGCGAAGGGACTTTGGGCCATGCGGTAATGCCTGAGCGGCAAAAGCGCCTGAACGCGTGATGATTCCTGCGACATCAGCAGGGCGAGGGCATCTCTTGCAGGATCACCCGGTTCCCAGCGCGTCAGCGCCCGCCTGGATACGGCCTCCCTTGCAAGGCGACCCCTTCCTTGCCTGTCTTTTGCTGTCGTGAGAATCGTAGGCGCGGTGAATATCTGATCCATGAGAGTGCCTTCGGACATAGAGTTAAGGTGACTGATACGGCGATGTTACTACTCCGCTCTACGACATAGGCTCCCCATATTGCACGGATTGAATCCACGCATACAGGCTCCGGGCCCTGCGCAACGTCAACAAAAGGCCGACAATCGCCATGCGCCGTTGGAAAGCTGTGCTAACCCGTTTTACCATCATGCTCAGAAACCGTATCGCGTTGAACCGGTATCAGACCCGTACCCACCAACAGTCTGACGTGAGACGAGGCGGCCTACTGGGCCCGTTTGCAGACGGGTCTTGGGCACGCGGGGCACACCAGCCTTATGGGGTTATCCACCTACGCTATTCACCATGAAGTTAAGCGGGACATTGACTGCTGCTACCGGGCTGATCAGCCTGTTATTATCGGGTTGCTCACCCGAGGCAGACTATTATTCAGCCGAAACGGCCAGCAAACCCTATCAGGATGTGATGGCTGAACTGGAACTGGCGATTACTGAGCGCAACTTCCGCATCACCGGCCATAACAGGATCGGCAGCGTGATTCGGGAACGGGAGCACATTGATTTCCCCGACTATGACAGTCTGCAGTTCTGCAACCTGACACGGGCTCGGGAAATGCTCGAACTGTCGCCGGAAGCCGTAGCCTGGATGCCCTGCACGATCTCGGTCCGATCACAAAACGGCACGATCATCGTGACCACGCATCTGCTACCAACCCACTCCCGCGACCCGCGTCTGAACGATTTTGCCAGAACGATGAACCAACAATTGAAGCAGATCGTCGACTTTGCCGTAGAACCCTGACGTCGATTGCCGCAATTTGGCACACTGCACTATCATGCGTGCTGCTCAGTTCAACCCACCCCAGAGTCAACAATGAACCTAAATCATCGCTCCCGCCCCACTGTTTGGATGACACTGTTACTGGCCGGCATACTGGGCCTGTCTACCCAGGCAATGGCCCGCAAGACCCAGGTACAGAAAGCGCCCGCTGCCAAAACAGCGCCCTCCGCCGCCAGCAACGACTTCCCCACCCAAGCCAGAGTCGAATATGTCATGCAATGCATGGCTGAGCACGGAGGTAGCAACCTCGACAATATGTACCATTGCGTCTGCGCGGTAGACAAGATCGCCAGCCTGATGAATTATCAGGACTATTCCGAATCCCTGACGTTTACCTATATGTTTGACACGCCCGGTGACAAAGGGGGTGAATTCCGCGATCCACCCAAATCCAAGGAACTGCGTGACCGCCTCAAAAATGCCAAGACCGAGGCCGACGCATGCTTTCCGGCGCTGCCTGCCAAGCCACCAACCCCGGCTTCGAAATAAGCCCGATACCTCAGGCCACATCCGTCAGCGACTTGCGGACGGATAAGCTTTCATAGAAATACATAGCCATAGGGGGTTAATCGCGTTATCCTAACCCCAGTTTGTCGCGGTGCCTTTAACCAAAGGTGCCCCGAGGATATTTCCGGCCTTGCCCCTCAAGCGAACGCCTCAAGGCGCCCTCCCTTCAGCCCCGATTCCTCCCGCAAACATCACGGCACCCGGATGTCCGTTTGCCGGAGTTCCGTACCATTCTTGATAACCCAAACATATACGCCGAAATCGTTTTATAACGGTGGCACGGACTGGCGTAGCAGGATCCTTATACTACATGGCTTTTTCTTCTCTAGGCCTCGACAACACCCTTTTGCGCGCCATTGCCGAACAAGGGTACACGGCACCTACGCCGATCCAATCGCAGGCCATACCGGCAGTCCTTGCCGGGCGTGATCTACTTGCCGCTGCCCAGACCGGCACCGGAAAAACTGCCGCATTCACACTGCCCCTGTTACAGCGACTGATTGATATCAACCGCACCGGTGAGCGCAACCGACCGGGTCGCGCGCCCAGGGTGCTAGTGTTGGTCCCTACCCGGGAGCTGGCTGCGCAGGTAAATGACAACGTGCGCACCTATGGCCAGTTCACCCCGTTCCGCACCGCGGTAATTTTCGGCGGCGTTGGAATGCAGCCACAAATTGATACCCTCCGCAACGGCGTAGATTTGCTAATTGCGACTCCCGGCCGTCTGCTTGATCTTGTGACACAGCGGTTTGCACGACTTAACGAGATCGACTTCCTCATTCTGGATGAGGCTGATCGTATGCTGGACATGGGCTTTATTCGTGACATCAAGCGCATTCTGGCGCTGTTACCGAAGGTGCGGCAAAATCTTCTGTTCTCCGCTACCTTCTCGAAAGAGATTCGGGAACTGGCGGCAGGCCTGCTGCATAAGCCTCTGAGCATTGAGGTGGCACCTCGCAATTCCACTGCGGAGCGTGTTGACCAATGCGTTTACCGAGTCATGAAGGAATGCAAGCAGCCTCTGCTGGCGCACCTCATTACAACGGGCAACTGGGGACAAACGCTGGTATTCACACGCACCAAGCATGGTGCCAACCGTCTGGCACAACAACTGGAACGTGACGGTTTGACGGTCGCAGTCATACATGGCAACAAGAGCCAGAGCGCCCGCACCCGGGCCCTCAGCGACTTCAAGGAAGATCGCGTACAGGTGCTGGTTGCAACGGATATTGCTGCCCGTGGCCTTGATATCCGTGAACTACCGCATGTCGTAAATTACGAACTGCCGGATGTGCCGGCGGACTACGTCCACCGCATCGGCCGCACCGGGCGGGCAGGCGCTGTAGGCGAAGCGATCTCACTAGTATCGGACGATGAATCAATCCAATTGCGCGACATCGAACGACTGCTGGGACGCAAATTGACGAGTCGGATAATGCCAGAAGGCATTATCCCCCTGCAGCGGGCAGAACCCGCTCCGGCGGCACATCGTCCTACCCCTAAACGCGGTAATTCGCCGGTTCGCGCCGGTCAGCACCGCTCTCAGCGGCAGGGTCAGGGCGTCAATCGCCGAGGCGCCGTCTAAAACCCCGCCACACTTTCTGCTTAACATCTACGGAGGACAAACATGTTAAGACTTTATGCCGGAAATCTGCCTGCGGATGTTACCGAAAATGAATTCACCGAACTTTTTGCCGAGTTTGGTCGGGTGCGTTCGATAGAACTTGCACGCGATATTTTCACGGGGCGCTGCCGCGGTTTCGGCTTCGTGGAGATGGAAGGCCATGAGGCAAGGGCTGCGATCACCGGACTTAATGGCCGGACTCTGCGCGGTAACAGCCTCCGCGTAAATGAGGAGCGTCCGCGCAGCAAGCAGCGTGGAGGTCGACGCTGATGAATGATTCTGCCGTAAGGACACCGGCAGCTGGGTGCTGTACTACAAAATTGATAGGGACATTTACGTACAGCATCGCGATAGGAAACCTAGTCTACTAGTCCCGTCGGCCTGTCTGAATCTGGCTGGCCTGATTGGTTTTATCTGTTTTAGTATTTTGTATCTGTAAGGAGTTTCTCGTGGGTAAGAAGTTATACGTAGGCAATTTGAGCTACAACGTCAACAATAGTGAACTTGAAGAAATATTCGCGGCGCATGGCACCGTTGAATCCGCAAGCGTCATCACTGACCGTGATACCGGCCGCTCCAAGGGTTTCGGCTTTGTTGAAATGGGCAACGATGCTCAGGCTCAGGCCGCTATCAGCGCTCTGCATGGCAAGGAAATGGGCGGGCGCAGCCTAACGGTCAATGAAGCCCGCCCGCGTGAAGAACGCAGCGGCGGTTTTGGTGGCGGCGCCGGCGGCGGTCGTCGTGATGGCGGTTTTGGCGGCGGTCGTCGCTTCTAGGCCGACGTTTTCCCCGTGCTGATACGCTAAGTATCAGCATGGGAAATCTGTTGCGCAAATCAATCGGCCTGACGGTAGGTCAACGTTTCAATTTCCTCATCAGGTAACTCATGAAATGCCTGACAAATCCCCAATTTAAGACCTTGTTCTTAAGGGCGTTATCGGAAACATAAAGTGATGTGCAGGTGGTTTTCAAAAATCTGCCACTAAAAAGTCGCTGATACTTTCTGACAAATTCTTTCTTCGTTCGGTAAAAACTGGGATTAGTCCCCGCCCCACCGACATGTTCAACGTGAAAGTCAATCACATACGCGGCGTAACCCCGCAACTGGGCCTGTAAACACAGATCCAGCCCATAGAAATGGAAGCCCTGCAAATCGCGCGACAAACCCAGATTTGCATCCCGCCGTAGCACCAGGAAATTCTCGTCCAGCGAATGAACTTTAGCCGGTAGCTGCCCGAGGGTCACATTGTCATAGTAAGGATCGGTAATCCTTACGGCCATGGTGACAAAATCGCGAGCACCAGCGTTGCCCAGCACAGCCCAGGCTTCATCCACCTCATACATTTGCTCAATGCGGCGTTCCAACACGCTACTGTCGTCAAATCGATAGAGGATGTCCTGATGGCAGAGAATGATGTACCGCCCCGAGGCAGCGGCCAACATTCGGTTAATGCCAGCATAGGCATCCAACTGATTGCCTTTTGTATTATCAACAACCCAATATTCGCACCTATCCTTGCTAAATCCCGCCTTCAATGCCGACTGTAGCATGGCATCATAGAGATTCCAATCAGTCACCAGAGTACATAAACTGAAAATGTAACCACTATTAGCATCCATTACGGATATATCGCGGACATCGGGCCGATCAGTCATAGTCATCAGCAAAACCCCTGTTTAACCATCAACGCCCACCCCTGCCGGATGTGGGACCCCATAAAACCAAGCATGTTCTCTAAGCCATGCGCTATCGTCTCGCCGCAGACCAGGCACTATAACTATTAGCAGACATGAAGCCTGCCAATAAGAGCCAGAATGGGCGCACATCGGAATGCAAATATCGAAAATCAAACAGGCTCCAGATCATGAAATACCAAAAGCTTATGCTCACAAACAGCCTGTAGTCGGCGTGAAAGCAGTACACCTTGGAACAAGAGATAAACCCAGCCCGCAAAAGATATGAAAATACGAATAGTAAATAAAATCCAACAAGTCCCAAGGTCAGCAAAATCTCAAGGTAAGCGTTGTGGGTATGGGGCAACCAGTTTCGGTCAAATAGATTTTTGTCATGGGTATCCCGTATGAGATAGGCCGATGTACCGGGCCCCCATCCAATAAGCGGTTGCTCCAGCCATTTCGCAAAACCAAACCTCTGGAGATCAAATCGATAGCTGGTATTACTCCTCGGCAATTGAGTCCAATGTCCCTGGGTCAACTCGGATAAGACCTGCCGTTCCTCCTGCAGACGACCTCCGATGGCGTTGACCCAGGTGCCGCCAGCCAGCACCAAAATAAGCAAACCCGACAACACCGCGGCCCTGGAGTGCCGTCCATAGAGTGGGACGCCCAACTTGCGACGTCTGACAAGAGTAAAGCCGGCAAAATAAATCAACACAAGCAAGAAGGGTATCCAGGCAGACTTTGAACCACTTTCTATAAACCCGTAAAAGGAAAATAGAGTTACCCCATAAATACCCGGCACCACCACACCGGAACGGGCATTCATTACACCCTTTATTCTAGGCCAGAGCACAAGTATACCCAATAATATTTCGCCAAATATAAAACCTGAGAAGATTGGATTAAAGCCCAAACCCGTACGCTTCTCCAGCCTCATGTGCCAGAAGTTATCCCAATCCATATGAATGAAAACATGAAGCAGTAAGCCGGCGACACACAAACAGAGTATTTCACCATATCGGCTCCGCCGGCCAGCCAGACACCAGGCGATAGGAAAAAAGCTAAACAGCTTGATCCACGATAGCAGGGCGTTAATCTCAACCTGTCTCGTATCAGGAAGCCTGTTTATGGAATACCAGGTGAGTCCAGCCAGATAGAGACAAAAGACGACAGCTGACCAGAATAGAGTGGACTGCACCAACCAGCAGCGAGCTTTGCCATCTGCGAGAAATCCTGACCACATCAGAATCAGCCCCAACGAAACCCCGAAAGGACTTAGCCAGGCAGAGGCTGCAAACAGCAACAAACCCGCGCCTGCAACCGATTCCGCCGATAACCGTACACTCAATCCAGCCCCTGCCATATCGTTATTTTGCGTTTCCTGATTGTCGGCCTGCCAAACGGCCTGACTTTTCCCTCATACCCAGCCGGGAGAAGCGTGGCACAATCGAGTATCACCCCGCCGTGCGGGCCGGTTAGACTAGAGATACCACCCTACCCCAGTGACAGCCATGGCCCATACGCTAACCAATGCCCCCACATTCACCATTTTCATCCCGACCTATAACCGCGCTGACCTGTTGCCGCGAACCTTTGCCAGCATCGACACCCAGACTTTTCGCGACTTTGAAGTGGTCATCATTGATGACGGCTCAACTGACGGCACGGCCGATTTAGTGGCGCAATGGCGTTCGCGGGCCGACTTTGGCATCACCTATGAGCGGCAATCCAATCAGGGCAAATATGTCGCCTGCAACCGGGGAGTCCAACTGGCCAGGGGCCAGTTTTTTGTCCTGCTCGACTCGGACGACCGCCTGCTACCCCACTGTCTTGAGCGTCTACTCTACCATTGGGAGACCATCCCGAAATCGGACCGTCATCGTTTTGCCGGAATTGAAGGTCTGGTCGAGGGTATGGATGGCCAACCGCTGGCGACCACACACTACCCTGAAAGCCCCCTGGATGCCGACTATCTTGACCTCTGGTACCGCCGCCACATCGGTGGTGAAAAACGCGGAGCGATGCTGACCAGTGTTCTGAGAGAGTATCCCTACCCGATCTTTCCAGGTGAACGCCACATCCGCGATTCCATCACCTGGAAGCGCATTGCCCTGCGCTACGTCGTGCGCTGCGTCAACGAAGTGTTCCAGCAAATGGAACAACAAGCCGACGGACTCACCTCCAACCGCTTTGCTGCCCGCATGAACAGTCCGCGTGGCTTCCAGTTATTCTATCTGGAGGACGTGACCCTTTACCGGTCATGGCTGAGTCTGCGACAGTTTCGCCGAAGCATGATCGACTTTATCCGTTTTTCCCTGCACTGTGACGATGGCTTTCTAGCCCAGGCCAGACTGGTAGAATGGGCGCCGGCCTGGTTACTGCTGTTGCCTGCGGGCGTAGCGCGCTGGCTGGTTGACCTTTACCGACTCCGCTTCAAGGGCGGACACCATCCCAACAAAGTGAAGCTTCTCAAGTAAATGGCTACCGATCTGGCGATATTTCTGGCGACGTCCGGCCATAGCGGCGTCGACCGACTGGCGCGCAACCTTGTGCCGGCTCTGGCCCAACGCGGCTACAACATAGACCTGCTCAAGGTGCGTAACCATGGCCCCCATCTGGACACGATTCCCGACGGTGTACGTGTGATTGAACTGGGTACCCGCCACGTCTATCCCAGCCTGTTCAAGGTGGCCCATTATCTGCGCCAGGCAAAACCGGCCAGCCTGTTCTGCGACAAGGACAGAGTCAACCATACGGCACTGCTGGCGCGGGCCATGGCCGGCGTCTCCACCTACCTCACGCTGAGCATGGGGACGACTGTTTCGATAGATCTGGCCCATCGCGGCATCCTGCACCGCATCAAGACCCGACTATCCATGGGTCTGCTCTATTCGCTGGCCGATAACGTGATCGTCACCTCCGAAGGCGTTGCCGAAGACATGGCCCACTATACGGGTCTCAAGCGCAGCCTGATCAACGTCGTACCCTGCCCCATTGTGCCGGCATGGGTATTCGACGCCGACTTTGAGACGCCCGATCATCCGTGGTTCTCCGATGGAGGACCGCCGATCATCATGGGGCTGGGTGAACTGGGTAGTCGCAAGGATTTCGCCACCCTGATCCGCGCTTTTGCCCGTATCCGTCCCGAATTCCCCTGCCGGCTCATGATTCTTGGCCGAGGCCGCGACCGCGAACGACTGGTCGCCATCGCCCATGAACTCGGCGTGGCTGATGCACTCGCATTACCGGGCTTTGTCGATGCCCCCTATGCCTACCTGGCCCAGGCCAGCCTGTTCGCCTTTACCTCGCTATGGGAGGGACTGGGATTCGCGTTGATTGAAGCGTTGGCGGTCGGCGTGCCATCGGTGTCTACCGATTGCCCGAGCGGACCGCGCGAGATTCTGGCGGATGGCAAATATGGCCCCCTCGTCCCGGTGGGCGACCACGAAGCTCTAGCCGCTGCGATGCTCGCCACTCTGCGTAACCCGCTGCCCAAATCCACCCTGCAGGCCGCCGCCCGACCCTACGAAATTGAAAATGCCACTTCGGCTTACGTCGCTGCACTGAATCTGCCGCCACAGGGTTCACGGCGGTGAGTCAGGTGACCCCCACGGCAATGCCGTCCCGGCGGCGCATGGCGCTGCTGGTTTCCTTTTCCGGCACTGGAGGGGTTGAGGGCAATATCTTCAAACTACTGCCAGCACTGCTGGCGGCCGGGGTCGAAGTGGATCTGCTGGGTATTTTCAAAATAGCGGTACCCAAGGCCCTGCAACTGCAGCACCCCCGCTACCGACTGATTGATCTGGGCGTCAGCCACACCAGTCTGATTTTGCCCGCCCTGCTCCGCTACCTCCGCAACGATCCGGCACCGGTGCTGCTGGCCGCCAAGGATCGCGCCATTCGCATGGCCATACTGGCGCGAGCGCTCAGCGGCAGCACTATCAGGCTGGTGGGCCAGCTCAACACCCACCTGTCCGCAGCGCTGGCCGAAAAACCGGCCCTGCAGCGCTGGTGGCGCACCTTGCCGATGCGCGGGTTCTACCGCCATGTGGATGAGGTCATTGCGGTATCGCAGGGCGTGGCTGACGATACCCATGCGCTCACCGGCCTGCCGCTGAGTCGGATACCCGTCATCCGTAACCCCGTCATCAACGCCGAACTCACCGAAAAAAGCCGGTTGCCGGTCGACCACCCCTGGTTAGCCGCAACCGATACGCCACTGATCCTCGGCGCAGGCCGACTGACGCGGCAGAAAGACTTCGACACGCTGATTCGGGCTTTCGCCCTAGTCAGGGCACAGCGTCCATGCCGTCTGGCGCTCCTGGGTGAAGGGCCGGATCGGGTGGCACTCGAAGCATTGGTGGCGGCACTGGGCCTCGGCGCCGATATTCTGCTGACCGGCCATGTCACCAACCCCTACAACTGGATGGCGCAATCCCGCCTGTTTGTCCTGTCCTCACGCTGGGAGGGTTCCGGCAATGTACTGACTGAGGCCATGGCTCTCGGCATCCCTGTGGTCTCCACCGATTGCCCCAGCGGCCCGGCCGAAATGCTTGACCATGGGCGTTTCGGCCCCCTGGTGGCGGTCGGCGATAGCGTTACCCTGGCCGCCGCCATGCAGCAAACACTGGACCATCCCCCGTCGCCGGTTGTGCTCAAAACTGCCGTCTCTGAATACCGTGTCGAGCACAGCGCCCAGCGCTACATCGACGTGCTGGGCCTCAATCAGCCGGCCTGAGCGTCCAGCGCCATCACCACAAGATGATGAATACTCCCTCCGCTCGACGGCTTAGCATTATTGGCGGTGGGCCGGCCGGGTTGATGGCAGCCGAGGCGGCGGCGCAGACCGGTGTGGCCGTCGATCTTTACGATGCCATGCCGTCGCTGGGCAGAAAATTGCTGTTGGCGGGCAAAAGCGGCCTCAACCTCACCCATAGCGAAGCTTACCCCAGCTTGGTCAACCGCTACGGTAACCGTGCCGTCCTGCTGGAGCCCTATCTGACGGACTTTGCAGGCGAGGCCGTCCGCGGCTGGGCGGCAAGCCTTGGGATCGAAACCTTCGTCGGCAGTTCGGGGCGGGTTTTCCCGATCGAAATGAAGGCAGCGCCGCTGCTGCGCGCCTGGCTGAGACGGCTAAGAACCCTGGGGGTGTGCATTCATGTGCGCCACCGCTGGCAGGGATGGGCCGAAGATGGTGCGCTACTGTTCGATACACCGACAGGCCGCCATCACATCAATGTGGATGCCCTGGTACTGGCGCTGGGCGGCGGCAGTTGGGCGCGACTCGGCTCGGATGGGGCCTGGCTACCGTGGTTACGCGCACGACAGATACCGGTAGAGCCGTTACGGCCCGCCAATTGTGGCTTTGATACCGAATGGACGCCCCACTTTGCCGAACGCCACGCGGGCCGGCCGGTCAAGCCTGTGATCGCCAGCGTTCAGGATACCCAGGGCAAACGGCAAAGCCGGCAGGGGGAATTCGTAGTGACGGCGCAAGGTGTGGAAGGCAGCCTGATCTACAGCCTGTCTGCTGCCCTGCGCGAGCAACTGGACAGCGAAAAGCAGGCCACACTGATTCTGGATCTCGCGCCGGGGCGAGCACTCGAACACATCACTTCAGCCCTGCAACAACCTCGGGGCTCACGCTCGCTGGCCTATCAACTCAAGCGAGTGGCAGCTATCGACGGCGTCAAGGCTGGCCTGTTGCGCGAAATACTGACGGCCAGCGAGATGGCGCAGCCGGATCGGCTTGCCCATGCCATCAAGGCCCTGCCACTCCGACTGACCGCGACCCGCCCACTGGATGAAGCTATCAGCAGCGCGGGCGGTGTGGCCTTTACGGGTATGGATGAGACGCTGATGCTGCGAGCGATGCCTGGCGTATTCTGCTGCGGCGAAATGCTGGATTGGGAGGCTCCCACCGGCGGCTACCTGCTGACCGCCTGCCTCGCCACCGGTCGGGCAGCCGGTCTGGCCGCTGCCGAGTGGCTCACCCGGATACCGCCCCCGGTGGGTAATTCGGAACTAAGGCAGCAGGGCCAAAACTGCCACACCGAGGACTCACCGGCTGTTCTAAACGGCCCAAAGGCCTGAGATGAAACGCTGGATTCCGGCTACCCTTGCCTTTCTCCTGAGCGGCCTCGGTGTCATGCTGGCGGCATACGCCGATGATGATGACGATACGCCTATCAGCGGCACAGCCCCAACTGCCAGCACTGGCCCCGCCTCTGGCCTACCATCACGGCCGGCCGTGGCCGGCACCGTCCGGCTCAACGCGGCACAAACCCGTGCGGCCGGACTTGAACTGACAACGCTGGAAGCCGTCAGCCTGCACTCTGAAACACCCACCTTTGGCAAAGTGCTGGACATCCAGCCGTTGCTGGATCTTCGGGCCCGCGAGCGTGACGCCGGTTCGGAAGTAGAAATGGCAGCCGCAGCGCTTACCCTGGCGGAAAAGAACCGGAAACGGGTCGCGGCGCTGCA
>JBKCCF010000149.1:0-21213 GCA_046305255.1 Methylococcaceae bacterium
TCCTTATGCCAGTTGAGGTAATGGACGCGTTCGACCCCCGCCTCACAAGCTTCAATGGCGGCGCGAATGTCAGGTACCACGGCTGAATTCAGCCCCCGTTCAGCGACCAGCAGGTGCTCGGCCTCGCTACTGGTCAGTTGCCGGATCAGCGCAGCGTCTGCGCCACAACGGCAGTCGTTATCCCCGAATAGCAGCAGTTTGTGAGCTTTCAGCGCGATGGCAACCGCAGTTGCGACGGCCTCCGAGCGCAGGTTGAAAATTTCGCCGGTCGGGGAATACCCTACCGCTGACAGCAGTACCACATCGCCCCGGTCGAGCGCTGCCCCGATGCCGTCACTGTCGATCCGGCGCACTTCGCCGGTATGCTGGTAGTCGATCCCCTCATGTACCCCCACAGGCCGCGCCGTCACAAAGTTGCCGGAGGCGACACGGATACGCGCCCCGGCCATGGGGGAGTTGGGCAGCCCCATTGACAGCAGCGCTTCAATTTCGACTCTGACCGTCCCGGCGGCTTCCTTGACACATTCGAGAGCCGTTGCGTCGGTGATTCTAAGGCCGCCGTGGAAGCGGGGCGGATGCTGGCGCGAGGCCAGGCGGGAGTCAATTTGCGGGCGGATACCGTGAACCAGCACCAGCCGTATGCCAAGGCTGTCCAACAGGGCCAGATCATGGAGCAGAGCGGGGAACGAGGCATCGGCCACCGCTTCACCCCCAAAGTAGACTACAAAAGTCTTGCCCCGATGGGCGTTGATGTAGGGGGCCGAGCCGCGAAAATAACCCAGAAAGGCATCGCTGCCGGAGTTATTCATGAGGCCTTGCATGCCGCCTGCCGGTTAGAACAGGGGTTCGCGGTAGAACATCATGATGTTGCCAATGATGAACATCGACGTGATCGCAATGAAACCGGCTATGCTGCCCGCGTTGATGACAGCGCTCTCGCCGGGACCTTCGGCGGGTGTGAGTCGCAACTCCAGCCAGCGCCCCGCCGCCATCAGCACGGCCAACAGTCCCATGGTGGTGTGGGTAGCCTGAATGATGTACTCGCTCTTGAGTTCAAACTCCGCGTGGGCATGGGTCAGTAGCAGAATCCCGCCAAAGGCGCACAGGATGGGAAACATGTAGCGCAGACGCTGCGAGTCGGTGCGGGTTCTGGCCCGCAGTTCCAGCGCGCCCAGTGTGAACGCCAGCAAGGTCGCGATACGATGCTGGAAAACCTCGCCATTGCTGAATGTGCTCTCCCAGAAACCGATGGGGCCTAGCGGCCAGGTTTCGCCATCGCTGCGGAAAAAAAGGAAGATGCTCAGTCCGATGAATCCCAAGGGCCAGTATTGCGCCCAGCGGAAGGCGGGCGAGGGAATATAGGACAGCATGGCCATCAGGCCCATGACGGTCAGAAAAATGCCGGCGATGTTATGGTTATAGTCCGACCACTCGGTTGCGGCCACTGAAGGCACCTTGTTAACCACGGCGACGCGGCCTGCCTCACCTGCGATCAACTGGTCATGCGTCGGCGAGTGAATTTTGGGCAGGCGGGGCGTGAACATCTGAGCGACTTCCGGAAGGGTTGCCGTGAGCTCGGGGTTACCCGCGATGTCATCGGACGGTGGCTGCGATGACAGGGTAGCGGCAATGAACAGGATACCGACCAGAATGAAGGCTTCGGCCTCAATGTAATGCGGCACCTTGCGTTTGAGGTCACCACTTTCCTGAGTCAGCCGCCAGCGGCTACCCGCCCTATGATTCAGGTAAGCAAATCCCAATGCGACCAGCAGCAGCGCAACCTTGGTGATCACCAGACTGCCGTAGCCGGTGCCGAACAGCCCTTCCCATGAGGCGACATAGGTTAGCGCCAGTGGCAGGCCGGTGAGCAGTAGCAGCACGACCGAGGCGATACCGAGCAGGCCAAAGCGGATGATGGCGGGTGGCCAGAATTTGCGGGCATCCTCATCAGTGCGACCCAGTCGCCAGAGGGCCAGTAGCTGGGCAACGCCACCAAACCAGACGGCAGCAGCAAACTGGTGGAGGACAGTCATCAGCATCAGGGGTTCGCGGTATTCGAAACGACCAACGGCATGCACCAGCCAGGCGCCGGCAATGACCAGAGGAAGGCTGAGCAGGGCTAACCAGCCCCAATACCGGCGATGGCCGGGATCCATCAGCAACCGCGCCGTTAGCCAGACGATGCCAAGGGACAGCAGCAGGCGGGCAAGACCTGCTTCAAACTGGACGGTGCCAGCGTAGTCGGCGATTGGCAATTCACCCAGCACACCCCACAGCACCATCCCCTTGATGACGAGTTTGGCGCCCTGCATGGCGGCGAGTGCGATGGCGCCAAAGCGCAGGACTGCCAGCGCCTGGCGAATGATGGCGGGGCTGGCGAGAGGTTTGTCTGACCAGACCTTGAGTATGACGGCACTCCACAACAGGCTGCCGACAACCAGTGCGTAGCTGATGAGGATGAGTCCGCCGAGGAAGTCGTCGATGAAGTTGGCGAGTCCTTGCATGTACATTAGGCAATTCCCCCTGAACTATGGCGCGGCATGGAAGCGGATGGCGTTTTCGGTAAGGTGCCCGTCTGCTGCGAATACCTTGTATTTGATGGCATAGTCGCCCGCCTCCAGCGCGGGCAGCCTGATGTGCAATTCGCCCGGTTTTTTGCCACGGGTAATGGTGGCGGGGTGGTAGACGTCACCCTTGCTGACCAGAAAGACCCGGGACAGGGACAGTTCGACATTCGAATTAAAGAACAGTACGACGGTCGTCTCGTGGCCGGCCTTGATTGACTCGTGGCTGAGGGAGGATTCAGTCACCACGGCATGGGCCTGAACCAGCCCGAGAGGGAGGGCCGCGAGGCCTGGCAGAAGCAGGCCCATGAGCAGGGTGCGGGCGCGTAAGGCGAGGATTCGATACATCAGCGACATCTCGTAGGGGAAAGTGGAGGAGGGCGGTCTTAACCGGCCTTGGCTTTGAGTGCGTGGCCGGTGAGGGTTTTGCCGAGGTCCCAGATGGCGCCGGGAACCTTGTGGCAGTCGCCGATCACGTCGTCCAGCGCGGCCAGGATCCACTCGCGATCCTGGTCATTGATGACCAGCGGTGGCAGGAACTTGACCACGTTCATGCCGTGTCCTGCGACCTGACTGAGAATGTGGTGGTTCTTGAACAGCGGGATGGTAATCATCTGGCTGAACAGGCCTTTGTTGGCGGCTTCCAGCATGCCCCAGGCGGCTTTGAGCGAGAGGCTTTTAGGCGAACCGAACTCCATGGCGATCATCATGCCCTTGCCGCGGACGGATTTGAAAAGTTCATATTTATCGCATAGTTGCTGCATGCCGGCCATCAGGTCACCCCCCACCCGTGCGGCATTCTCAACCAGTTTTTCTTCTTCAATGACCTTGAGTGCTGAAAGGCCCGCCGCCATCGCCATATTGTTTTTGGAAAAGGTGGAGCCATGCACTACGGCGCGGTCCATGCGGTTGAAAACAGCGTCCATGACGCGGGCGGTCATGGCCACCGCGCCGACCGGAATGAAGCCGCCCGACAGGGCCTTGGCCATGCAGATCATGTCGGGTTCGACCCCCCAGTGCTCTATCGCCCAGAATTTTCCGGTGCGGCCGATACCCGTCTGAATTTCATCGGCAACAAACAGGGTGCCATATTTGGCGCAGAGTCTGGCTACTTCTGGCAAATAGTCGTCGGAGGGCATGTTGACGCCCTTGCCCTGGATCGGTTCGACGATGAAGGCGGCGACATCCTTGTTACGCAGGGCATTTTCCAATGCCGGCAGGTCGTTGAACGGGACTGATAAGCACCCTGGGAGCAGCGACCCGAAGCCCTCGCGGAAAACCGTTTCGCCGTTGAGCGAGAGCGCACCCAGCGTCAGGCCGTGATAGCCGTGTTCGCAGAATACGATTTTGTCGCGTTTGGTGGTGTAGCGGGCGAACTTCATGGCAGCCTCCACCGCTTCGGTGCCGGAGTTGCAGAAGAACATCTTGCTCAGATTGTCGGGGCAGCGTTTGAGGATGGCTTCTGCCAGCAGCCCGCTCAGGAGTGATACATCCATCTGCACCATGTCCGGCAGTTCGCTGCCCAGCACATCCTGCAGCGCCTGAATCACGGTCGGATGGTTGCGGCCTAGCGCATACACACCGAAACCGCTCAGGAGGTCCAGATATTTCTGGCCCTCGTTGTCGTAGAGGTAGGGCCCCTGCGCGCGGGTGTAGACACGATCGTAGCCAATGGCTTTCAGTACCCGCACCATCTGGGTGTTGAGGTGTTGCTCATGCAGTTCGAAATTCTGACCTGCATGGTCGAGCAGTAGATCAGCGATGAAAGTAGGCATACCAGTGTCCTGATGAGTCTTTTGGGTTGACAAGTGCTTGAATTTTACACGGTCAGCGTTTACGTCGCAGGCTAATAGTGCTAAAAGCCGGCAACACAACCAGCGCGCAAACCAGCGTCAGCATCAGTCCTATTGACAGCAAAAGGCCCATGCTGGCCGTGCCCTGATGGTGGGTCAGGGCAAGACTTGAGAAGCTGAAAACAGTGGTCAAGGCACCATAGAATACGCCCTTCGCCTCGCTGGTATCGAGCAGCCTGCCGTCATGATCTTCAAGGTCATGCAAGCGATGCGCCATGTGTATCCCGCTATCGACCCCCAGACCGAACAGTAGCGGCAGTGCGATGATATTGGCGAAGTTGAACGGAATATCCATCAGCACGGTGCTGGCTGCCGTAAACAACGAGGCCAGCATCAGCGGCAACAGGACCAGCAAGGTGTCCTTCAGGCTGCGCAGTACCAGCAGCAGAATAAGCGTGGTGGCGATGAAGGCGATAGCGAAGGCTTCCTGGAAGGCGGTGATGACTTCGTTCATGGATTCCAGATAGGTCACTGGTAAATCGGTGACGTTGGCATCCACGGACTGCGCTGTCTTGATGAATTCACGCAGGTTTTCGAGATCGTTGAGGTCTTTTTTAGGGAAAATCTGCAGTCGGTATAACCCTTTTGGGCTGACCCAGCGTTCGACCAGATCGGGAGGCAATGTCTGCAGTGTTATGGTCTGGGCCGAGAGACTGAGGGCGAGGTCGCCAATGACGGCGGGCAGCGGGTTCAGCAGGCTGGCCTGGAGGCGATTGAGCAGGGACTGACGGGCGTTGTCGTCGGCAGCCGTCAGCCTGGCCTCGAACCGGGTCAGGGCCTGCTCCAGCGGATTCAGTACCGCCCCATTGCCGCCGCTGGCGAGAGCCTTTTGCACGGCCGCATGCAACTGGTTGATGACCGCTATGCTGGCGCCATCGTTGCCTGGCGCCGGGAAGTTCAACAGCTGTGTACCCATGACCAGTGACAAGTCGGAGATTATGGCCAGTTTCTCGTCCTGATCATCCGGAATCAGTGAGTGGATGCTGACCACCCGATCGACTGTCGGCAGGTTTTCGAATTTTCGGGTCAACTCATCGGCTTCGGTGGCACTCTGGGCCAACGACGCCAGCGTCATGGGCGAGGTATCTTCTGATTCCAGCAAATACTTGAAGGTCTGCACGGATTCCGTATTGGGATCACGCAGGTTGATGGGGTTGAAGTCTACCGTTACGTCTTGCACCAGTATCCCAGCGGCGATGGCCAGCAGCAGGGTTACGATGCGAACCGTTTTGGCGTAACGCAGCGGCCAGTTCGAGGTGAGGATGGAGGTCTCCTGCTTGCCTTTTGCCCGCTTTGGCGGATGGATCGGCATGATTTTCATCAGTGCCGGCAATACGGTGAAGGTCGTGATTAAGGCGATGAACATGCTGGTGCCGGCAATGATGCCAAGTTCTGCTACACCTGAATACCGGGTGGGGATGTAGGCATAGAGCCCGATGGCCGCGGTAATGGCACTCAGTATCAGCGCTGATCCCGTGGAGGTTAGCGTCTCCTGCAGAGCCATACGCTGAGTTTTGCCTTCAAGGATAAGCTCCCGGTAACGCAGGCAGAAATGCGAGGAGTAGGCATCGCCCATACCGATGAAAAGCACGGCAAAGCCGATGGAGATCAGGTTGAGCTGGCCGATGGCCACCGTCGCAAACCCCAGCGAAAAAATCAGGCCCATGGTCAGCGACACGAAGGTGGCAAACATGAGCTTCAGCGAGCGATACGCGAACCACAAGGTCAGGCAGACCAGAATCAGGGAGACCAGGCTGGCGATGGAAACGCCGGTGCTGATGGTTTCCATTTCCTCATGTTCCAGTGCCACCTCGCCGGTCTTGCGCACACGAACATCTGCCAGATCGCCCTGCAGTGCCGTTTTCAGCACGGTATTAATGGCCAGCATGGACCGCTCCGCCGGCATGACCTCCTCATAATGGAGGATCGGTTTGACCATGATGATGCGTTTGGTGACCCCGAGGCCCTGGGCGCCGGGTGTCATCAGTTGGCGCCAGGACATCTGATAGGCCGTACCGGCTTCGGCGGCGTCTATTGCGTTGCTTATCCGGCCCAGCAGCGGGTCGAGATCCAGGGCGATGCCTTGATTACCAGCCTCGGTCAGGGCCTCACCGACAATGCCAAACAGTCCGCGCAGGGTGTTGTCCTCGGCGATGCGGCCGATGAACGGCTGGGCGTTGGCCAGCTGGGTAACCAGGTCTTCCAGCTCCGGCAGTCCGAGGTAAAGCAGTCCATTCTGGGCGAAAAACGGGTTTTCGTCCGGCACATGGACTGAACTGAAGTCAGTACTGTTTTCGCGGGCAAGGGTGGTGATTTTTTTAACCGCAGCGGCGGTGCTTTCAGGGGTGTTACCTTCTACCAGCAGCAGAATTGTCCCCATGTCCTGCGGGAAAGCCTGCTCTAGCGCGATCCGGTTTTTTTGGAAGGGCACCTCGGTCGAGATCATGTCGGCCGTATTGGTGTTGACCTTCAGATGCGCCATCGTGTACCGGAGTGAAAAGCCACAGGCCGTTATAAACAGCAGGATCACCAGCCAGGGGTGGCGGATGAAATTGGCTTCCCACCAATGGAGGGCGCGGGTAATGAGTGGGGTAGGGCGTTTGCTCATGGCTCAGGCGAGGACATTCAGGTGGCAGGGCGCAGACAAAAATCGTCGCCAACCGCGTGCCGTACACGATGCAGGGTTTTGACCGCCGCACCAAAGGCGCGTCCGAGCGCGATGAGCGAACCGGTCTCGCCAGGATGGCGGGCTAGATGGGCGAGTAGTACGGCGAGTCGAACATCGCCACGCGGATTCATTGCGATGGTGACAGCGTTGGGGAAAGTCATGTTCAGGGGGTCGGCGATCGTGCGAACGCTGCTGAAAGGAATGCCCTCGGCCTTGGCAACCCGGGCAACTGCGGCACTTTCCATGTCGACCGCAACGCCATCGGTATGGCGCTGTAGTGACTGTTTTTCGGCATGTCCCGTGACGACCTCGGCGCTTTCGACCAAGGTGCCACGGTGATGGTGAATGCCGCCGGGCATGCTGGCCGCGATGCGTGAGCGCCACATCTGATCAGGAGCGTGTTGCGTGCCCTCGCGGTCGAGGATGAGGTCAGGCAGCATCAGGTGACCGGGCTTAAGGTGTCCAGCCAAAGCGGCAGCACAACCCCAGCTCATCAGGGCGACGACGTTCTGCTCCAGCAGACGGCGGGCGGCGGCTTCGGCCCGTTCGGGGCCCGCGCCCGAGACCATCAGCCAATGGCCGTCGGGCATACGGATCAGGCTGTCGAAGTCAGCCTTCTGCCGGGTCAGGCTGCGGGCTTCCGCTGGCAGGGCGACAACGAGGCCAATCGCGTGCACCGTCAACCGTGACGTTCGTTACGGAAGCGACCCAGCGCCCACAACGGGAAGAATTTGTCGTAACCGTGGTATTTGAGATAGAAGACCTTGGGGAAGCCAGGGGCGTTGAAATATTGGTCGTGCCAGCACCCTTCGGCCAGTTGTTCGCGTAGCAGATAGTTGATGCCGGCAGTGACTTCCGGGCTGTCGACTTCGCCCGCCGCCATCAGCGCCAGTAGAGCCAGTGCGGTGTGGAAGGCCATGGGGGTATGGAACCGGCCACGCTTGTCACTGCTGGGGTCATGGTAGGTGAAGTTGTCCTCTCCCCAGCTGCCATCGCTGCACTGGATACTCTTCAGCCAATCAACGGCCTTGCGGATCGCCGGGTCGCTTTTCGGGACGCCGGCCGTTTCAAAGCCCACCAGTACCGACCAGGTGCCATAGATATAGTTGGTGCCCCAGCGGCCAAACCAGGAGCCATCGGCTTCCTGTTCCTTCCTGAGATACTCCAGCGCGCCGTCGAGTACGGTGCGCATTTCGGGGCGCTGATCAGCCAGTTTGGCCAGGAACATCACGCAGCGGCCGCTGACATCAGCGGTGGGAGGATCAAGTAGTGCGCCGTGGTCGGCAAAGGGAATGTGGTTGAGATAGTGGTACGTGTTGTCGGCATCGAATGCGCCCCAGCCACCGCCGATGGATTGCATTCCTGCAAACCAGCTGCCCGCTCGGCGAATATGTTCGGCAAACTCAGGGTTGTTGGCTTCTGCCAGCGCATGGGCAACCACAGCGGAGTCATCGACATCGGGATAGTGGGTGTTTTCGAACTGGAAGGCCCAACCGCCACCTTCGACCTCGGGTCGCCGGATGCGCCAGTCGCCGGGCTGATCAGTCAGCTGCTTGCTGGCCAGCCAGCGTAGGCCCGCGGTGATGGCGGCGTCAGTATCACAGTCTTTGTCATGGCGATTGACCTCCTGCAGAGCCAGGCTGGTCAGGCCGGTATCCCAGATCGGCGAGACGCAGGGCTGGCAATAGGCGTGCTCATCGGTGATGACCAGCAGCCGCTCAATGGAGGCCTTGGCGATGCGACGGTATTCGTGTTCGGCCGGGTAGCCCAGGAAATCCAATGCCTCATAGGCGTTGACCATGGCGGGAAAGATCGCGCCCAGGCCATCAACGCCATTGAGCCGTTCAATAAACCACTCGTGGGCTTTTTGAGTGGCGCGTGCGCGCAGGCTTTTGGGAATGTAGGGCTCCAGCGCAAAGCCGATGCGCTCAAGCCTGAGTACCACCTTACCCAGCGGCGTCTTGACATGGGCAAAATAATTGCGCTCTTGTTCGGGGTCAACCGTGAACAGTTCGCGGATGCCAGTATTGCTAGGGTTGCGAGCCGAGACCTTGTGGCTACAAAGGATGAACAGGGGAACCATCACCGTGCGTGACCAGTAGGCGACTTTGTCGAGGTGAAAGGGAAACCACTTCGGCAGCAGCATAATCTCGACCGGGATGAACGGCACTGCTCGCCACGGTACTTGCTTGAACATTGCCAGCATAATGCGCGTGAAGACGTTGGCCTGGGCCGCACCGCCCTTGCTCAACAGCCATTCCCGCGCCTTGCGCATATGCGGGGCGTCAATGTCGTCCCCCGCCATTTTGAGGGCGTAGTAAACCTTTACCGTGCAACTGATGTCGCCGGGACCGCCGGTGAACAGGGAGTAGCTGCCGTCCTGGTTTTGGTGGGCACGCAGGTAAACACCGATCTTTGCTTGAAGTGCGGGGTCGATCTCGTCCATGAAGTGCATCATGAGGATGTACTCGGCAGGAATCGTGCAGTCGGCCTCAAGTTCGAATACCCAGTAGCCTTCCTTATGCTGCTGGCTCAGCAGGAAGTCCCTTGCACGCGCTATGGCATTATTGACCGGGTCACCCCCCATGCGCTGAGGGACATAAGGGTTGACAAAGGCCGCGCTGTCGGAGGAGTCGGAAGGATCTTTAAACATGGTTGAGATGTCCCCTGATTGGTTGGCTTCTCAGAATTTATGAATACGGTACGATCAGGTCGTCACAGGGGCGCGGGGCAATCCCGCGCTTGCTACCGCAAAGGCGGCTTTTAGCCCGATGTCGCTGCCTCTCAGCAATCTGCTCGTGAAAATGGTGGCCTTGACGGCTCTGCGCGTAATCTTGACTTGTGATGACGTGCTGAAATCGGGGTTGCCGGCGATTTTGCGCAACGTCAGTACTGCCATGCCCAAGGCCCACAGGCAAAACTCTCGCATGCCGTTCTCGTGGGCGGGTATTAACAAGGTGTATTGCAAGGCATCTTTGAGGTGTCCGTGGGCGATGGCGATCAGGCGTTCAAAGCCGGCGCGGAACCGGGGGTCATGGTGGTCAGGGTGCAATTCAGCCAGCGGGAAGCCGCCAGTAAGGTCGAAAATATCCTGGGGCAGCCAGCATACGCCCCGATCATGATCGTCCCAGAGATCCTTTAGAATGTTGGTCATCTGCAGGCCCTGCCCAAAGGATACTGCCAGTCTCATCATGATGTCGTGGTGGGCTGCAATCTCGGGTGAATAATGACAGAATAGCCGCGTTAGCATCTCGCCGACGACACCCGCGACGTAATAGCAGTACTGGTTCATTTGTTCGAGGTTCGCAAGGCCCCGACTGAGATCCTTGTCCTGGAACTCGACCATCCCTTTGGCCATGATTTCGACGCAACAGGCGAGTGCATCCTGCTGTTCGGCATCAAATTGATGCGTGATGGCGATGACGCGAGGGATCAGTAGAATCAGTTCGCGCTCAGCCGGCAAGGTCTTGTCCGACAGGAGGGGTGCCAGTTGTTGGGTAAATACCAAAGCAGGGCGCTGGCCCCGGACGACATGGGCGAAGCGATGGCAGTACCAGCGCTTTTGCTGGGCAGTCAGAGCGACTTCATCCTCAATTGTGTCGACAATGCGACACAGCAGGTAGGCGTTGGCCACGGGTCTGGCCAGTGACGGCGGTAGTTGCGGAATTGTGAGCGCGAAAGTGCGAGAGACCCCCTGCAGCAGGTAGTCCTGTAAGGCATCGTCGCTCAGATTCTCGAGGGTTTCGGTCGTGTTCGACGGTAGGCTTACGCTCATGCGGGGGAGGTTGTCTCCAAAGGGTGCTAGGAAAGTTCAGGTGGTATGGCCGTCCAAAATCCGGCGCTCATACCGGCGTTGCGATGCAAAATTCTAACGTTATTGCTTTTTTCGTCAAGCTTTGTTGTATTTTGACTAAAACTGTTGAGAAAAATACAACTCACCTATACCATGTCGTACTTGATACAAACTAGTCTAAGGAGACACCGTGTCTCCTTCGTCCGGAACGCAGTGAATCCATCTGTCGTTCCACTGTGTGTTCGGAGGCTGTGTCTGCCTTCGGGCGGTTTAACCCGATAGTCATTTTCCTGCGGAGGACGAATGGGCGTTCCACTTAGGCAACAATTCACGGTTGCGAAATATCTCATCCAGCAAAAGCTGCTGGGCAAAAAAAAGTATCCCCTCGTGCTCATGCTTGAGCCTTTGTTTCGCTGCAATCTGGCCTGCGCCGGTTGCGGCAAGATCGATTACCCTGATGACATCCTTAACCGCCGCTTGAGCGTTGATGAGTGTCTGGCTGCGGTGGATGAATGCGGGGCACCCATCGTCTCTATTGCCGGCGGTGAACCTCTGCTGCACAAGGAATTACCCCAGGTTGTCGAGGGTATCATCAGTCGCGGTAAATACGTGTATCTCTGTACCAACGCACTGTTGCTCAAAAAGAGGATTGACGACTACACGCCGTCTCCCTTCCTCACCTTCTCAATCCATCTTGATGGCAATGAAGATCGTCATGATGCCTCTGTCTGCCAGACCGGCGTTTTCGAACGTGCGGTAGAGGCCATCAAACTGGCCATAGGACGTGGCTTCCGCGTCACCATCAACTGCACCCTGTTTCAGAACGAAGCGGCACCTGAGATCGCTGAATTCCTCGACTACTGCAAGGAATTGGGTGTCGAAGGAGCAACAATTGCGCCGGGATTCAGCTACGAGCATGCGCCGCAGCAGGACATTTTCATCAAGATGCGCGATAGCAAGCAGTTGTTCCGGGATGTTTTCAAGCTGGGTCGCGGTCGCAAGTGGCAACTCAACCACTCCAGTCTTTATCTGGATTTTCTCGCCGGCAACCAGAGCTACAACTGCACACCGTGGGGTAACCCGACCCGTAATGTATTCGGCTGGCAGAAGCCTTGCTACCTTTTGGTGGATGAAGGCTACGCCCCCTCTTTCAAGGCGCTGATGGAAGAGACACCTTGGGACAAATATGGCAATGCCAAGAACCCCAAGTGCGCCAACTGCATGGCCCACTGTGGTTTCGAGGCCACCGCCGTTGAGGATGCGATGAACCACCCCCTCAAGGCTGCATGGGTCTCTCTAATGGGGCCTCGCACGAGCGGCCCTATGGCTGAAGAAGTAAAACCTGAATACGAATTGCCGGAAACCAAGCCGCGCAGAACCATTCCTATCGAAGTCGTCGACTGATAAAGGCGGCGACAAAAAACCGGCAGCGTCCAACGAAGGGGCTGCCGGTTTTTTTTTGCCTTCAATCTGGCTTGCGGTGGATGATCCGTTTCGAAAAGACGGTCAAAGCCAGCGTCTTACCTGGTGTTGGTAGGTCTCATAATCCTGGCCAAACACATCGGTCAGTTTGGCCTCCTCGCGGGGAATGTGGAATCTGTTGATGATCAGGAAAAATGCCGGTGGAACCAGCCAGAAAGGCAGTGTGCCTTCATAGAAGGCGAGACCTATCAGTGCGGTAAACAGGCCGAGATACATGGGGTTTCGCGTCCATAGGAAGGCGCCCAGTGTTACCAGTTGTCTGGGGGTGCCGTGTGGCAGTACCGTAGTGTTGACTCTGAAAAACTCCAGCGCCGCCGCCGCTGACAGTGCCAGCCCGCTGGCGATCCAGGCCAGGCCGGTGGCTGTAGCCGGGACTATGTGAACGCCAGGAAAGGACTTCTCGGCAAAATAAGCAATACCGATGAGCAGCACGGCAATCACGGGGGGCGGCAAGAGGTTAAGTTTTTTCATGGTCAGTCTCCCTGTAGGTTTAGTCGGATGTAAGGCGTTGTTCTAAATCTTCTCGCCAGGCAGAGGACAGCGCGGCAATCGCGAGGACTTTTCGGATGATGATGGACTGGCTGGGGCCTTTCAGCAGGGCCTGCATGGCCTCGGCGACAGGCACACCCTTAGGGTCGCGCTCAATCAAATCGATAGGTGTGCCCATGCACAGTTCTCCTTCTTCAAGTACCCTCAGATAGAAGCCGGTACGGCCTGATGTCAGGAAACTGGCCACGAAAGCAGGATCCCCCATCTTGATGCCCAGCTTGAAACAGGGGACACGTGGTTGAGTGACCTGGGTCAGAACCGGCCCCATCCGGTAGATGTCGCCAATCTGCACCGCGGTATCCAGCAGGCCGGAAACCGTCAGGTTTTCGCCAAAATAGCCCGATTCAAGCGGGCGTATCCCAAGTTGCCTCTCCCAGTGCGGATAATTGTCCTGGCTGTAGACATAAATTGCCTTGTCCTGCCCGCCGTGGTTCTTGCGATCGACCTGCACATCGCCTTCGAGACCACGCATTGTGACGCTGACAGGCCCTGTTATCGGTGCCTTGTAGATGCCGGTTTCGACCCAGCGGTCGCGATATCTGACCTGTTTTGCGCGGCCGCGACTGATGGCGATGATGGTCATAGGGGGAACACTCCGTCGGGGGGTTGGCGTTTCACTACCCGCTTTACCGGACCGAAGGACCTGCGGTGGAGTGCGCAGGGACCGAGGCGGTTCAATGCTGCTCTGTGGCCCACGGTAGGGTAGCCCTTGTGAATGGCAAAGCCATAGCCTGGAAACAGTCCATCGGCGATCTGCATTTCGCGATCACGATAGGCCTTGGCCAAAATTGATGCAGCCGAGATGGCAGGGACGCTCAGGTCGCCACCAATGATGGACTGGGTTTTACAGGGCAGTTTTGGGCAGCGGTTACCATCAATGAGAGCATGTGCGGGCCTCAATTCTGCCGGCAGGGCATGATAGGCGCGCTGCATGGCAAGCAGGGTTGCCTCCAGTATGTTTATCCTGTCAATCTCGCCCGGTTCGGCTCGACCCAGAGCCCAGGCCAGTGCTTCAGTCTTGATGATGTTCGCCAGTGTTTCCCGCTTTGCAGCTGACAGTTTCTTGGAGTCTGTAAGGCCCTGAATGGCATCAGCCTTTTCAGGCAGAATCACCAGGGCGGCTATCACGGCGCCGGCGATACAGCCGCGACCCACTTCGTCGAAGCCTGCGATCAGTGTCGTGTTGGACTGGATCATCGCTGCGGCCAGTTGCAGGCTTGTCAGCGGATAATGCTGCGGCCGCTGCGCTGGAGGAAGTCAACCATGGGCTGCACCGCCGGCGCATCCCGGGCCAGGATTGCGAGGCTCTCGATTGCTTCCTCAAGCTTCAGGCGGGATTTGTAAATGAGCTTATAGGCCCGTTTAACCTGTAGAACCGCCTCTGCATCGAAGCCGCGCCGCTCAAGCCCCAATGCGTTGATGCCGCGTGGCTTGGTGGGGCTACCGCCGATCATGACATAGGGTGGCACATCCTTGCTGATGATGCTGCCCATACCGGAAAAACTGTAGCAGCCGATTTTGCAAAACTGGTGCACCAGGCTAAAACCGCCCAGGATGGCAAAGTCATCCACGTTGACATGGCCCGCCAGGGAGGCGCCGTTAGCCATGATGATGTGATTGCCGAGCATGCAGTCATGGGCGACATGCGTATAGGCCATGAGCAGATTATCATCGCCGATACGAGTGATGGACTGGTCCTGTACGGTGCCGCGATGGATGGTCGAATACTCGCGAATGACATTGCGGTCACCGATTTCAAGCCGAGTAATCTCCCCTCTGTATTTTTTGTCCTGGGGGTCTTCACCGATTGAGGAGAACTGGAAAATCCGATTGTCGACGCCGATCTGAGTCGGGCCTTTGATGACCACATGAGGCCCGACTACAGTGCCCGAACCGATGGTGACAGCGGGTCCTATCACCGTGAACGGCCCGATGGTCGCGCCATCCGCGATGTCGGCGGTGGGGTCAACAATCGCGGATGGATGAATCAAGTGGCCTACTCCGCAGCAGCGCACATGATTTCGGCGCTGGCGACGAACTCGCCATCCACTTCGGCCCGACATTCGAAGGCCCAGATATTGCGCTTGTGGCGGATGTATCGGGCCTCCAGTTTCAATTGATCACCGGGTACCACAGGCCGCTTGAAGCGGACCTTGTCCAGACCAACCAGATAATAGGTCCGGCCTTTTCCGACCAGACCTTCGACCGACCGGCCTGCCAGCAGACCGGTGGCCTGAGCCAATGCTTCAATGATCAGGACTCCCGGCATGATGGGGGTCGCCGGAAAGTGGCCCGTGAAGAAAGGTTCGTTGTGAGTAACGTTTTTGAGAGCCAAAAGGCGTACTCCAGGCTCGACCTCAAGGACCCTGTCGATTAGCAGGAAAGGGTACCGGTGGGGCAGATATTCCTTGATTTCTTGAATATCCAAAGTGTTTGCCTATGGTGAATGATGGATGAGACGGGGGGCTGCTTGGGCCGGTATTACTTCTTGGTGGCAGGCGCGCCACCGGGTGCTGCCTTGAGCTTGTCCTCGACATCACTGGTGATGTTCAGACCTTCCTTCGCGTAGGCGATCCCTTCAACCAGGACCAGATCAAAGTTCTGTTCCTTTGCTACCGCGGTAATGGCCTCGTTCACGGCCTTCTGGAATTTGGCCATCTCCTGGTTGCGGCGGATGTTCAGGTCCTGGTTCATTTCTTCCATGCCACGCTTGAACTCGCGGCCCCGCTCAATCAATTCCTTTTCGGTTTTCCGTTTTTCAGCATCGCTCATCACAGCGGCGTCCTTCTCAAGCTTGCCTTCCAGTTTCTTGAGTTCATTCTGCTCGTTCACCAGTTTGGTTTCACGGGCCTGAAAATCTCGCTTCATATCAGCCTGCGCCTTCTGAACCTGGGCTGACTCGCTGACCAGTTTCTGGAGTTGAACGACACCCACTTTAAGTTCGGCAGCAGAAAGAGCGCTGCTCAGCAAAAGGCCGCACAGCGCAACAAAAAACTTGTTTGACATAAGGGATACTCTGAAAAGGATGGGCGGATTGGATTCAGTTGTGAGGGGTGGCGTCACGTCTGCCTGAGCATCATGCAACTCCACCATCTCACCGGATTATACAAGAAGTGAACCACTCGGAAGGTCTTTCCTTATTGACTGCCTGTTTCGGAATCGGTGGTCCTGGAGTTCTGAGCGGTGTCTGCTCCCAGCCCTCGCGTATAATTCCGTGTGCTGCGCCGCGAGGGGAGTTACCAGTCCTGATGATGAAAAAATGGATCGTGATGGTTCACAGGCCCGCAACGGGATGGCCCTTTCATACCCTGATTCTGGGCGCTTTGCTCGCGCTGGCCGGCTGTGGTGACCCACCCAATAACCCCTATCCCGCCAGTGATGGCGGACTCAATACGTTGTATTCGTCTTTTGAGGAGCGCCCCAAGCATCTTGATCCCGCCCGCGCCTACAGTGCCAACGAGTACGAAATCATCGCCCAGGTTTACGAACCCCCCTTACAGTATGCCTACCTGACGCGGCCCTACCAGTTGCAGCCGTTCGCCGCAGAAGGTCTGCCGGAGGTGCATTATCAGGACATCGAAGGCAAACCGCTGCCCGACACGGCCCCCGATGAGCAAATTGGTTTCAGTCTCTACGATATCTACCTGCGCCCCGGGCTCCGCTATCAACCGCACCCTGCCTTCGCCAGGGATGCTGCGGGGCAGTATCGCTATCATGCTCTCCGTCCGGCACAACTGGCGACCCTGTCGACCCTCGCCGATTTTCCCGAAACGGACAGCCGGCCGGTTCTGGCGGAGGACTATGCCTACCAGATCCGGCGACTGGTGCACCCCGAGGTACATTCGCCGATTGCCGAAATGATGGCCGGTTACATCGTCGGCCTCCGTGAACTGGGTGAGCGGTTGGCCAGCGTGGTGGATGCCCGCGATCATGCGGGCTGGCTGGATCTTAGGGCCTATCCACTGGCGGGCGTTGAGGTGCTGGATCAGCGTCATCTGCGCATCCGTCTCCATGGCAAATACCCGCAGTTCCGGTTCTGGCTGGCCATGCCCTTTTTCGCTCCCATGCCCTGGGAAGCCGAGGCTTTCTATGCCCAACCGGGATTGATCGCCAAAAATATTACCCTGGACTGGTATCCCGTCGGTTCGGGTCCCTACCGTCTGACCGAGAATAATCCCAACCGCCGCATGGTCCTGGCGCGCAACCCGCACTACCACGGTGAGCAGTACCCCACATCAGGTGAGCCTGATGATGCAGCGCGTGGTTATCTGGCTGATGCCGGCAAATCCCTGCCCTTCATTGACCGGGTGGTCTTTGTTCTGGAAAAGGAAACCATTCCCTACTGGAGCAAGTTCCTGCAGGGCTATTACGATGCCTCGGGGCTGGCTTCGGATAATTTTGATCAGGCAATTGAATTTAGTGGCGCCGGCAATGCCGAGTTGACGCCACAGATGCAGCGACAGGGCATCCGGCTGCAAACGGCGGTATCGGCCTCTACCTTTTACCTGGGGTTCAACATGCTGGATCCGGTTGTCGGCGGTCTTGATGAGCGCAAGGCAAAGCTACGTCAGGCCATCAGCATCGCGATCGACGAGGAAGAATTTATTGCCATCTTCATGAATGGGCGGGGCGTGGCCGCGCAGGGCATGCTGCCACCGGGACTGTTCGGCCACGAAGCTGGCCGGGACGGTATCAACCCTTATGTCTACGAGTGGGTGAACGATCAGGCTCGCCGGAAAAGCCTGACGATAGCCAAAAGCCTGCTGGCCGAGGCGGGTTACCCCAATGGGCTTGAACCCGCCACCGGTAAGCCGCTGGCGCTTTACCTTGATACCACCTCCAGCGGGGTTGACGATAAGTCGGTACTCAACTGGTATCGGAAACAACTCGCAAAGCTGGGGATACAACTTGTGCTACGCACCACCGACTACAATCAGTTCCAGCAGAAGATGGCCAATGGCAATGCCCAATTGTTCCGCTGGGGCTGGAATGCCGACTACCCCGATCCCGAGAACTTTTTCTTTCTGCTGTTCGGTGACAACGCCAAAGTGGGCAAGGGCGGCGAAAATGCTGCGAATTACCGCAACCCCGAGTATGACCGCCTGTTCATCGCCATGCGGGGGCGTGATGACGGTCCTGCCCGGTTGGCGTTGATTCGCAGGATGCAGGCGATTCTGCAGCACGACGCGCCGTGGGTGTTCGGCATCCACCCCAAAAACTACAGTCTGAGCCACGCCTGGTATCACAACTTCAAGCCTAACCTGATGGCCAATAACGGACTTAAATACCTGCGGATTGATGCTGCCGAACGGGCCCGTCGGCGGGCGGACTGGAACCGACCCGTATACTGGCCATTGGCTGTCGCCCTGGCTATCGGGCTCGCCGTCGTGTTCCCCGCCTGGCGGGTCTACCGCCGCCGCTTGAGGGCTACCGCACTATGATCCACTACCTGTTGCGTCGTCTGCTGTATGCCGTGCCGCTCCTGATGGGCATTAATATCCTGACCTTCCTGCTGTTTTTCGTGGTTAACACCCCCGACGATATGGCGCGCATGCACTTGGGGCAGAAGCACGTGACCGTCGAGGCCGTGCAGAAATGGAAGCACGAACGGGGTTATGACCAGCCGCTATTCTGGAATCCACAGGCTGAGGGGGGGGGGCGGCTGACTCAGACCATCTTCCACCAGAAAACATTAGGTCTGTTTCTGCTGCGTTTTGGCCGTTCGGATGAGGGCCGCGACATCGGTACCGATATTCGTCAGAGGATGTGGCCGTCGCTGGCGATAGCGCTGCCGTCGCTGGTCGTGGGTCTGCTGATTGATATCAGTCTGGCGCTGTTGCTGGTGTTTTTCCGACAGACGTATCTGGAATTCTGGGGGGTTGCCCTGTGTGTGGCGCTGATGTCCATCTCGACGCTGTTCTACATTATCGGCGGCCAGTTCCTGATCGGGAAACTGCTGCTGCTGACCCCGATCTCCGGTTACGACGGTGGTTTTAATGCCCTGAGGTTCGTGCTGTTGCCCGTCCTCATCGGGGCGCTGGCAGGGGTGGGTTCGGGCGCTCGCTGGTACCGGACGCTCTTTCTCGAGGAAGTCGAGAAGGACTATGTTCGCACCGCCCGCGCCAAGGGGTTGTCGGAGGTGCGGGTGCTGTTCCAGCATGTCCTGAAGAATGCCATGATCCCTATCCTTACCGGCGTGGTTGTGGTGCTGCCACTGCTGTTTACCGGCAGCCTTATCACCGAGTCCTTCTTCGCTATCCCGGGCCTTGGTAGCTATACCATTGATGCGATCAATCAGCAGGATTTCGCGATCGTACGCGCCATGGTCTTTCTCGGTTCGGTACTCTACATCATCGGTCTGCTGCTAACCGACATCTCCTATACCCTGGTCGATCCCAGGGTCAAGCTGAGCTGAACCATGGAGATAGTCCTGTTTTCGACCGATATTCTTTTTCTCCTGATGCTGCTCGGCATCGGGGGAATGGGCTGGCACATGGCGCGGCAGGAACATCTGCGGCGTCCGTGGCGCAAGGTGGCGCAAAACCGCACCGCCATGATTTCGCTGGTCATGCTGCTCCTGTATCTGGGCATTGCGGCGCTGGATTCCATTCGCTTTCATCCCGAATTGCCCTCTGCGGGGACAGCTGCAGAAACCTATCTTGGCGAACCGGTCACGCTGCTCGACTGGTGGCTGAGCCCGCTCCGCAATCGCGACGAAAAGACCTATTCGGCCCCTTTGGCAACCCATGCTCATGCCCGCGAGATGCTGCATGCGGCCGATGGTAGTGAACAGTGGGGCTACCCGCGACTGGCTGCCGCAGGGCGGCATCTCAAAGACCCGGTTCGGGATGCGCCAGAGGATATCGGCCGTCGGGTTCTACGCGGCATGGCCCATGGTCTTGGCGTTTGGGCCCTGCTGGCTGGTGTGTGGTTGCTGATCAGGCACTGGTGTCGAAGGATGTCTGTAGCGCCAGACCGGCAGACCGTTGACGACGGGCAGACCGCCCTGCCGTGGCGGGCTATCGGGCTGACCCTGCTCGTGATTGCCATGCTGATCGGCGCGATAGCAGAGCTGGCCTTCGAGTACCACGTGCTGGGTACGGGCAAGGTCGGTGAGGACGTCCTTTATCAGAGCATCAAGAGCATCCGCACCGGTGTGCTGATCGGTACGCTCACCACCTTCGCCACTCTGCCGCTGGCGTTGTTGCTGGGCATCCTCGCAGGGTACTGTCGGGGCTGGGTGGATGATCTGATTCAGTATCTCTATACCACGCTGAATTCGGTGCCGGGGGTACTGCTGATCGCCGCGGCCATGCTGGTGATGCAGTCCTACATGGCGCGGCATGAGGCGGAATTTGCCAATCTCGCTGTCAGGGCCGACGTCCGATTGCTGGCGCTTTGTCTGATTCTCGGCATGACCTCCTGGACCGGTCTGTGCCGGTTGCTGCGGGCGGAAACACTGAAGTTACGGGCGCTGGACTATGTCCAGGCTGCCAGGGTGCTCGGTGTCAGTCAGCCCATGATCCTGTTCCGGCACATCCTGCCCAATCTGTTTCATCTGGTTTTGATTTCGGTGGCACTGGACTTCAGTTCACTGGTGCTGGCCGAGGCGGTGTTGTCCTATATCAATATCGGAGTCGATCCGACCATGGCATCCTGGGGCAACATGATCAACAGTGCGCGACTGGAAATGGCGCGTGATCCGGTGGTCTGGTGGTCGTTGGCATCGGCGTTCGTTTTCATGTTCGCGCTGGTGCTGCCCGCCAACCTTTTTGCCGATGCGGTGAGGGATGCCTTCGATCCCCGGCGGTCGGAATGACCCCGCCCACAACCGGCCAGCCATTATTGGCCGTACGTGATCTGAGGGTATCGTTCCGGCAGGACGGTCAGTGGGTCATGGCGGTGGATGGCATTTCTTTTCAGATCAGGAGGGGCGAAAGTTTTGCGCTGGTTGGGGAGTCAGGTTCCGGTAAATCGGTGACCGCGCTTTCGGTGCTGCGTCTGCTGCCGCAGGGCGGGCGGATTCTGCAGGGCTCCGCCCGGCTGGACGGAACGGATGTCTTTGCCTTGCCGGAATCGGCCATGGGCGCCATCCGTGGTCGTCGTATCGGCATCATCTTTCAGGATCCTATGACCTCCCTGAACCCGGTCTTGACTCTGGGCCAGCAGATAGCCGAAGTTCTGCGGCCACTGGGTTACCGGGGTGAGCCACTCAAGAGGCGAGCCATGGCACTAATGGATCAGGTTGGCCTGCCGCAGCCCGCCCGCCATTTCGACGAGTATCCGCATCAATTGTCCGGAGGC
>JBKCCF010000150.1:0-9153 GCA_046305255.1 Methylococcaceae bacterium
GCTGGCGACGCCCGACTGTTTACCCGACGGCTGTGCCGATATTCCCCGGCTCACACTGCAAACCAGTCCCGACCAGTTACAGCTGAGGCTTGAGATCAACACTGCGGCACGGGTCAGCCTGCCCTTACCCGCGTTGGCGGGCCTCTGGCTTCCCACTCAGGTGAGTGTGGATGGTCAGGCGGGTGCGCCGCTGACCCGAACGCGTGATGGCCAGCTATGGCTGGCACTCAACCCGGGTCATCATGAGGTCCTACTGAGTGGTGCCCTGCCGGCGGTCGCCCAACTACAGCTGCCGCTACCGCTCAAGCCCCATCGGGTGGCGGTCACCGGGACCGGCTGGCGGGTCGAAGGGATAGGCGAGAATGGCGTACCCGATGTCCAGATCCAGCTGGTGAGAGAGGCCGTGGAAGGTCCGGGGACCGCTATCACCCCGCTGCAGGGATCGTCGCTGCCGCCGTTTCTGATACTTGAACGGCAGCTGAATCTCGGCCTGGAATGGCATATCCACAACCAGATCCACCGTCTGACACCTGCCGATACCCCACTGTCACTGGAGATTCCCCTTCTGGAGGGAGAATCTGTGCTGTCCGCTGACGTGCCGGTGCGAGCCGGCAAGGCGAGTGTCAGGCTGCCTCCGGGTCAATCGGATCTGCAATGGGAATCCCGCCTGGCCCAGCGTTCGACCTTGCGCCTGCAGGCCGCCAGTGATCCCGCCTACAGCGAACGCTGGCAACTGAATGCCAGTCCGATCTGGCATGTCCGTAACGAGGGTATAGCCCCCATCCATCCTCAGGCCGATTCGGACATGTGGCAACCTGAGTGGCGGCCCTGGCCAGGTGAGTCGGTCCGTCTGACGATCAGCCGCCCCAGCGGTGCGCCCGGGAGTACGCTGACGGTAGATGCCAGCAGTATTGATATCCGGCCCGGCGAACGTGCGCAGGACATCACCCTGCAGCTGATGTTACGAAGTTCAGAAGGCCAGCAGCAGAAAGTCAGGCTACCGCCGAATGCCCGTCTCCAGTCCGTCACGATCGACGCGGTAGAGCAACCCATACGGCTGGATGCTGGCACACTGGTGCTGCCCATCCATCCGGGCAGCCAGCAGGCCACTATCCGCTGGATCAGCGATGAGGGGCAGAAGACTCTGCTGCGTTCACCCGAAGTTGTACTGGATCGGTCCAGCATCAATGCCACAAGCCATATCCAGCTGGGGCCTGACCGTTGGGTGCTGCTGCTGGGAGGACCGGTGCAGGGTCCGGTGGTGCTGTTCTGGAGCGTGTTGCTCGCCATCGCCCTGCTTGCCTATGGCCTGGCCCGCATACCCGACAGTCCCGCCCGCGGCTGGCAATGGGCGCTGTTACTACTCGGACTGAGTCAGGCCTCGCTGGTCGGTGCCATGCTGGTGACGGGGTGGCTGCTGGCTTTGTCCTGGCGGGGCAGATCTGCGCTGCATTACAGTCACCGCATCCATAACGGCGGGCAGGTGTTATTGACCCTGCTGACACTGGCCGCACTGACGCAGTTGGCAGACGCCGTGGCGGCAGGACTTTTGGGCCAGCCGGACATGCAGATCAGCGGCAATGGCTCGAATGCCGGAAGCATGTACTGGTATCAGGACCGCAGCCAACCCAGCTTACCCAGGCCATGGGTACTCTCGGCCCCGCTGTGGATTTACCGGGGGCTCATGCTGGCGTGGGCGCTGTGGCTAGCCAACAGCCTGCTCAACTGGCTGCGCTGGGGGTGGGGCTGTTTCACCAGCGGCGGTATCTGGCGTAAAAAAGACGGCAAAGAGGACACCGCCACGTCACAACGCGATGGCTGCTCGTGACACCGTTACACGCCGGTTAAGCGGGAGAGCCCTGCTCCGGAAGGTGCTGACGCCCGAACCAGTCCCTGTGGTTGGGACGGTATCCCTATGGGTCTTGGTCTTGACGGCGTCGGCCTCTAAAAGTAGAATCCGTCCCCATTAAGGCAACGTAGCTCAGTTGGTTAGAGCACCGCATTCATAATGCGGTTGTCGCAGGTTCAAGTCCCGCCGTTGCTACCATAATTTTAAGAACTAGGCCCTTCGGGGCCTTTTTCGTTCTTGGTCGTTGCTATCCCATTGCCGGGTTCGGTGGGAATTAGCCGCAGCAGCCCGGGATGAGTCACAAAGGTTTGGCGCAGGGGCCCGTCTCGCCACCGGAACGCGAACGCGCATGCAATAGTGCCATGGGCCTTTGGTGTGATGATTAGCAATACCGACATGCACAATGACACTCTGTCGTTCAGGCCCGAACACGGCCGGCCCTACCGACCCTCCCCGGCGTATGACATATCGCCGATGGATTTCAGACCCTCCACCAGTGGTGCTTTGCCCGTCAGAATACTGCCACCAAATCTGCATCTTATGATTGACCGGCAGACATGGCAGTTCGTAAAACACTTAAATACTACCGAGTTTCGGTTCGCTACCGCCTCGCATCCGCGGCGGCCTAATCGGGCTCGGTCGGCATCAGGATGACATGGCGTCGATGATTAAGCGCCTGACCTAAATTTAGCGCTGGACGGTCTTCAGCGATTCGCCAGGACATCCAATGACAACGTCTGAGTTTGTAAAATGCGTCGTCGCCCATCGCGGCCTGTCGCCGATAGCGATAAAACGCTTACCCTGCCCGGTTCAGGCTCGTTTGCCGCTACCTTGAGAGCGGCTCGCACCGGACACAATCCCAAGACCGGCGAAGCCATCAAAGTACCTGCGCGACGATCGCCGTCGTTCAAGCCGGCTAAAGCACTCAAGGACGCCTGCGATGCCGGGATTTGATTTGCACCCCCAGCAGCACCCCAACATGCAGACCTTAGCTAAAATTATCTACAAATCAATGCTATAGCTGTCTTTCTGTAGACGCCGCCGCACAACATCCAGACTGAAGGCGGCCGCGGTATCGCGCTTGCGGGCCAGATTACCGCTCAGGTTGCGGCTTTCTACGATGCTGCCATTGGCGTCGGCCAGCGCGACGTGAAGATCGACAGAGACAGCCTCATCATTGAGTTGCGCGCTATCAAAAGTCCCGTATTGCAACAGCGCGATATCGCCAGCCTCCTGCTGCCGGATCATTTCAGCCCATCTGCGGGCAGTTGCGCCCGGGGTGGCGGCAGAGTCGGGTTGCGCCTGATACGGCAGGTGGGCGGGATTCATGGCCCCGACCCGAGCCCCGGCAAACCAGGGCGCTCCACCGCAGAGCGCGGCGAGCGTACCTAGACTCGCGGTCTCGATCGCGAACAGGCGCAGTCCTCGCGCCATGAGCAACTGGCCCGTCACCGCCCGCAAGTCATGGCGTTCATCATCGCCGGAACGGGTAATGGCATAGACAGCAGGGCCAATGGTCCCGGCTATCATTCGGGCAATGGCATCTGCATCACCTTCGGGAAAATCGGCCGGGAATGTCAGTTTGACCTGATTTTGCGGCCCACTGGTTCTAAATCCCACGCTAACTGCGGCGGGCAGGTCGCAGCGACTCACCAACTCCTGAAGGCTCGATTCACCGATACCGACGGTGCGGATGGCCATCCGCCGCAGAGGGCTAAGGCTGAAACGGGTGCCAAGGTCAGGCCGTACCGATTGCCGGTACATGGCCTTCATTTCGCGGGGTACGCCGGGCATGAAGAAGAACCGGCAAGCCCCCGCCATAACCGAAAAGCCGGGAGCTGTTCCCCAGAGATTGTCGAGCCGCTGTGCACCCTCCGGCAACAAGGCCTGTTTGGCATTGACTGCGGGCATTGCCCGCTGCATACGCCTGAACCAGTCCTCAATCTGGCCCAGGGCAATGCGATCCATGCCCAGCGGCTTGTCAAAGGCAAGACTGACCGCCTCTGCCGTCAAATCATCACAGGTCGGCCCCAGGCCGCCGGTACAGAGACAGACTTCGGCCCGCCCCGCAATGTCGCGCAGCAGTTGCACCAGATCCGGCAGTCGGTCACCCACCGTACTGTGACGGCTGACATCAAACCCCAGTCCAGTCAGTTCGCGCGCGAGCCATGCCGCGTTGGTGTCAACAATATCACCCAACACAACTTCATCGCCCTGGGACAGAATTTCAGCGAGTACCGTGGTCATGGTGAGTTACCTGTCAGCGGGGTTTGCAGAGTAAGCAGCTGATCGTGCCAGAACGGCAGCGAAACCGTCGCAGTGAGCGTGGTCAGCAACACGATCAGAGCATAGAAGGAAGCATCCAGCCGATAGCGGTCGCAATAGACGACACCGAAAATCATGCTCGGCATGCCGGCTTCGAGTACAACGGCGGCCAGGGTGTCTCCGCGGAAGCCCAGTGTCCAGCCCAGCCAGAGACCGACTCCCGGTACTACCAGCATCTTGGCGACCATCACTACCAGCCCCAGGGGTAAGCGCTCACGTTGCCAGG
Source organism: Methylococcaceae bacterium (assembly GCA_046305255.1). Classification (GTDB taxonomy): domain Bacteria; phylum Pseudomonadota; class Gammaproteobacteria; order Methylococcales; family Methylococcaceae; genus UBA6136. Next base: position 4,401 of record JBKCCF010000150.1, read on the forward strand.
CGGCCCCGTGCAGCCCGAGGCACAGCGCGATCAACATCAAGGGCGCGACGCTATCCGCCAGCGGCTCAAGAAATCGCGCCACCGCGTCAGGCTGGCCGACGTTGGCACGATTCAGCCCCAGTGCGATCAGCGCTACCCACAAGGGCGGGTTGATCAGCAGCGGTCTTAACACGCCGGCTTCATCTGCGCGCGGTTGGCCATAGTGACGGGCGATCATTAACCCGAAGGTCAATACCAGTGGCATACCGGCGAAGATGTCGAGATGGACCACAATGGTTCTGGCCGAAGGTCCGAACAGATGTTCAAGTAACGGCAAACCCATGTAGGTAATGTTGCCGAAGGCGATACCGAGCATCGCCGCGCCCCGTCGCACCGGCGCCACGTTCAATATCCTGAGCAAGGCCCAACCGAGGCCGGCACCGAACAGGACGATGGCGACACCATACAGTACCAAATCACGTGAGTGCGTCCCAAGATCGGCCTGCCATAGCGTCGATAGCACCAGCGCCGGCAGCAGCAGATTGAAAACCAGTGTGGTGATCACCCGGCGGGTGACGTCGGCATCCAGTCCTGCCGGACGTATAATGCGCCAGAGCACACCACACAGGATGAGAATACCCATCTGGGTTAAAACCAGAATCATCGTGACCTACCGCGTGCTGTAAAAACCCCATTTTAGGCAGTCTGCCGTCCGGAAAGCAGACGCCCTCCCTTCTCAACGTGACCGAACCACTACTATGACCCATCTGATTTCCACTAAAGACATCCCCGTCCACGAACGCCTGATCATGGCGCTGGATGTTCCCAGCATAGCCGAAGCAAAGGCCCTGGTGACCCAGCTCGGTGACGCCGTGACCTTCTACAAGGTAGGGCTGGAGCTGTTCATGACCGGCGACTATTACGAGTTGATTCACTGGCTGAACGTTCAGAACAAGCACGTTTTCGCCGATCTCAAATTTTTCGACGTACCGGAAACCGTCGCCCGCGCCATCAAGGTGCTGGGTCGTCATGGGGTGGATTTCGCCACCGTTCATGGTAACGATGCCATCATGGCCGCCGCCGCCGAGGCCAAAGGTGACCTCAAGGTACTGGCCGTGACCGTGCTGACCAGCCTGGATCAGGGCGATATGAAGGATCTGGGCTTCGACTGTGATGTACAGAAACTGGTGCTGTCGCGGGCGCGACGGGCGTTGGAGGTGGGTTGCGACGGGGTGATTTCGTCTGGACTGGAAGTACCGGCACTGCGGCAGGAAGTCGACAACAAGCTACTGGTCGTCTCTCCAGGCATTCGTCCGGTGGAAAACCGGCCGTCAGATGATCAAAAGCGGGTGGTCTCAGTCGAACAGGCCTTCTCCAATGGCGCCGACTATATCGTTGTCGGTCGCCCGATCCGCGACGCCGCCGACCCCCGCTTCGAAGCGCTAAGGGTGCAGGATCAAATCAGGGCGGTATTCGGGGTTTAGACGTGATGCCGGATACCTGCCGGCGGCCGGCGGATACGGGTTCAGCCCCGACGCCGGACCGACGGGCCATCGCCCGGGATTCTGAAACACTGAACCCAATCAGCCACTCCCTTGCGGGTAGAAGCCTGTGGCAGGGATGCGAGCTGGCCCTGCCTTACGCCTTCCGCATCATTCGCGTTGACTCGCTTGGCAACTGTTACGACTGACAGGGGCGGCAGTTAAACCGTATCTGTCAGCCCGCTTTCAGTCTGGCAGGCGGCACGCCTGGCCTGACACTCATTTGGCAGCCTTGCTCACCCATACAGGCTTCCCATCCAGGAGTATCTCAAGTTTTTTCCTGGCAGGATTGTACTGCATGACAAACCGCCGCCCGGGATCAAAAGCAATACTGTTACCGCTGAGCGCAATGCCGGTTTTTATACTTCTTGTGTCGAAGTTTATACCCGTTACCCAGCCGGAACCCTCCTGGGCCTGGATATTAATGGCTTCGGAACTCCATAAATTCCTTTCATCCTTGTTATAGCCGTTGGTTGCCTGCACATTGAAGCCAATGGCGCGGCCACTAGGGGTTAGTTTTGAAATTTCGGCATTCACGCCAATACCCACATTATCACTACCATCCTGAATCAGTTCCGAATGGGATGACGCCATCCAGCCGCCGACAGAATTCTGATAGCCGCGCCCGTTGAATACCGTCGCATCTCCCCCTTTCTGATTGGTGGTTAACTGCACATAAAGCGGCCAGGCGAAGTAAGAATTCTCGCGCTCGGCATTCACATCCATTACCAATGCCATAACATTGGCTGTGCTGCCTACATTGCCGTGGGCTGATAAGCCTCGAGTATAGAGAATGGGGGTGTTAAGCGGCGGAACCGGAACGGAGGCATCATAACTCTTACTCTCGGCAAGGACCGCCGAAGAAACCAAAAACCCGAGCAGAACAATAATGGAAGCAGGATAACCCCTACAGGCCATCCCGCCAGGGCAACACCCGGGGCCTGATTCAGCATTTTCACAGTTTGAATTGTCATGATCGCGGCTGATATCCATATCTCACCTCAGTTGAATTTACGTACGAAGCCCTACAGTGCCCCAACCTACTAACCACTACCATCCGCATTAACACCATGAGGTGTTTTACTAAGTCCGGAAAACTTTTACCACGTAAAGTGTAAACAGGCCCACACAAAAAGTTTCCGGCACCAGTATTACTGCGACACCGTATCGGTCAAACGTATCACCACATACTCATAGCACCGCCCATGATAGTCCATGGGTATACGTAATTGCGGTGATCGACCCTCTCCCTACCCTTGCCTAAAATTGACCCGCAATCCTGCCAATGCCGACCGCGGTGAGGCTTTCGCCCTGCACACCACTGTCGGCATTGGACCTTTACCTTTACTTGGCTGATGAACGACAGGGAGAGTCAAATGACTATACGACCGATATCGCAGGCGGCTACACCGGCTGCTTCTGATCAGTGTTGTCTCACAGCGGGCCTGACCGCCTGCCTGATCGGGGCCGCTTCGTTGCTACTCATTACACCCGGCACCGCCGAGGCCTTCGATGTGAAATTCAGGGCCTTTAATGAAAGTGGTGTCGAACTGACCGTGAGACAGGTTAACCAGCGCATGACCAATGGTCGGGTCGCCAATCTCAGCGCCGGCACGATCAATCTTGCGACACTTGAAGCCGTTACACTCAATGAAAACTACAGTTCAGGCGGCAAATGGACCATGCCTTTCAGTAGCAGCGGACTCGGGATGATGGTGCACTGGGATACTGCCAACACCGGCTACTCCACCTTTTTGCTGGATCGACAGGGAAAAGGCTTCTCGGCAGCGGAGACTGTGATCTTGAATCAGGTTCTGGCTGAAGACGCCAAACGGCAGTTTGACTCCGCGCTGACGGCCAAGTACACGCTTTTGCCCGGATTTACACCCTCGCCCGAATTCAACAGCCTCAAGGGCCAGCTTGACCCCTGCTTTACTCGACTGACCGCCGCCGTCACTGCTTCCGACAAAGGTCGAATCGGCCAGGAATGTCTTGACCTTACGGCACAGGCGATGACGATGATGATGCGGGAAGTCGGTACCCAACGGGCAGGATCGCCGGAATTGAGTGATAGCGCCCGCTGGGGTGTCACCATTACCCCGGAACCATCCATGCCGCTCAGTACCGATACCCGAAAGATTGATGATCTGGTGGCACTGTTTGAACCGAAACATCGCTGGGCACGGATCGAAATGGTGGGTGATGGCACCGATAACCTGCCCCGCATCAAGGCCATCGTCGATTACGCCAGCGCCCATGGCGTCAACACCATGGGGCAGTTGTTCGACAGCACCAGTCAGGCGACTGTGCCGCTGACTACCTTCAAGAACCGCGTCACTAGCGTGCTGAATTATGCGGGTATGGAGCAGGTCACGGCGTGGGAGGTCGGTAACGAAGTCAACGGCGGCTGGCTGGGTAGCAATGTACCGGCCAAGATCACCTACGCGGCATCCAGCGTCAAAGCCAAATGGCCGGGCAAAAATACGGTTCTGACCTTCTACTGGACCTCCATACAGGACGAACTGAGCTCGAGTCTATTCAACTGGATCGGCAAATATGCCACCGCGGCACTGGTCGCCAACGTTGATGCGATTGCGCTCAGCATTTACACCGATGAGCAGCCGTTAAACTTCACCTGGGACAGGGTCATGAGCCGGCTGGCAGAGCGCTTTCCCGGCAAGGCGATCATGAGCGGGGAACTCGATTTTGATCCGCGCGGCTACTACAGGGAAGGCGCTAAAACCTGGTCTGCCGAACAGGGCTATATCGCCTATATCAAGAACCGGTATGCCTCATCCTTTGCCACTCCCAACAGCATCGGCGGTGGATTCTGGTGGTATTTCAGCCCCGACATGGTCGGCCGGACCAGCAAATGGCAGGCACTGCGCGATATTTATTGCGCGGCCTATGGCTGCAAGTAGTGATACGGCCTGAGCGTTAATGGCCTGATCTTCAGGAAGAAAAATAAGAGGAAGCGCCATTTCACACCACTCGGTCCGGGAACCTTGCCGGTGGTGTGAGCGCTGTCGAGATGACATTGGCAAGAAAAGCCAGCGAAGCAATCGGAATTGTTCACCGCTGATCGCCTGAAGAGTGTCAATCAGCACCGAAATTTTTCCAGGTGTCAGCGCCGAAAAGTTTCCAGTTGAGAGGGGTTAGGTCAGGGTGTCTGAGTGCCCTTTTTGCGCTGTTTAAACCGGTAGGAGTCGTTGCCGGTTTCGAGGATGTCGCAG
>JBKCCF010000151.1:0-9390 GCA_046305255.1 Methylococcaceae bacterium
GATATCGGAGCCTGTGGCATCTGCCAGAAGAAACCCCCACCGTTCGATAGTCTGCAAAGCGCCTTTGCTTATGAAGAACCGGTCAGATTTCTGATTCAGTCACTGAAATTCGGCGCCCACTACCCCCATGCACGACTGCTCGGCAGTTTGCTGGCCGGTGCGGTTGCGACCACCGAGCCATTGCCGGACGTCATCATACCGGTACCCCTGCACCCATCTCGGTACCGGGAAAGAGGATTTAATCAGGCGTTGGAGATCAGCCGTACGGTGTCCGGGAAAACCGGCATAGCGGTGGACTTTACCTGCTGCCATCGACTGCGCGAAACCGGCTCACAGACCCGCCTCACCGCGCAGTCTCGCCAGAAAAACGTACGCAACGCCTTCGGCACTCATGATAAAACCATCCCCTATCGCCACGTTGCCATACTTGATGATGTAGTGACCACAGGTGCTACCGTCGGGGCTTTAGCGTTGACGCTGAGAAGGGCGGGAGCGGAACGGATCGACGTATGGGCCTGTGCCCGGACCCTGCGCTGAGGCAAGGCAAAGCGGGATGGGTACGGTATATTAGATTCCATCCCCACGCCGGAGCCTGCCCATGACCCCACGCCTAGTGCACCACGCCGTCTACCTGACGAGGGTCATGCTGTTGCGGGTCAGCCTGTTTTCGCTGCTGCTGGTGACCGGCGGCGTCATTGCCGTTGAGGCCGAGCCGCCAGGCCCGTGGGCCGGGTTTCCGCGAAGTCAACCGACGGCCCGCTATGATCAGGATGTCGGTGCCAAATTGAACTATCACTTCGGCGTTACCAAGGCCTTCAAGCCCTATGTTGATCCTGACCGGTCCGAGGCCGAAGACCTTGCCGATCCGCTGACCCATCCGGAATTCAGCAGCTATAACCTGATCGTGATCGTCAACAAGCGCACCGACCCGTTTTGGGGACGGGCCCAGACATTGAGGGTTTACCTGCGCGGAACCGGACTTTTGTATTACTGGCTCATTTCGTCCGGAGCCAGGGGCTTTGAAACCACATCGGGCTATTTCACACCCAAATTTTTCTCCTCCCGCCACTGGTCCGGCAAATATGATGCGCCGATGCTCTGGGCGGTGTTTTTTCACGGGGGTATGGCCCTGCACTCGTCGCTGGATCGAACATCACTGAAGGAAATGGGGCGAGCCGCCGCCTCGCATGGCTGTGTCCATGTTGAGGATTATCGCGCGGAAGAACTGTTTCATCGGGTCGGCCACAGCGGTTATGGCCTGGTCGACATTCTCAACGAGGGGACGGGCCGGAAAACTGGCCGCAAGGCGCCCGCCTACAAAACGCTGATCATCGTTGCCCCGACCCAACCCTGGGCCAAGCCGCCTCGCGCCACCCCTGCCAGCGCTTCAGCACAAGCGGACAGGATCAAGACGCTAGGCGTTACCAACACTGCCTCTTCAGGATCTGGCCGCCATGACGTTCCGCATGCGCCTGTGATGCCGACCGACATGGACAACACGCCAGAGCCACCCGCACCGACCGCTGCCGGCGAGACGGATTTTTCGACGATGCCTACACCTTCGACACCTGCGGTTGAGCCCAGCGTCGAGCCGGCAGACACCGAAGAGGACAGCGCGGCACCGCTACCAGCCCCTGTTTTCGGCGGCCCGGAATGATGCCCTTCAGGCTCAGTGACCAGCGCCGGAATCGGCATCGACCGTCACCTTGCGGACCAGTGGCATCAATAGCAGGGATACAAAGAAAACCAGTCCTAGCGCATGAAACAGGGCATTGACAGTCATGACTTCCGCCTGCTGCAACACCAAACCATGGAGTTGTTTTAGCCCCGCGAGCTCGGGATCGGCAAAGCCGGCATCAAGTAGGCGCCCCTGTATCGCCTCCAACAGTTCGCTAGCCTTTGGCGAACCGGGCGTTACCGCCTCCCTCAGCATGGCATAGTGGCCCTTGTTCCACTGGATCATCAGCGTATTGGCAACGGCAAGACCAATCGCCCCCCCCAGATTACGCATCAGGTTATAGAGTCCGCTGGCGTTCTTGACCTCTTCCGGCGGCAACGTGCCGAGGGCCAACGCGTTTATGGGCAGGAAGCAGAACATCAGGGCAAAGCCCCGCAACGCCTGTGGCCAGAAAAACTCCCAGTATCCCCCCTCTACAGTCAAACTACCGTTCAGCCAGCAGCCCGCTCCGAACATGAACAGACCCGCCGCCAGCATCAGCCGGGAGTCCATGATTTTCGCCAGCGGGCCGGCAACGAAAGCGGAGACAAACTGGAACATCCCCGCCACCATGATGTACTGGCCGATCTGCAGACTGTTGAGACCCTTGACGCTGGCCAGATAGACCGGCATCAGGTAAATAACCGTATAAAGCCCGATCCCCAGCACAAAACTGAACAGGCACCCCACCGCGAAATTGCCATCACGGAAAGCCCAGAGATCAACAATCGGGTGGGCGATGGTCAACTCGCGGTAGAGCATGGCAAGGGCAGCTATGGTGGCTGCCACGCTAAAGCCTATGATTTTGCGACTCTCAAACCATTGATCGCGAACCCCCTCCTCCAGCACGAACTGCAAACTGCCCAGGAAGGCGACAATATAGAAAATCCCCCGAAAGTCGATCTGCTGCAGCAAAGCCCAATCCGGTTCATCGACTCGCACATAGAGCCAGGTCAGGGCCGAGACCAAAAGACCCGGCACCAGATTGACCATAAACAGGGCTTTCCAGGAGATAAATTCGGTCAGATAGCCGCCCAGCACCGGACCGGCAGTGGGCGCCACCGTGACCACCAGCCCAACTACCACCACCATGGCGGGTTGCAGCCGAGGGGGGAACAGGGTGTAGATCACGGCGAATACCGTGGGAATCATCGCCCCACCGAAAAGGCCCTGCAGTCCGCGAAAAACGATCATGGAGTTCAGATCCCAGGCCAGCGCACAAAGCAGGCTCATCAGGGTGAAGCCACTACAGGACAATACGAACAGATAGCGGGTAGACAGGGCCCGGGCCAGCCAGCCGGAGAGAGGAATAACCACAACCTCGGCGATGAGGTAGGCGGTCTGGACCCAGGTAATTTCATCACGGGTGGCCGAAAGACCCGCCTGAATCTGCTCCAGCGAACTGGCAACAATCTGGATATCCAGGATCGCCATGAAGATGCCAACCACCATGGCAATGAAGCCAATCCAGTCGGTGATACTCAGCACCCCGTCACGCTCATCCACCGCAGCCATCGGGAGTTTGCTCGCCCTTGTGTCGCTCATGGGGTGTCAGCGAACCCGAACCTTGGCGTTCGCCGACAGACCGGGCCTCAGCATCGTAAGATCAGTGCCCGGGTTAAAGATGATTTTCACCGGCACACGGCGAACAATCTTGGTGAAATTGCCGGTCGCGTTCTCCGGCGGTAACAGGCTGAATTCGGAACCCGAGGCCGGGGCAAAGCTATCCACCGTCCCCTGCAGCCGCAGTGCAGGATAGGCATCAATGCTGATGTCTACCGGCTGCCCGGGCCGCATGTGTTCAATTTGTGTTTCCTTGAAATTGGCCTCCAGATAGAGCCCATCGGCGGGGATCAAATAGCCGAGCGCTGTACCGGCCTTGACCAACTGACCGACCTGAACGCTACGGTTGCCAATCGTGCCGGCAATCGGCGCAACGATGCGAGTATGCGACAGGGCGATGCGGGCCGTTTCCAGACCGGCATGAATGGACCTGATCCGTGCCTGCGCCTCGTCTATGCGACTGTCGAGCCCTGCCAGCTGACTTTCGATCTCCTGACCTACCGAGCGAATTCGGTCGACCTGCGCCTTGGCCTGTTTCCAGACTGCATCGGCAGCATCATGGGTCTGACTGGAGACAGCCCCCTCGCTGACGAGGTTACCGAAGCGGCGGGTATCCCTGGCCGTCCGGCTCAGATCGGCCTCGGCGGCGACCCGTTCCGCCTGCTGCTGCAGGATACGGCTGCGAAGGGTACGTTTATCAGCCTCAAGGCTCTGGATCTGCGCCTTAACGACCTGAATCTGAGCCTCGCCCTCGGCGACACGGGCCTGAAAATCGGCATCATCAATGATGACCAGCACATCATCGGGGCTGGCCTTCTGATTGTTCTCGAACAGCACCGACTTGACGTAACCCTGCTCCCGCGGGCTGATCACGGTCATATGGGCTTTGAGGTAGGTATTGTCTGTGCTTTCAAACGGGTATACGGCGGTGCGCCAATAAGCCAATGCCCCCGCCAATATACCAATCAACAGGGACACGATGAGCACTTTACGAAGGCTGGACATGGTCTTTGCGTTGTGTAACTAAACTGCGTAGTTTAGTATAAACAGTCACACACACCCTAGCAACGCGCCTGCCCGCACTCCGCCATGAACACCGCCTCCAACCCCAAGCGCCGGGCCATACTTGATGCAGCCCGAAAGACCTTTCTGGCCCATGGCTACAACGGCGCCAAAATGGACACGATTGCCGAAGCAGCGCCGGTATCGAAACCGACACTGTATACCCACTTTGAAAGCAAGCAGACACTTTTCGCCGCGGTGATTGCCGATCAGTGCGATGACCTGTTGCGCACCCTGGATCAAGCCCAGGATCAGACCCAGGATCCGGTTGCAGCCCTGACCGGCATTGCCCGCGCCTTCGTCGACGTACTGTACTCTCCGGAGGCCATAGGCCTGTATCGACTGCTCATGTCAGCTCAACAGCAGTGTCCCGAACTGGGCGAGCTGGCGTATCACTCCAGCGCGGCGCCGGTACAAAACCTGCTTTCGGCCTATCTGGGTGAACTGGCAGCACAGGGTTGCTTGCAGATTGAAGACGTAGAACTGTCGAGCCGCCTGCTGCTCGGCATGCTGAAGGGGGATCATCACTTTCGCTGCCTGCTGGGGCTCCAGTCGGGACTGGCCCCGGCTGAGAAGCAGCAGCTGATCGACGCCGCAGTGAGCTTATTTTTGAAAGGACATGGCCATGCGCGCTAGCCCTCTGATCGGGCTGGTGATGGCATCGGGTTTCACTGCGTGTGCGGTGGGGCCTGATTATCAGGCCCCAGCCGAAAAACCGGGCGAGCGCTGGCATGCCGAGAGCCTGACCGAAAACCACCTGAAGCCCGCCACCGATGCCGCCCTGCAAAACTGGTGGACCGGCTTCAACGACCCCTGCCTGAATCGGCTCATGTCGCGCGCCAGGCAGAACAGCCCCGATCTCAAGATCGCCTATGCTCGCATCGAACAGGCCCGGGCCGAACGCCGCGCCAGCCGGGCCGAGCTGTTCCCTACTATCGGTGGCAACACAGGTGCGGCCCGGTTCGGCAACCCTGCTCCGGGTCTGATCCGCGATGTCAGCTTCAATTTCTTCCAGATGGGGTTTGATGCCCTATGGGAAGTTGACGTGTTTGGTCGGCTGCGCCGCAAGCTGGAGGCGTCCACGGCCGATAGCGAAGCGGCGGCCGAGGACTACCGGCAAGCCTGGGTCTCTCTATCGGCTGAACTGGCCCGCAACTACACTGAATACCGAAGCCTGGAGAATCAGTTGCGCATCACCCAGGCCAATTTAAGCGCGCAGCAAAATACCCTGGCGCTCACCGGGCAACTGTTCAGTGAAGGGGTCGGCACACGCTACGATGTGGTAAGAGCCAGGGCCCTGACCGAATCGACCGCCGCCGGCATACCTCAGCTGGAAAGCATGCTCGCAGCCGTCCAGCATCAACTGGAGGTTCTTGTTGGCGCAAGGGCCGGTGCGCTGGCCGCATCCTTGTCGGCCGCTGGGCCAGTACCCGTCGCCGCAGGCCATCAACTGCTATTGTCACCCGCGGAAACCCTGCGTCGGCGTCCCGATATTCGATCTGCCGAGCGCACACTCGCGGCGGCTACCGCTCTTGAGGGGGCAGCTGTTGCAGAACTGTTCCCGAAAATTTCGGTAGCCGCCTTCCTTGGGGTCCGCAATACCGATCTGGAAAACCTGTTCAAATCGTCAGCGTTTTCATGGAGTAGCGGTGCCGGCATGCTGCAACCGGTGTTCAATTTTGGTCGCATCCGCGCCGGGATAGATCTGGCCGAGGCCCGGCAGCAGGAGGCGTATTACCGCTATGAAAAGGCAGTACTTGAAGCGCTGAGGGAAACCGAAACCAGCATGACCGGCTACATCAAGGAAGACCAGCGACGCCAGCAACTGGGGCGGTCCGTCAGAGATTTACGGGAGGCCGCCCGACTGGCCACCCTCCGCTACCAGGAGGGCATTGCAAGCTTTCTGGATGTGCTGGATGCCGAGCGGATTCAGTATCTTGAGGAACTCGAACTGGCACGCACCGAGGCGCAAACCTCGATTAACCTGATCGCGCTCTACAAGGCGATGGGCGGCTCCGGCGCTATTGACGTGGCCAGGAGCGACAAGACCGAGTCTCTGCTCAGCTGGCCCTGAGTGCTCAGGCGCCCGGCCCGGCCTGGCTCAGACCGTGAACTCCGCCACCACCGGCGCATGATCGGACGGGCGCTCCAGTCTGCGGGGTGCCACGTCGACTCGACAGCCGCTACAGACACCGGCCAGGGCGGGGCTGGCCAGTATGTGATCTATCCTCAGGCCCAGGTTGCGACGGAAGCCATTCATCCGGTAATCCCACCAGGTGTAGCTCCGCTCGGCCTGCTCAAACTGTCGAAAGGTGTCGGACAGGCCCAGGCCCAGAAGGCTCTGGAAGGCCTCCCGTTCAGGCGTACTGCAGAGTATTTTGCCGCGCCAGGCTTCGGGGTCGTAGACGTCATCATCGGCCGGCGCGATATTGAAATCTCCCAGCACCACCAGATGGGGGTTTGTCGCCATTTCTGCCGCCAGCCACTCCCGAACCCGCGTTAGCCAGTCCAGTTTGTAGCTGTATTTTTCGGAACCGACTTCGCTGCCATTGGGCACATAAAGATCGACGATCCGGCAGCCCTCAACCGTAACGGCCAGAATGCGGCGCTGTGGATCATCCAGTCCATCAATATCGGTGACGCTATCGGTCGCCGGAACCCGGGACAGCACGGCGACACCGTTATAAGTTTTCTGGCCGCTGAACACCGCCTGATAGCCCGCCTTGGCCAGTTCATCGGCAGGAAAATTCGCATCTTCGGTCTTGGTTTCCTGCAAGGCGAGCACGTCCGGCTGCTCACGCCCCAGCCAGTCCAGCACATGCGGCAGACGAACCCGCAGAGAGTTGACGTTCCAGGTGGCGATTTTCATAAGCGTTAAATTTGGGAGCGCAGAGAGTGCAGGTGGCGGGTCAGGGAATCAGCTCAAGGCTTTCGAGCTGCCAGTTGGCCTTTGCACCGGGGTCATCGCCCTTTTTATTGATGCGGCAAAGATAATCTCTGGTGCCGTTCGGCACATGAACAAGGCCCTTGACAAGATAGCGGCTGAAACCGATATCCCACGCCGTGTAGTCGGCGGCGACCGCCGCAGACGGCTGCGTCCCTAGCCTCAGAGTGCCCAATACGGCCTTGTCGCAGTACTCATGGGCGCTATCCGTCAGTGCGTTACGAAGGGGCGTCTCCTGACCACCCAAGGCCGGATCACCCCGGAAAAATTCAGTCTCGAGAATCAGGTAAGCCAGGAACAGCAGCAGAAAGAATCCCGCAAATCCCGCTACCACATGAAAAAAAGGGATTGATTTGCTCATGGCCGTCTCACCCCTGCCCTTCACGCATCGCTATCACGGGCCAGCTGGGCGAATTTTTTCTCCAGCGCCTTGAGGCGGATATACATGTCGTAAAGCTTGGGCATGATCGCTATGTTCTTGAGATATTGCTGCAGGGGCTGGGTCGGCCCGCCGGCATACATCCCGGGCGCCTTGATGCTGTTATTGAGCCCTGCCCGATGCAGCAGCACGACATCATCGGCGACGGTGACATGATCCAGCGTGCCGGTCTGACCCGACGCGATCACCCGTTTGCCGAAACGCGTCGAGCCGGAAATGCCGGTGTGGGCACAAAGGATGCAATCCTCGCCAATCTCGACGTTGTGCCCCAGATGGCACATGGCATCAATAACCGCGCCTGAACGCACGACGGTCGCGCCATAGGTGGCGCGATCAATGTTGGTATTGGCGCCGATGACGACCCGGTCCTCAATGATCACCTTGCCGGTGTGGGGAATACGGTAGTTGCGGCGACGCTCATCCTGGGCAAAGCCGAACCCCTCGGAACCGATCACGCAGCCCGCCTTGAGAATCACGCCTGCGCCGATTTCGCAGTCATAACCAACCACGCAGCCGGGGTGCAGGACGGTTTCAGCGCCGATGGACGCGCCCTTTTCGATCACCACATTCGGCATCAGCACCACCCGTGCACCGAGAATCACGTCCTTGCCGATGACGACTCCCGGCCCGATAACCGCATCATCGGGCAGGTTGACGCTCTCATGGATGATTGCCGAGGGATGGATCCGCGGCCACTCAATATCCCGCACATCGCGGTCGGCATAGGTCTGCTTGAGGATGGCGATGGCGAGACGCACATTCGGCGCCACCAGGATCGCCACATCGCCGAGGTCGCCCATTTCCTCCGCAATCTTGGCCGAGGTGACCACCCCTGACGGCTGCTGCCGTCTGACATGCTCAAGGTACTTGGCATGGTCGATGAACACCAGGTCTCCGGGCCGGCACTCCTCGACAGGCGCCAGCCTCAGAAGGGTCTGGTCGCGGCCCTGCAGCGCCGAGAGCAGGCCCTGTTCCTTGAAACGGTTGTAGATATCCGATGCGAGTAAATTCATGAGAATCGTGCTCTCTTTTAAGATCTGGCTTTTCGGCAATGATATATGAAGCGTCGGGTGAGAGGTCAAATCGCACGGGGCGGCCGGCGGTATGGGTCATGGCCTGTCATGCGGACTGACCTGCCGCTGGTGTAATATCAGGCTTAACTTGAGGCAGACACTATCTCAACATCTGCGGGTAACAGCGATCTTGGCTACTGTTTTTAATGACGCACACCTCCCCGAAACACCGGACGAACCGGCTACCATCGGGCCCTATGAGCGCTATACCCGCGAGCTGGTGACACGCGGCAAGCTCCGTGAGGCCGAGATTAGCCGTGCCCGGCGATTGGCAGCGCAAACCGACGACCAGCCCATTCCCGCCCTGCTGGTCAAGCTGGGCCTGGTATCGGAGCGCGATACCGCCGAAATTCTCGCCGATGTCAGTGGTCTGCCGCTGGTTGCCCCCGAGGACTACCCTGAAGCGTCACCCCTGCCCGATACTCTGGCCATTCGCTTTCTGAAGGAAAACCATCTGGCGGGCCTTGCCGCCAGCGACAGCGCAGTCGAAATCGCCGTAACCGACCCCTTCGATCAGGCCCTGCTGGACGCCATGGCATTGGCCTGTGATCGCCCGGTCAAGGTTCGCATCGGCCTTGCCTCGGAAATAGAC
>JBKCCF010000152.1:0-4605 GCA_046305255.1 Methylococcaceae bacterium
CCGCTAGAGGATCACCCATGTGATCAATCTGGCTCTCACGCTGATGAGAGGCAAAGAGGTCGTTTTTGATCGCTGAGAGCTTCTTCATCTCATCCGCACCATATGGCCCCAAATGACGCTAATTCTACCGGAGCGTCCCAAAGTAGGGAGGTTTTTCGAGGTGCCCTCATCAGGTAAGCATTCAGCTGGGAAGCCATAAATTTCGCGTTATCCTTAGAGGAATATGGAAAATCACTTCCGAAGATAATCTTCGAGCTCAGAGCTCGCGCGGACTGAAGTCGTGCAATACATCACGATGCGGCACAACAGCCTTCGACTCCATTCGTATCTGGACTATTTGAGTCCGGACGAATTTGAAAGAAGAGGCCAATTGGCTAATGCGGCTTAACTGAGTGTCCGTTAAATCTTGACCACGTCAGGAAGTGCTAGATTTCTTCGCCCAAGATTCCAGGCTCAATAGCGCAATTGCGTCTGGAAATTCCGCCTTCTTGTCGCTCATCTTGACATTAACGCCGTGCGTTATATGCTTAGCGTATGAGCATTCAATCTTTTCGGTGTTCGGACACAGAGTTGCTTTATCAAGGTGGTCAGCCTAAACGGTTTCGCAATATTGAGTCTGTTGCGCAGAGAAAATTGCAGATGCTAGATGCTGCGCATGAGTTATTCGACTTGCGCGCGCCACCAGGCAACCGGTTAGAAGCCTTATCCGGAAATCGTGCCGGGCAGCACAGCATTAGGGTTAACGCCCAATGGCGAATCTGCTTTTCATGGAGTCCAAGTGGTCCCAGTCATGTAGAGATTGTTGATTACCATTGAAGGAAATTACCATGATAAAAAATGGTTTACGTCCCATCCATCCAGGCGAGATTTTGCGAGAAGAATTTCTTGAACCTCTGGCAATGTCGGCTAATGCGCTGTCATTAGAGTTACGCGTTCCTGCGCCCCGCATAAACGATATCGTAAGGGAGCGTCGAGCCATTTCAACTGATACGGCGATGCGGCTGGCGCGTTATTTCGGAACGACGCCACAATTCTGGCTAAATCTGCAAACGGCTTTTGACCTGAAGCAAACCGAGGCTAAAGTGGGTGAGAAAATTCTCCGTGAGGTTCCGCAGCGGAAGCCTGTAGCAGTTTGAACATTCATTTCTAAACCAGAACCCACACAACCCGGTGAATTTGGTTTTGCCCAACCCTTAAAGTCTGCTTCGGGTCGATATTAGACTCAGCTTACGATGAGGGCTATGATGTGCGCATACAAGCATGCGCATTGAGAGTGCTATGACCTCAAATCACCACACTACACATCCCCGCTCAAATGCTTCAAGCAAGCGGGCAGCCAACCTAACCCTCAGCGCGGATATCCTGGCCGCCGCTAAGGCTCTGGATATCAACATCTCACAAGTATGTGACGCCCACTTGAGGGAGGTTGTACAACGCGAACAGGAACGTCGTTGGCGTGAGGAACACGCCGATTTCATTTCCGCTTACAACGCAGTAGTAGAAACTGAAGGCATGCCGCTCGATGAATGGCGTGGCTTTTGATGGCACGCTTCGATGTCTACAAAAACCCAGGGAAACACCAAGGGACCACGCCCTATCTGCTTGATGTCCAGAGTGACTTGTTAGACGGTTTGGATAGCCGCATGGTGGTTCCATTACGAGACGTCGCGCATTTCCCGAATGTAATGTTTCCGGCACGATTGACGCCGATACTGACGATCAACGGACAAGAGTTTCTGCTGGAAACACCCAAGATGGGTACCGTGCCATTACGAGTACTGAAATCCCCAATAACCTCGCTTGCAGATATGCGGGTCCAAATTATGGGGGCACTGGATTTTTTATTTCAGGGTTACTGATCATCGGGAATGATCTTGATTTGCTTCGAGGTCCGCTCTGGGTCGATATCAGACATAAGAATTGCCCCAACGTAGCCAGCCCAGTACAGGGCACAATAAAGTCGTGCTCAGGCCGCTGCTGGCCAAAAATTGAACGATTGCCCCGATTAACGATGTCATAGGCCCTAGCCCCTATCGGCCACAAAGTTATCCACAGAAATTGTGGATAACCTGCCAGGGTCGGCGTCGGCGGAGAGCTTTTCGCACATAGACTGCCTAAAACAAAAGCTTTCAGCGTTATAGTTCCGTTTCAGACAGGAGGCCGGTGTTTGTGAGACGTGTGATGAGCGCCTTTGCCTTGGAAAATAAAATGCTTCTTTTTATGCGTTCATGCTTGATACATGTAAAACAGTAATTTTAGGAAATTAGGTGGCTAGCAGGGCTCCGGTCAGGGCAAAGATCCGCTTTAATAGCCCCGACCTGAGCGAGTGGCCAATGTCAGGTGGACACCTTGGCCGGTGCAGTGTCCACCGCTACGAAGATGCGATAGCTGTCGGTATCACCGCTCCGGAACCGGGGTGCCGTAATTCAAGGCCCGGCGCACCAAACGCGATGATTTGGTTATTTACGGCATATTGCCGTACAATTTTCAGCATGAAAGAACAAAAGCCCCCCACCGCCCGTCTCGAAGCTCGCCTGCCCATTCATGTGCATGCAATGTTAAAACGTGCCGCTGAATTGCAGGGGCGGACTCTCACGGATTTTGTGGTGTCAGCGTCAAGCGAGGCCGCACGGCAGGCTATAGAAAACACCGAAGTGATCCGCCTTTCACTGGAGGACCAAAGGCTTTTCGCGGAAAGCCTCCACAATCCCCCTGAACCCCATCCCGCTCTCATTCGCGCTTTCGATAAGCACCGCGAATTCTTCGGTTCAGAGTGACCCCTCCGTTTCGTCTCGAAGCCCTGGCCAAAGACCATGACCGCTCAAGATTCATAAGTGGCAATGATCCGCTCGATCACTACTTTCGAACCCAAGTCACGCAAGATATCCGTCGCCGCATCGCCAACTGCTTTGCGGCTGTCGAGATGGCCTCTGGTCTTGTTGCCGGCTATTACACGATAGCTGCCGCCAGCATCTCCATACGTGACCTACCCCCGGAAGAAGCAAAGCATCTGCCACGTTACCCCACTATTGCAGCCGTTCGCATGGGCCGACTCGCCGTCGATCAGCACTATCAATCACGGGGCCTGGGGAAAGCGCTCCTAGCCGATGCTGCTCTGAAAGCGATGAACGCTGCACCCGCTTCTTTTGCCCTATTGGTCGATGCCAAGGATGATCAAGCTACTGCGTTCTATGAATACTATGGGTTCCGTCAACTTGTCAGCTTGCCAAGAACTCTCTTCCTGCCCTTGGCAACGGCGAGAAAAGCACCGCCTCTGTGTCAGTCTTAAATCGCCGTTGACACGAAGGAGCGAAAGCAGGGTAACCCCGCCCCCGGCGCAGCTTTACCATGGACGGCATGGGGACCGCCGTACGGTCATCAGGTCGAGAGTCTGGGGTGGCCTTCCTGATCAGAAATAAGCCTTTATTCTGTTCCCCAGATACCGGGTCTCCCGAAGTACCGCACCCGTTGGACATTTTTGCCACAAAGACACCATGAATACGCCAGACCTTAGCCAACTCCAGAATGCCCGGAAGGAATTTCTGGCCTACCTCAAGTACACCAAAGGCCACCGCGACACGACCTGCTATAACTACGGCTCAGACCTCAACATCTGGGGGCGGTGGCTGAAGGAGGCCGAGCTTGATTGGCGCACGGTCCAGCCGGTCGATCTTGAACGCTACGTCGCCACCCTCAGCCGCAACGGCACCGGACCCCACGCCGTAGCGCGTAAAGTCTCAAGCCTCGCCACCTTCTATAAGTGGGCCCGGCGGCAGAGCCTGGTCGAGGAAGACCCGGTCTATCTCATCGAGAAACCCAAACGGCCCCGACGGATACCGGTCTGGATGGAGAAGGAAGAGCAGGATGCCTTCTATAAGGCCATGCGCAATCATGACGACATCCCGGACAACATCTTCGGACGGCCACGGAAGGAATTGCTCGTCATCCGGCAGCGCTATGAACTGCTATTCGAGTTGATCCAGAAAACAGGCCTCCGCATCAGCGAAGCACTCGGTCTCAAGGTGCAGGATATCCGTGTGGTCGATGGTGTGGCCCGTACCATCCGGGTGATCGGCAAGGGCGACAAGGAGCGGCTGGTTCCGATACCGGAATCATTCGCCAGGGTGCTAGGCATCCAGCTAGCCGGCAAGCCCGCCATGGAATACGTGTTTGCCAAGGCGCCCGGCGGTAAGCCCATGAGTCCCCGCGCTGCCCGCGACTACCTCAAGAAGCTGGTAGACAAGGCCGGGATCGAAAAGCCCATCACACCGCACAAACTCCGCCACACCTATGCCACCCGGCTGCTTGAGAACAATGCCCAGCTGATTGATATTCAGGCTTTGCTAGGGCATGAAAGCATCGCCACCACGCAAATTTACACGCATGCGGGGCAGGAGCGGTTGAGCAAGTTGGTGGAGGGGATGTAGCGAAGTCTGGTTATCCGGCCAGGAATCCAGCGCACTAAGAGCCTGTTCACGATCTCCTGAGGAGCATGCCCAAGAAGGCTAAATGAATGAACTGCAGGCTAGTATTGAGCCAACGTTCGCAGTTCTTCCATAGTCGTCGGTTCTTCTCCAGCCATGCAAAACTGCGTTCGACCACCCA
>JBKCCF010000153.1:0-3431 GCA_046305255.1 Methylococcaceae bacterium
CACTCACAACCGTGGGGTTATCTGCATCCAGCAGATGGGCCGCGCACCCTGCCAGGCTGAATGCCAACGTCAGGCTGGCCAGACGACGGTAGGTGGAATTAGGAAGGGACATGCGCGATACCTGATTGCATTGCGTGAAGGGTACTCTGAAACCGGAAGGCGTATTTTATAACCAGATTGACCCTGGCAGGTTGGTCCTGGTCCAGTTTGGCTGCCGGCGGATTGAATTTAAGCATTATCCGGGTGGACGTGAACGCCCCGGCACAGGGGCCTGCCTCCCCCATGCCGGAAGGCAGGCCCAATGGCTGCGACCATGAGCCGATACCTGTGTTGCTTCAGGGCACCTCGAAAAACCTCAAAATTGTGAAATCGACGCATTATAAATCAGTGCGTTAGACTCATTGTTTGGGTGAAAAGATGGGTTTTTCGAGGTTCCCTTCAGGGCCTATGCGCTGGGGGGGCGCGGGGACGGGAGGCGCCCGGGTTGAACTCAGCGCTCACTATGGCCAAGGTTCCGGTCGGGAGCGATGACATCCCTGACGCGTTGCTTCAACTGTTTGGCCTCAGGAAAACCGCCTTCCTGTTGGCGGGACCAAAGGGTGCGGTCGGCCAGCCGAACGTCAAAGATACCGCCGCTACCCGGGACAAGGGTTACGCCGCCCAGTTCATCCTCAAAAGTTGTCAGGAGTTCCTGCGCCAGCCAGGCCGCCCTCAGCAGCCAGCGGCATTGCGTGCAGTATTCGATTTCGATGCGGGCTTTGTGACTCATGGGCAGGGTTTTGGCTCGTGATTAAGGTAAAGGCGGCAGAGGGGGCTGCCGCCGATAGGCGGACTCCGTCCGTTGTCCCTCGGTGCGTCATTCAGGTCAGAGCAGGCTCTGGCTAAACATTCTGAGGCCGATGATGGCGAGTACAACCGCCAGCAGGCGGCGGAGTCTGTTGATCGGTAGCTGGTGCGCCATGCGAACACCGAGCGGCGCGAAGGCCATGCTGGTCATGGTGATGCAGGCAAAAGCGGGCAGATAAACGAAACCGACACTCCAGGCGGGCAGGGCGGTCGCCCCCCAGCCCAGCCCGATATAGCTGGCGGTGCCAAAAACTGCGATGGGAAATCCACAGGCAGAGGAGAGGGCTATGGCTTGTCGTAGCGGGTAGCCGCTCTGAGCCAGAAAAGGCAGGCTGAGGGTACCGCCACCGATCCCCAGTATGGATGAGAGGGTACCGATCAGGGTGCCGGCGACCATCAACAGCCCGTGGGTCAAGGTCGCTACCGATCGGCTTTGGCTGTGGTCCTTGTGCAGCATCCGCAGGGCGACCAGCAGCAGAAAAGCGGCAAAGATCAGTTTGAACCAGTGGGCCGGCAGTCGATCGGCGATGATGGATCCCAGCACCGCGCCGACAGCCATTCCGGGTCCGATGCGGGCGACCGTGTGCCAGTCGAGGGCGCCATGGCGATGGTGGGCGTAGGTGGCGACGATGGACGTGACGGTAATCGTCGCCAGCGAAGTCGCCACTGCCATGATCATGATCAGCGATTCGGAAAAGCCCTGAGCCGCGAACAGCCAGACCAGAAATGGCACGATGATCACCCCGCCGCCAATGCCGAACAGCCCCGACAGCACGCCGGCGAAGCCGCCAAAGATGAGATAAAGGCCGAGTGTCTGCATCAGGTCGGCCTGTTGCGTGAGCGATGAGTCCTGCGGGACGGTTGCGTGATCTGCCTCCGGACGAGGCGGTAGGCGGTAGAATAACCCACCTTGATTCGTAAGCGGGTGTGATCATTCATGAAAATCTATCTGGTCGGTGGCGCGGTCCGGGATGCCCTGCTTGAACGGCCGGTGCAGGAGCGCGACTGGGTGGTCGTCGGTGCCACGCCTGATGATCTATTGGCACAGGGTTACCGACCGGTGGGAAAGGATTTTCCGGTGTTTCTGCACCCCAAAACCCGGGAGGAATATGCCCTGGCCCGCACCGAGCGCAAGACGGCACCGGGTTATCGTGGGTTTGTCGTGCATGCCGAACCCGATATCACGCTGGAGCAGGACCTGTTGCGGCGCGACCTCACCATTAACGCCATGGCCCGTGCCGAGGACGGTCAACTGATTGATCCCTATGGCGGCTGTCACGATCTCCAGCAGCGGTTGCTGCGCCATGTGTCGCCCGCCTTCAGCGAAGACCCGGTTCGCATCCTTCGGCTGGCCCGCTTTGCCGCCCGTTTTGCCGCGCTGGGGTTTGGGGTGGCGCCGGAGACCATGGATCTGATGCGGGCGATGGTGGTCGCCGGCGAGGTCGATGCGCTGGTGCCGGAACGGGTGTTTGCCGAACTCGCCAAGGCCCTGCTGGAGGCGACCCCCGCCGCTTTTTTCGACGTGCTGCGTGAATGCGGCGCGCTGGCCCGCCTGTTTCCCGAAATCGACTGTCTGTTCGGGGTGCCGCAATCGCCCGAACATCATCCCGAAATCGATACCGGTATCCATACCTTGATGGTGCTGGCAGAGGCTGCCCTGCTTTCGCCCGACCCCATCATCCGATTTGCCGCGCTCACCCATGATCTTGGCAAGGGGCTGACCCCGCCGGCGCGCTGGCCACGCCATTGGGGACATGAAAAAGCCGGGCTTGTGCCGCTTCAGCGGCTGGCCGAACGCCTCAAGCTGCCCAATGATTACCGCAGGCTGGCCGAGCGGGTGTTGCGCTATCATGGCCATTGCCATCGGGCGCTGGGTCTGCGGCCTGGCACCGTGGTTGATTTGCTGCAGCGGCTTGACAGCTTCCGGCAGCCGGATGCGTTGACGTCTTTTTTGCTGGCATGTGAAGCGGATGCGCGGGGCCGGCCCGGTTTTGAGCAGCGTCCCTACCCCCAGGCCGACTGGCTGCGCGCCGCCTATCAGGCGGCGCAGGCGGTTCCGGTGCAACCCCTGCTGGCTCTGGGGTACAGGGGCGCTGAATTGGGCAGCGCCCTGCGCCGGGCGCGGATTGATGAGGTCAGGGCGCTGCGCCAGCGGCTGGATGCCGCGGCCGCTTGAGTGCCGAGGATGGCCGATGGTTGCTCAGACTTCGGTTAACCGGGCTTCGGCCTCGCGGTATTTGGCGGCGGTTCGGCTGATCACGTCGGCCGGCAGATGCGGGGCTGGCGGCGCCTTGTTCCAGTCGAGGCTTTCCAGGTAGTCACGTACGAACTGCTTGTCAAAGCTGGGCGGACTGACGCCCGGCTGGTACTGGTCAAGCGGCCAGAAGCGGCTGGAATCAGGTGTCAGCACCTCGTCAATCAGGTGGAGTGTGCCGGCCTCATCCAGCCCAAATTCAAATTTGGTGTCGGCGATGATGATGCCGCGTTGCAGCGCATACGCGGCGGCCTCCGAGTACAGCCTGAGACTGACATCCCGCACCTGTGTCGCCAGGGCAGAGCCGAGCGTTGCACAGGCCTGTTCGAAG
>JBKCCF010000154.1:0-17164 GCA_046305255.1 Methylococcaceae bacterium
GTCCGGGGCTGATTGCGAACATGGCGCCGGCGTCGGTCGCGGCGGCGAGCTGGTCAGGCGTGATGACGGTGCCGGCGCCAACGATGGCATCCTTCACCTGATCAGCAATCAGTCGGATCGCCTCCAGTGCGATGGGGGTGCGCAGGGTGATTTCCAGCACCCGGATGCCGCCCGCTACCAGGGCCTGAGCCAGGGGCACGGCGTCCTCGAGCGTCTGTATCACCATGACCGGCACTACCGGGCCGGCGTTCAGGACATCCCGGGAGGTGAGCCGGGTACGGGTATCAGTTATGGGCTTACAGGTGGGTGCAGTCATAGGCGTGGCTTATCCAGAGGGTCAGGTGTCAGTCAATGATGAACAAGTTGCTGGCGCCGGTTTCGGCCGTCGTGGCGCCGAGGCGGAAACCACCGAATAATTCGCGGCCCATGCCGATGTGGTGATTATCGGCCGAACTTTCATCCGGTATGCGACCATTGAACTCTGTTTCATCGACCAGCACGTTGACGACGCCGGTTTTGATGTTGAGGTGAATGATATCGCCATTGCGCACCTTGGCCAGTGGTCCGCCGTTGATACACTCGGGGTACATATGGATGGCCGAGGGCACCTTGCCCGAAGCGCCTGACATGCGCCCGTCGGTTAGAAGGGCCACCTTGTAGCCTTTGTCCTGAAGCAGGCCCAGGGCCGGCGTGAGTTTGTGCAGTTCGGGCATGCCGTTGGAGCGCGGGCCCTGGAAACGGATGACGGCGACGAAATCCCTCTCCAATTCACCCCTTCTGAACGCGGCCATCAGTTCATCCTGATCATCGAACACCATGGCAGGGGCCTCGACCACCTGATGATCTTCCGAGACAGCGGACACCTTGGAGATTCCCCGGCCAAGGTTACCGCGCATGAGATGGATACCGCCGCTATCGGCAAACGGCTGCTCAATGCGGGCAATAACGGCAGGGTCCAGTGAGGCGGTCGGGCCCTCGATCCAGCGCAACTCACCGGCCTCGTACTGCGGTACCTGGGTATACTGGCTCATGCCCTGCTGGTCGCCTATGGTCAGAATGTCCTGGTGGAGCAGGCCATTCTGCAGCAGTTCCCGAATGATAACGGCCATGCCGCCGGCGTCCTGGAACTGATTCACGTCGGCCGGTCCGTTCGGATAGATCCTGGCAATGAGGGGCACGACCTTCGAGAGGTTGTCGAAATCATTCCAGGTGATGATCACCCCGGCCATGCGGGCGATGGCCACCAGATGCATGGTGTGGTTGGTCGAGCCGCCGGTAGCCAGGAGGCCAACGATGGCATTGATGATGGCCTTTTCATTGATGACATGACCGATTGGGCGGTAATCCTCACCGAGAGCGGTGAACTTGAGCACCTGGCGAGCAGCCTCTGCGGTCAGTGCATCGCGGAGATCGGTATAAGGGTTGACGAAGGAACTGCCCGGCAGGTGCAGGCCCATCATTTCCACCATCATCTGGTTGCTGTTGGCCGTGCCGTAAAACGTGCAGGTTCCGGGGCTGTGATAAGCCTTCGATTCTGACGCCAGCAGTTCGGCCCGGCTGATCTTTCCCTCCGCGAACTTTTGTCTGGCGCGCGATTTTTCCTTGTTGCTGATACCGCTGGGCATGGGTCCCGCTGGAATGAATACGGCGGGAAGATGACCGAACGCCAGTGCGCCCAGCAGTAGCCCGGGAACGATCTTGTCACAGACACCGAGGTAGAGCGCCCCGTCGAACATGTTATGGCTCAGACTGATGGCCGTCGCCATGGCGATGACATCGCGACTGAATAACGACAACTCCATGCCCGGTTGACCCTGGGTGATGCCATCGCACATGGCCGGTACGCCGCCTGCAAACTGGGCCACGCCGCCCGCGGCCTTGATTGCGGCCTTGATGAGGGCGGGGGCGTCCTTGTAGGGCTCATGGGCCGACAGCATGTCGTTATAGGCGGAGACGATGGCGATATTGGGGGTCACGCTACCGGCCAGTTCGGACTTTTCGGCAGCACTGCAGACCGCAAAGCCATGAGCCAGGTTGCCGCATCCGAGCACGGAGCGGTTGGCCCCGGCGACTTTTGCAGAGGCTATGCGTTCAAGGTAGTGTTCGCGGGTTTTATGGCTGCGGTCTATGACATCGCGGGTTATTTTTTCTAGCTGAGGATGCATTCTTGAACCTTTGGTGGGTGAGGTCGGGCCAGTGCCTCCTGCGCCGTTGCCGGATCGCCCCCGGGAAGCTCCAGGTTTTGGCCCAGGATGGCGCGATACGGAAGGGTGCGTGATGCCGCTTTGATCTGTGGCTTCAAGCAAGCATGAAGCATGCCCGGCAGCAGCGGCCCCTGGCGTTGCAGACCAATGCCATGGCTGGGGGATTGTAGGCGATGACTGCACCGTTTGGGTGGTTTGTGCGCACCAGATATTATCGGGCAGGGGTTCGGGCATTTGCCGGAATGGACGCGAGTCGCTCGTCTGGCCGATACCCGCTTTCTGCAGGAGGCATCATGAGCTGTGAGGCTCGGACGGGGGATTTTGGGGGACATTCTCCGGTCGGGTACGGTTCTTGTATGGTTTTGTTATAACGGTGTGGCCGCTGCCATGGCAGCCGAATGGGTCATGTTACCGTCATGGGTCTGTCCAACCTCCTGCTGTCTTCTGCAGGGAACGTCTCCAGAGTCGTCTGCTATGTACAATCGAAAACATATTGAAATGGGTCACGCGTTTGGCGAATGGGTTGTTCTGGAGTCGATCAGCCGGTTGGGTGGCGATCAGCGCTATCTTTGCCAGTGCGCGTGCGGAGTCGAGCGGGTGTTGTCTGCCGAGATGCTTGTTTCAGGTAAGGTGCTTCATTGTGGCTGTATCAAAACCGCAGCACCTAAATCAGTCACCACCCCAAAACGGGCCCAAACCGGCCAGTCGGTCGAAGATTTTGATCTCATCAACAAGGGCTATTTGCCGCGGGCCGATCAACTGAGTCATGAGGGGGGCGCGCCTGCCTGGACGCTGAACACGTTCGCGGAGGTGCTTGGCCTGAGCCGTGATGATCTGATCCTCTACATCAAGGGCTTGGGCAAACGGTTTGAGGACCGTAGCAGCCTGAGTTGAACCATTCGGCATCAACGACTGGGCCCGGCGATCTTTTGCACGTTCCCCGCCCGGCAGACATCAGGGATAACCAATAGACATGACGCATTCGCCAGCCACTGATGATCTTGATCACTATTTCCGGCAGGTGCGGGACATTATTCTCAACCGGCAGGACTGGGTCACCGGGCTGTTGCCGGCCAGTGTGGCAGTCACTTCGCATGGCAACTATACCGATGCCTGGGTGCGAGATAACGTTTACAGTTCCCTCGCTGCCTGGGGGCTTTCGCTGGCTTATCGCAAACAGCACCACAATTCCGAGCGGACTTATCTTCTTGAGCAGAGCGTCGTCAAATTGATGCGGGGGCTGTTGACCGCCATGATGCGGCAGGTCACCAAGGTCGAGCGTTTTAAGCATAGTCAGGATCCGCAGGACGCACTTCACGCAAAATACAATACTCAAACCGGCGAGGTCGTGGTCGGCGACAGTGAATGGGGACACCTGCAACTGGATGCGACCTCGCTGTTTTTGCTGATGCTGGCGCAAATGACCCGCTCCGGTCTGCGCATTGTCTTCAGCATTGACGAAGTCAATGTTGTGCAGAATCTGGTGCATTACATCAGTCGGACCTATCGCACCCCGGATTACGGGATATGGGAGCGCGGTAACAAGCTCAACCATGGCCTCGCGGAGTTGAATGCGAGCTCCATTGGCATGGCCAAGGCCGCACTGGAAGCCATGTCCGGCTGCAACCTGTTTGGCCGGGAAGGGGGGCAGGCCGCGATTATCCATGTGGTCAGCGATGATATTGCCCGTACCCGCATCACGCTGAATGCCCTGTTGCCGCGAGAATCGATTTCGAAGGAGGTGGATTCCGCCCTTCTGAGTATTACCGGATTTCCTGCCTTCGCGATTGATGCGCCGGCCTTGCGCGCGAGAACCGAGCAACTCATCGTACAGAAACTGCAAGGTCGCTATGGGTGCAAGCGTTTCCTGCTGGATGGCCACCAGACGGTTATTGAAGATCCGCACCGGTTACATTACGAGCCACATGAATTAAGGCAGTTTGCCGATATCGAATGTGAGTGGCCGCTGTTTTTCTGCTATCTGCTTTTGAATCATTTATTTTCAGGAGCTTCCGAGCAGGCGCGAGCGTATCGGCAACGGCTGGATGCCCTGTGTGTTGAGCGCGGGGGGCAGTGGTTGCTGCCGGAGTTGTACCGAGTGCCCGAAGGCGCTATCGCTGCCGAAAAACAGGAACCCGGGAGTCAGGCGCGGGAGCCGAACGAGAATATCCCTCTGGTCTGGGCGCAAAGTCTCTATGTGCTTGCGGCCCTGCTACAGGATGGCCACATCAGCACGGAGGATATCGACCCGGTAGGGCGTCATCAGGTGCCTCGCCTGTTCCCCAATTCTCCGGTTCAGATTGCGCTACTGGCCGAAGACGATCAAGTCCAGGCCCGCTTGCTGGAAGAAGGCATCCCCGCGCAAACCATGGCCGAGATTGCGCCCCTGCAAGTGCGGGATGCCAGCGAGCTGGCCGCAGCCTATACCCATGTGGGGCGCAATGACCGCATGGGTCTCACCGGTCGGCCTTTACGTCAGTTACGCACCTTGTCGACGTCCAGGCTGTATGTGCTGGCCGGTGAGCCCCTGCTGTTTTTGCCGCAGTTTCTGAATCAGAAAGGGTTTTACATTGCGCTGGACAATCATCTGATTATCCGGCGCCTGAAGACTGAAATCGCCTACATCAGCCAGAACTGGGACAGTACCGAGTTGCCCCTGCTGGTGGTCAACATTCAGCACAACATGTTGGTGGGACAGGACCGTGAAATCCTGCTGGACTTCATTCGCCAGCTCGGTCAGGGTGATGTCCAGGGTACGCCGGTCAGACTGGGGTTATTGACCGAATGTGTCCGGTCGGCCGCTCATGAAAAAATCGGCTACCTGCATGACTTTCGCTTTTCGAGGGCCCGTTGGGAGCATCAGGAGCGGCCCTGTGCTTCGGTTCTGCCAGAGGACCGAGCTGTCTTCCCCCGAACCATTGATACCTTGCAGATCTCTGCGTGGGAAGCCAGTGACGATGCGACATTGATATACGCCCTGACCACGCAAGCGGGCCTCGATGCGCAACTGGAAATTTTGAATCTTTTGCTGCAGCGCCATGGGATTGATTACGAAACCGGCCTGGTGACGGCTGGCGGCGGTGTCTGCCGGGTGCGCGATTTGCTGGAAGAGGTATATGCCCGTGCCGGTGACCGTCACGCCTGGTATCTGTTGCGCCGTTGCGCCGGCTTGCTGGGCAAATACGATATTGATCTGGAGCAGGCGGCCACCGAAATTCTGGTTCGCCAGCATAGCCTGACCGTGGGGCGGGCTTATAGCGGCAAGGCGACGTTGCGCCGCCCGACCGACTCCTGGCAAATTCTCTCCGCTATCCGAACCTTCAACCCCGAGGACGTGCGCCAGCAGATCATCATCCAGGAGTTGATCATCTACCTGGGCTTGCTCATCAAGCAAAACCCCGCCCTGTTTGCTGACATGAACACCATCCGCGTGGGTCACGTGCTGGACCTTATCATTGCCGGCCAGAAGCGTAAGACCGGCGGGTCGCTGGATCAGGCCTTTGCCGATATTCTGGCCTTGCCGCCCCATCAGTTGGCCGAGCGCATCAAGGAGACACTGATGGATTACAGCAACAGTGAGGATCAGCTTGGTCTGGTGGAGACCTTGCATTTCGAGGGACAGGAGCGCGAACTGGCCGCCATGCGGTTTCGCAGCACCATGAATCCCGGGGACAGGGGAGACGCTGAGGACTGGTACGCCTGGCGCGAACAGCAGGGCAGTGTCGGTCGCGAAAGTGACAGCTTCTTCGCCGGAATGTGGCAACTTCTGCATCACTGCAAGGGGCTGGTGGTTGGGGAAAAATACAACAGTCATCTCCACATCGACAGCGAGAGCGTTTTGTCGCAGATGACCGCCGGAGAGCGTAGCTTCCGTCTTTATGTGAACCATCTGCTGGACAAGGTCCAGTCGCCGGTCTACCGCCAGTTGAGCGTGGAAGCACTGCGGGCGCTGATTGTGATCGCCCGCGAGAATCCTGGTTTGTATATCAATGATGCGCTGGTCATCGATATTCTGATCGGGCATGCAGTCCGGCTGAGCTGGCTGAAAAACCACCCGGATCACGTTCATCACTATGATGACCGGGTGGCGCTGGCCTGGCAGGGCTTTTACCAGTTGCCGCCGCACGAGGTGGCCAACGCCATCCTTGATGCGCTGATCCATCTGCTTAATACCAACACCCAAGAACCCCATTGAGGCATGACATGATACTGGCTGGCGATATCGGCGGAACCAAGACGGTGTTGGCGCTCATCGAAAGGGATGAGGAGGGCCTGGTCATATCCAGGGAGGACACGTACCCAAGTGGCGAGTTTGCCAGTTTCGATGCCTTGCTCGATGTTTTTTTACCTGACCGGCAAGACATCACGTCTGCCTGCTTTGGGATTGCAGGGCCGGTCCTTAATCAATGCTGTGTTACTACCAATCTGCCCTGGCAAATGGATGGCAAGGCTTTGCAGGCGCGGCTTGGCACCCCGCGGGTCAGGCTGCTGAATGATCTGGAAGCGATGGCGCTGGGTATGCTGCAGCTTGATGCGTCCGATATCCTGGAACTGAATCCCGATGCCGACCCTCAGCCCGGCAACATGGCCGTCATTGCGGCAGGTACGGGTCTTGGGGAGGCGCTGCTGTACTGGGATGGGACCCAGCATCACGCCGTCGCGACCGAGGGGGGACATGCCGACCTCGCCGCCCGTTCGCCCCAGCAGGATGCCTTGATCACCTATCTGCGGCAGCGCTATCCGGACCATGTCAGTTGCGAAAGGATAGTGTCCGGCAATGGCTTCAGTTTGCTCTATGACTTTCTGGTTGATAGCGGCACAGTACCGCCGTGCCCCGCTGTGCCGTCTCGGGCCAGTGCTGCGGGCGTCGATCGCAACGCCGTCATTTCACGGTTGGGGGTCAGCGATGAAGATGCCGCCTGTCGGGAAGCTGTGCGCCTGTTCGTGGAAATCTATGCGGCCGAGGCGGGTAATCTCGCGTTGAAAACCCTATCCGTCGGTGGGGTTTACATCGGCGGGGGGATCGGCCCGAAAATCAGGCCCATGCTGGAAACCGGTGCCTTCATGCAAGCATTTGCTGCCAAGGGGCGTTTCCGGTCCTTGCTGGCCCGGATGCCGGTAAGGCTCGCGCTGAATCCGCGTACGCCCTTGCTGGGAGCCATCCATTACCGGCATTGCTAGTGTCTGTCAGGCGATCGTTGCCCGCACGGGTTTGTCGTGCGGGCAAAAGGGGGCCACAGGTTTAGACCGTCTTGCTGCGGTCTTTGGGGACATCCCGACGGGTGGGGCCCGTATAGAGTTGGCGGGGTCGACCGATCCGCTGTTCCGGGTCTGAAATCATTTCGTCCCAATGGGCCACCCAGCCCACGGTGCGGCCCATGGCGAACATGGCGGTGAAGAGGTGGGTCGGAATCCCCAACGCATGAAGGACAATCCCCGAGTAGAAGTCGACGTTCGGATACAGTTTCTTTGCGATGAAGTAGTCGTCCTCCAGCGCGATACGCTCCAGTTCCAGTGCCAGTTTGAATAGTTTGTTGTCCTGCAGGTGAAGTTCTTCCAGCACCTCATGGCAGGTGGTTCGCATGAGTTTGGCGCGTGGGTCGTGATTCTTGTAAACCCGGTGGCCAAAGCCCATGAGCCGGAAAGGGTCCTGCTTGTCTTTGGCCTTGGCAATAAATTCCGGGATGCGGGACACATCGCCTATGGTGTTCAGCATATGCAGCACCGACTCGTTTGCCCCGCCGTGTGCAGCCCCCCAAAGACAGGCAATACCTGCCGCCACACAGGCAAACGGATTCGCACCGCTAGAGCCTGCCAGCCGGACGGTGGAGGTCGAGGCATTCTGCTCGTGATCGGCGTGCAGAATAAGAATCCGATCAAGCGCACGAACCAGTACCGGATTGGCGATGTAGTCGTCGCACGGTGTGGCGTGCATCATCCTCAGGAAGTTTTCCACATAGCCCAGCTTGTTCTGCGGGTACATGAAAGGCATGCCCATGCTGTATTTGTGACACATGGCGACGATGGTTGGCACCTTGGCAATCAGGCGGATAGCGGACATTTCGCGATCGCCCTTGGAGCGTATATCCAGTGCATCGTGATAGAAGGCCGATAGTGCGCCGACGACGCCCACCATAATGGCCATGGGGTGGGCATCACGGCGGAAGCCTTTGAAAAAATTGGTGAGTTGGTCATGCACCATGGTGTGCATGGTAATGTCGTGAGTGAAGCGGGTGAGGGCGTCGGCGTCCGGTAGCTCGCCATTGAGAATCAGATAGCAGACCTCCAGAAAGTGGCAGCGCTCAGCCAGTTGCTCAATCGGGTAACCCCGGTAAAGCAGTACGCCGGCCTCTCCGTCGATGAAGGTAATGGTCGATCGGCAACTGGCGGTCGAATTGAAGCCGGGGTCGTAGGTGAACATCCCGGTATTCTTGTAAAGTGCCTGAACATCAACAACGCTGGGACCCATGGCGCCGGAGAGCACCGGTAGTTCGCAGAGCGGGTGGTTGTCGTGCGTGAGGGTTATGCAATCAGCGTTGGTCATGGTCTCTCTTACCCCGTTAGTGTGCCTCCCGTCGGGTTACGACAGGGACTGTGTGCCTGTATGTCCTCACAAGCACTCTCTGTGCCGACCGCTGTCGGGTTGATCCATCATGCGTCGGCACTCGGTATGGGATCTTAGTCTCTATGATCCCGAACGGTTTTGACTATGGCTGCGATCAGGAGAATCACGCTCATGAACATTGAGACGACGACTACAGCACTTAACATATCCATTTTCAGATCCTCTTTGGGTGGGTGGGTAGGCATTAACGATGAGCGATATCGCCATACCGCGCCAGAGCCTGAACAGCAGAATGATTGTTTCCGTATGCGATGCAAAAGCCTGAGATGCACGGGGTTGGCGCAAAAAATGGTGACAATAGGGTGCAGTCCTGCGGCTACGTCTGTTATAGGTCGTGTTGCTGCTCTGCCAATGGCGCCCAGGTTGAACTTCCGTTGCTGCCAATGATCAACCGGCCGGTTGATTTCGGACGATGCCGTCGAATGAGCGTGTACCCAAACAAAAAGGGTGGGCCATCGGACAGCGTCAAAGCGGAGCATCCATGACCGAACAGCCGCTGCCCCCACCCGAGACGCCATTGCAGGACTGGGTGGGCATCACATAAGCTACGGAGGCCCCATGTTGAATATGTTCAGAAAAATCCCCGAATTGCCGGGTCCGGAGCAGGCTCTGCCGGGGCGTAACGAGCCCATGCCGACTGCCGAATATCACTACGTCAACCAGCATCCCCTAAAGCCCCCCTATCCTGAGGGATTGGAGCGGGCGTTATTTGGGCTGGGTTGCTTCTGGGGTGCCGAGCGAAAATTCTGGCAGGTGCCTGGTGTATGGGTCACTGCGGTTGGTTATGCCGGGGGCCATACGCCCAATCCCACCTACGACGAGGTGTGCAGTGGGCAGACGGGCCATGCTGAGGTCGTGCTGGTCGTCTATGAGCCTGATCGTATCGGCTATTCCGCACTCCTCAAGCTATTTTTTGAGTCCCATAATCCCACCCAGGGGATGAGGCAGGGTAACGATGTAGGCACCCAGTATCGCTCGGTGCTATATGTTTTTAACGAGGAGCAGGCCAGGTTGGCGAGGCTCGGGCGGGACACTTATCAGACGGCCCTGGTGCAGGCGGGCAGGTTGGGCGAGATCACAACCGAGATCGCGGATGCGCCCGCGTTTTTCTTTGCAGAGGCCTATCATCAGCAATATCTTGCCAAGAACCCGGCAGGCTATTGTGGGTTGGGTGGTATGGGGGTTGAGTTTGATTGCGTTGGCCTGACGCATAACCAGGACTGAGGGCCGCTCGGGCAGGAGACTGTTGCGAACATAAAAAAAGCAGGGGGTTATATCTCCCTGCTTTGAGGAATACTCCTAGCGCACAGTATGCATTAGGTCGCTGATGGTGTTGCTCCGTTCAGTGAAACCAGTCTAACGATACTGATTTCCTTAATGAATGTGGCAAATTGCCGCATTGACGCAACCGGGTCCACATTCGACTATCACTGTCATGCAAAAAGAACCCCTTTCCAGTATTCCCGGCCCGATCATGGTGGCCAAAGATGCCCGCCAGAGTCTTCGCTGGCTGTTTTTCCTTCGCAATCTGATGATTGTCGGAGAGGGGTTGGTGATTTTCATCAGTCTCTATGGGCTGAATATCCCGCTGCGTGAGGTACCCCTGTGGGCGATTCTCACCTTGCTGTGTGCCTTCAACTGGTGGACATGGCTGCGGCTGGGCAGCAGCGACATCATTACCGAGAACGAACTGTTCCTGCAGCTCTCTTTTGATGTCATTGCGATCACGGCGATACTCTATTTTACCGGCGGTGCTACCAACCCCATTGCATGGTTTTTTCTATTGCCGCTCATCATCGCCGCCACTGTACTCCCTCAGGAATACACGTGGTACATGGTGATCTTCACCTCGGGCTGCTATACCCTGCTCATGGGGTATTACACGCCGCTGCCTGATCTGCAGCCGGTGGGTCTGCAAAATGATTCCATCCACCGTATGCATGCCATGATGCCAGCCCATAATTTGGATCTGCATGTCTTTGGGATGTGGTTCGGGTTTGTATTCAGTGCGGTGATGGTGGCCTATTTTGTGGTTGAAATGGCCAAAAACCTGCGTGCAAGAGAGAGTAGTCTGGCAGAGGCCCGGGAGCAGAGCCTCCGTAATGAGCGGGTTGTCGCGCTGGGTACACTGGCTGCGGGCGCTGCCCATGAAATGGGCACGCCGCTGGGTATCATGGCGATCCTGATCGGTGAAATTCAGGAGGAGTGTGAGTCAGGGGAAAATCCCGAGCTGGCTGAAAAAATGCGCATCCTCCGTGACCAGGTTGGCCGCTGCAAGCAGGCGCTCTCCATCATGTCCGCTACTGCCGGTGAAATCCGGGCAGAAAGCGGTCGCATCAAATCGCTAACAAGCTACATTGATGAGCTCATAGCGGACTGGCGACGCCAGCGCCCGGACGCCCGACTCAGTTATCGTAAGTCAGGCCCAAAGCCTGCTCCTGATATTCTGGCCGAGCAGACCCTGACCCATGCGCTCATCAATATTCTCAACAATGCCTCGGAAGTATCACCTGCCGGCGTTGAGTTGCGGGTACGGTGGACCTATGCCGCCATCACCCTGGTTATCCTTGATCGCGGCCCTGGCTTGGCGCCGGGTCTGATTGATCAGATTGGCAAGTCGCCCGTAACGACCAAGGAGTCGGGCCTTGGGGTTGGCTTGTTTCTGGCGTTTGCCACGATCAATCGGCTGGGAGGCACCATAGAAATGGTTTCCCGCGAAAAAGGCGGTATAAGAACCACGATAGTTCTGCCGGTTGTTGGAAAAATGGGGGTTTGATGGGCTCGGATGTATTGGCTGAACTGACGCCGCGACCCACGCTTTTGCTGGTCGATGACGACCCTACCTTTTGCGGTGTCCTGGCGCAGGCTCTGAAGAAGCGCGGCTTCGATGTGCAGACGGCAACCGATGTAGTGGCCGGTGTCACGCTGGCAGAAGCCATTGAGCCGGAGTATGCCGTCATAGACCTTAGAATCGGTCAGGAGTCCGGTCTGGTGCTGGTCAAGCGATTACATGAACTGGATGCCAATACCCGAATCATTATGCTCACGGGTTTCGCCAGTATTGCTACTGCGGTGGAGGCCATCAAGCTCGGGGCCGTCCACTACCTGGCCAAACCCGCCGACGTCGATGAAATTGTCACTGCCCTGCACAAGGATCAGGGCGACGACACGGTTGAGATCAAGGATAAGCCGCTGTCGGTTCGGCGTTTGGAGTGGGAGCACCTGCAGAAGGTGTTAGTCGAGCATGGCGGTAATATTTCAGCCGCTGCTCGTGCCCTCGGCATGCACCGTCGTACGCTGCAGAGAAAGCTGGAAAAACGCCCCGTTAAGGATTGATGGGCCCGATGTGGCTAGAGATGTGGATCCGAGAGTTGTCGCAAGATCTCTTGAATCATGGCCAGACCGCTAACGCCGATCCAGACGATGCCGGAGATGACAATCAACGTGAGCATTCGGCAATCTCCAAAATAGCGGCAGAGAACCAATCAGCCCAAGGCCTGCTCGCCCTGCGGAAAATGACCGCAGGTTGAGGCTGGTCAGGACAGTGTTTCCTGTGTTGCGGCTCCGGCTCAGAGTGTGGCGGCGATCCTCTCGATGAGTTGCCGTGCGCGGAAGATCTCGGGCTGGCAGTGAGTTAGCAGAGAGCAGGTCCGACATTTTGCTGGATCCGCCAGGGGGCTTGCGAGGTCGCCGGACTGGAGTAGATGGCGGGTTTGTGTTGTAACCATGCCAACCTTGCTTCGCAGTTCAGTTGTAAGGCTCATGGCCTTTCGGTGACGGGAGGTGCTGTGAACCAGCAGTGCCTCAGTGATGGTCTTCCCGGTCATTTCCTCCAGGCAAAGCATTTGGGCGGCAATGGCGATTTCATCTTGCTCATGATTTCGGCGCAGCCCGTGCAAGTACTGGATGGGGCGTATTGTCCCGTCCGTTTTCAACTCCACCTCATCTGCTGTCCCAATCAAGCCCAGTCGTTCACTGATCAGGGGTATGTCAGTCTGAATTTCAAGCGCCTGTTCACGGTTTGCACCAGCAATACGGGATCGCATCAGTGGCCGTGATTCTGCCCTATTCATTATGTTCTCGGGGTTAGCCTCAGCCTGATATGCCAATCCACACAGCCGGGGGCAATAAAGAAAATGCTGAAGTGCTGCAATCGGAATCAATGTGGCCGTTTTGGCGCCCTTCTGTTGGGGATAAGCCGTAGCCTGCGAACCCGCATGAGCTTTTGATCCATGGCTGGTGAAGTGGTGTGTTGTCGGCAGAGCTTGCGAGGGTCTGCAGCGAATTCCAGACCCGGTTTCTGATGCGGATAGGTTATTACCGTGGACCGCGTAGTTGAGGCCAGGGGGAGGCGGGGTTGGATTCCGATCAGCCAGGTACGACAGAGCTGGGGCCGGTTTGTTATATGGCGTGCCGGCCTGGGCGAACCAATCGGTGTTGATATCCGGCCTGGACGAGCGGGCGAGAGTACCTGCGTTTGTAAGGGAAGAGGATTTCATTCTTGCACTCGCTGATCAGGGGAATAAGCAGGTGACGAGACAGCGGGAGGCGGAAGATCGGCTGTCTCACTGTCAAAGATGCCTATGCATGCGCCCATGGCAGTCATCAATTTTCGGCACAACGATAGCGAACTGATCCGGGTTTGTGTGTTTCATTTTCTGTCATGTTCGCGGCCCCTGCTGGAACGTGAAGGTTGGGTTCTGTTTGGCTTTCGGTACAGCGTGTTACAGGCCGACGCGAACGGGCAAACATATATTTCTATATCTCCGCTTGAAAGTGGTTGGAGATATCCCCACATCTGCCACGAAGCGATCATGAGGGTTTGCTCAAATTTGATCGGCACGGACTTGATTGACCTTGCTGTTGCGACCTCTCGTGATATGCCCGGTACTTGGCTGCTCTGTTGCTCGAGCGTAACCGGGTTCGGGAAACTCGGCCCTCCATGCCCGATCTGCGAGCCTTGACAGGTTAGCTTCTGCGACTAATATGGCACTCACACATGTTGAGTGCTAACAGTCGGGTTGCATGATGGGCACCAGTGAGTTGTCGATCCGGCACAGCCATGATTTTTAACTACCAACGTCAGTAGGAGTATTAGATGAACATTCGTCCATTGAATGACCGTGTAATTGTGAAGCGTCTGGAAGAAGACCGTACCTCTCCGGGCGGCATTGTCATTCCTGATTCTGCAGCTGAAAAGCCGATTCGTGGCGAGGTGCTCGCTGTGGGTCATGGGAAGCCCCTGGATAACGGTCAGGTGCGCCCGCTGGGTGTCAAGGCTGGGGATAAAGTGCTGTTCGGCAAGTATGCCGGAACCGAGGTCAAGGTAGATGGCGAAGATATTCTGGTCATGCGTGAAGATGACATTATCGCGATCCTTGAAGGCTGAAAGCCCACACCCCACTAATAACGCATTGAGTTAAAAAAGGTAAATCACAAATGGCAGCAAAAGAAGTTAAATTTGGCGATGACGCTCGTGCCCGCATGGTTCGTGGCGTGAATATCCTGGCCCAGGCGGTCAAGGTGACGCTGGGCCCCAAAGGTCGCAACGTTATTCTGGAAAAAAGTTTCGGCGCTCCTACCATCACCAAAGACGGCGTATCCGTCGCCAAGGAAGTGGAGTTGTCTGACAAGTTCGAAAACATGGGCGCACAGATGGTGAAGGAAGTCGCCTCGCAGACGTCCGATATCGCGGGTGATGGCACGACTACGGCAACCGTGCTGGCGCAGTCCATCCTCGTTGAAGGCCTGAAGGCAGTAGCCGCCGGCATGAACCCGATGGATCTGAAGCGCGGCATTGACAAGGCCACTACGGCCGCAGTTGAGGCCATTCATGCGATGTCAGTACCCTGTGCCGACAGCAATGCCATTGCCCAGGTGGGCTCGATTTCCGCCAATTCCGATGAAGCAGTTGGAAAGATCATTGCCGATGCGATGGATAGGGTTGGCAAGGAAGGTGTGATCACCGTGGAAGATGGGTCTGGTCTCGAAAATACGCTAGACGTTGTTGAAGGTATGCAGTTTGACCGTGGTTACCTGTCGCCTTACTTCGTCAACAACCAGCAGAGCATGAGCGCTGAACTGGAAAATCCATTGATCCTGATTTGCGAAAAGAAAATCTCTAACATCCGCGACATGCTGCCTATTCTGGAAGGCGTCGCGAAGGCAGGTCGTCCCCTGCTGATTATTGCGGAAGATGTAGAAGGGGAAGCGCTGGCCACGCTGGTGGTCAACAACATGCGCGGTATCCTGAAAGTCGCCGCCGTAAAGGCTCCCGGCTTCGGCGACCGTCGCAAGGCCATGCTGGAGGATATTGCTGTTCTGACAGGCGCTACAGTAATAGCCGAGGAAGTGGGTCTCTCACTGGAGAAGGCCACCATTGAGGATCTGGGTACCGCAAAGCGTGTTCAGATCAGCAAGGAAGAAACTACCATCATTGATGGGGCGGGCAGTTCAGAAAAGATCCACGGCCGCATCACCCAGATTCGGAAGCAGGTTGAGGAAACCACGTCCGACTATGATCGCGAAAAGCTGCAGGAGCGTCTGGCCAAGCTGGCGGGTGGTGTTGCGGTGATCAAGGTCGGCGCTGCTACCGAAGTCGAGATGAAGGAAAAGAAGGCACGCGTCGAAGACGCGCTGCACGCAACCCGCGCTGCTGTTGAAGAAGGTATCGTGCCTGGCGGCGGCGTTGCTCTGATCCGTGCGCTGCAGAAGATCAAGGAACTCAAGGGCGCCAACCATGACCAGGACGTGGGTATCGCCATCGCCCGTCGTGCCATGGAAGAGCCGTTGCGTCAGATTGTAACCAATGCTGGCGATGAGGCGTCTGTGGTACTGAACAAGGTTGCCGAAGGTTCTGGCAATTTTGGCTACAACGCAGCCAATGGTGAATATGGTGACATGGTGGCGTTCGGTATTCTTGATCCGGCCAAGGTAACCCGTAGTGCTCTGCAAAATGCAGCATCGGTTGCAGGTCTCATGATTACCACCGAGGCGATGATCGCTGAGGAACCCAAGACCGATACGCCCATGCCCGGTGGAATGGGCGGAATGGGCGGCATGGACGGCATGATGTAATCGGGCCACATCCATCTGACCAACAGATACCCGTCGGTTTCTTACGACGGGTATCTGACTATATGTCACTGATTTTGAATCCGGTTGGAGGGTATCTCTGGCACTTCAGCCCTTACCCAAACGAACCGCCCCAACGGTGGATCCTTCCGCGGTTGTCCAATTACAGCCCACCAAGGTTTTAGCCTTACATCGGCTCAAGCCGTTAATTTTCCCCCCATACGTTTTTCTACCGGCGCGCTAGTTCTATCTGTGCGCATCTTCTGCTTGTCTCGTAAGTGGGCGACGTCAATCCGGAAGCGGCGGTATTCCGCTGTCATGTTGAGGTTAACTGCGCCGCGCCCCAGCGGTGTGCTGGTGTCTTTCGTTGTTGTCCCCACATTCCAGAATTCCATCAGGCCCTAGCTGCGGTCGGATGCGCAAGCGGAGAACACCACGCACCGGTAATGTTGCCCGCTATAGAAATGTCCTGATATATTTTGTCCCGGTTTTAGTGGCTTCCATATTCACATTAACAGAGCCTCCAGCAATGACCCGCTATTCATACTTCGAACGTGTCAGCAATATCAGCATAACTGACGGTGTCGTGAAGTTCGAACTCTCAACCGCACGCCCGGACGCAGAGGGTGAAAATGGTGCCATGAAGCTGGAGCCCTCTCTCGCGATGGCAACATCCTTGCCGGGATTATTAAGGATGCATGAGCAAATGAACCACGTTATTGCCCAGTTGGTCGAGCGGGGAGTCCTTAAAAAGAAGGGCGGCCTCACCGATCCCCAGCATACGGGTGATTTGTTGCGCCCCGATAATTCAAAACTGTCCTGAAATTCAGGCAATAAGGCCTCAGTGCGTTACTGCCAAGGACCTGCATCGTCGTTGAAAGCCCTCTTTTAACCGCTTCAAAACCATTTATTCACCGACTTTTATTCAGTAACGGATTGCCGGAGTACACGACAGGTATCGTCATTCAGTTTTAACTCAAGACCGGACACACGCCGGCCTTGATAATCCATCAGGGTGACATCATGACGACTGTCGTTACTTTTTCGGGTGATCAGACTGCAGCACTGGCGCGGGCGGTCGAGATTCTGGCGCAGCGTCTGGCAGAGACGGTATCCGCGCCTCCGAAGTTCACCACTTCGCGAGCTGATTTCGGCCTCCTGGACGTCAAACCTGCCTTTGCAATCAAACACCTACGTGCCAGAACTGGGTTAATCCTGAAAACCTCTGTTGTGTCACGCGATGACGCTATCTTATTGGCCA